>NZ_CP051515.1:0-303186 GCF_012689525.1 Paraburkholderia aromaticivorans
ATGGCCACGAAGCGCGCGAAGAAGACCGACGTAGTCAGCCCGAGCTCGGCCGAATTGCGCAAAGCCGTCGAGGCGATCGCGATTCAGCCCAAAAGCGGCAAAATCACGCTCCTTACCCGTAAGCTGTTCAACGTGCTCCTGGCCGTGGCTCAGCAAGCGGACGAATCCGGCGACACGTATCGGGCCTTGCTGTCCGACATCGTCGCGAACTCCGCGTTTGATTCCAACGACACCGCGCTCGTCAAGGAGCACTTGCGGCGCATGGTGTCGGTGCAGGTTGAATGGAGCACCGGCACGTCCAGTCAGAAGCCAGGCCGGAAATGGGGTATTTCCACGCTGATTGCAGACGCGGAAATTCTCGAAGACCCGACCACTCGCCGTGTCTGGGTGGAATTCTCGTTTGCGCCGAAGATCAAGAAAAAGCTGCTCGATCCGGTCCAATACGCCCGCCTGAGTCTCCAGTTCCAGAGCCAGTTGCGCAGTAGCGCGGGTCTTGCGCTGTACGAGATTTGCGTGCGCTACCTGACCAACCCGAGCCATCTGACGATGCGTGAGACGTGGGAATGGTGGCGCCCTATCCTCTCCGGCACGCCGGACACGGAAGCGGGCGATGAAGCGAAGCGCGAATACAAGTACTTCAAGCGTGATTACTTGCGCCCGGCCATCGCCGAGGTCAACGCCGTCACCAACATTTTCGTCGAATTGATCGAACATCGCGAAGGGCGACGGGTCGCCGAGATCCAGTTCCGCGTGACCGAACGCAAGCAGCCGATGCTCGCGCTCGACGAACATCCGAACGTGTTCGACAGCACGCTGGTCGACAGGATGGTGAAGATCGGCATCCCGCTGAAGGAAGCGCAAACACTCTACGCCGACAGCGAAGAAAATCGCATTCGCGCCGCGCTCCAGATGACCGAGCAACGCATGCGCAGCACGTCGTTGCCGGCGGTGCGCAGTGCGCCGGCGTTGTTCAAGGATGCGTTGAAGAAAGGTTACGCGCCGCCGGTCGAAGCGCTGCCGTCCGGTAGTGGCGGCAAGGCCGCGGTTGCCGCGCCGGCCGACGACCTCAAGGCGCGCCTGCTTGGCGAGTACTCGGCGTATCGCCGCAAGGAAGCGCGCGAGTTGTATGACGAACAAGGTGAGTCCGAGCGGGACATCGCGCGGCAGTCGTTTGAAGAAGATGAATTACCGGGACTCGGCACGCACATGCGCGACGACTGGCGCCGTCGCGGGCTGGATTCGAAGATCGTCGAAACGGCATTCTTCGATTGGCTGGCTCGCAAGACCTGGGGCGAGCCTACCGATGGTGATCTGCTTGCCTTCACGCTGAGCCAGTCGCGCGCGGCGTAGTCACTGAGCGGGGTGCGGCTACCGGCTGCTGCCCCGCCCCCTCTCTATACCAGTCTTTCCTACTTCAACATCTTTTCAATCTGGCGAAGGATGTCGTCACGCTTTTCACGCGTGAGCCCCTTCAGGCGCAGTTCGATTCGATCATCCCCATACGATTTAAGATCGCCGACGGAAACACCGTCGAGTTTGATTTCCAGGCGCTGCGCGTAGCGTTGCCGGCCCGCAGGTTTGGTGCTTTCCTGGGCGGTCGCTCTTCCCTTGACGATGTCCGCGACTTGCCGCGTACTCAGATCGTCCGAGAGGATCTTGTTGATCAGACGCAGCGTTGCGTCGGCGCCGCGGGCAGTGTGATAACGACCCACCTGATACGCCATGTTCGAGCCGAAGCGGTCCGATCGCGCGACCATCTCGTGCATGACGACCTCAGGCAATTTGGCGATCGACAAGGCGACCGTAACGGTCGACTCGTCTAGCCCGAGGTGTTCGGCAAGTTCCTTCTGACTCTGGAAATGCCGGTCGTCGAGAAAGCGTTTCCATACGACCGCGTTGTCGAACACCGTCTGCGAATCGCGTTGGACGTTGAGGTCGTAGCCGAGCTTGTAGCTCTGGATACCGATCGGCAGATCGATGACGATCGCCTTCACCGTTTCCTTGTTCGCTTCTTTCAGGGCCCGCACTCGTCGTCCGCCGTCGCTGACGTAGTAGGTGCCGGGATTGTCGTAATCCGGGATGACGTGAATCGCCTGCTGCTGCCCCTGCTTTGCCAGATTGACTGCGAGTTCGGCAATCGACGACTTCAGATAGAAGTGCCGCGGATTGAAGGGGCTCGGCTTGATCGTCTTGAGCGCCAACTCGATGACCTGGCCCGGCCTGTAGCCGTGCTCGTTCCGCCATGTGCGGTAGGCCGCCGATTCATTGGCCGTGTCAGCGGCGTCGATTTCGGCGATGCTCTGCGACGGCATGACGGGCGCGATGGAACGCCTCACCGTCTCGCTACTCTTCGGATCATTCTTGACCAGGCCGTCGATAGCGTTCAGCCGATCGAGCGCGGTTCGCTTTTCGCTGCTGGTTGTGTCAGGACGTGCTTGAAAGCCTTTGGCGAATTGGGAGGGTTTCATTCAGGGTCCTTTATGCGCATAAATTTCACGGGAGCAAGGCGGCGATCTCATTCGCGCACGCCCGTACTTCGATGGCGGCCAGCTTGGCGCCGCGATCATTCATCTGAAGCACTGTTTGCCCTAACGCCATGGCCTGCTTGTAGGCCTCGCGTGTTGGGATCTGTGTCTTGAGCAGCGGGAACCCGAGCTCTTCCAACGCGCGCTTCAGTTCGCGCGTCAGCATCCGTTTCTCCTCGGTCTTATTGAGCAGGAAGACCGCGCGCAGGTCTTCATTCATGACCTGAGCCTGCTGGACGAGCTTCACCAATCCGATACTCGACCAATAGTCGGCGGGCGACGACGATGTCGGGATCACCGCGACGCTTGCGGCGAGAAGGACGACGCCGGAGACTTTCTCGGTGATAGAAGGCGGGCAGTCGACGACGATGATGTCGTAGTCAGACACGAACTTCTTGATCTCGCGATGGATCTGGCTGCCTGCTTCGGAGAGGTTGACGACTGGAAAGGGGATACCGGTGTCGCCGTCTGATGATGCACTGGCCCAGTGGATCAGCGTGTTTTGACCGTCTGCGTCTACGACGAGGACGCGCTTGCCTTTCTCATGAAACGCAGCGCCGAGGTGCATCGCGATTGTGCTCTTCCCGACCCCGCCCTTCTGCTGAGTTACCGCGATGATTTCTGCAGCCAATCTTCACCTCCTCTTTTTAGACGCAGATGGATTTTACCTGGATGAATTTGTATTTCAATCGTTTTTGTGTAAACGCGAGAAGGATTAGCCGTTCGGGATAGGTTTATGCGCATAAAGGATGGAGGCGCGGTGATTGGGACGCTGTGACGATTGAGGGATGCTGCGGGGGCGACACGTCGCGGCCGCCGAGTTTGGTCGATGCGCCGCGCTGTAATGGTTGCGAGTGGCCGTGGATTAATAGCCGCGTCAGCGCTGAAAGCGCTCAAGCGGTTTAGATAGGACGACGCCAATTCGAATGCCTTCGTGCCGTGCCCGGATCGCTGTATGTGTCAACGCGGGCTTTGCCGACAACGCGACATGCGCTAGCGGCCAACGCGTGACAGGTCGACGGAAATAGCCGCGAGATTTATGCGCATAAACTCCCCGCAGCAGGCTCTTCTGTGACGATTGTTTGCCAGAGAGAGCCGGCTAGTAGCTCACTGCGTCGAAGCGGTGAGCGAGCCGAGAGCCGAGGAGCCGCCGCGATGGCCCCCATTCTCGGCCTCGACGGTGGGGGCGTTGGACACTGCGTCCGCGGGCTGCAAACAGCGACGCTTTGCGCGGTTGGGCTATAGCGGACGATCAGCCCCGCCGCTTTATGCGCATAAAGCGTGGACCATAGCCACTAACAACAGGATTGATGGCCCAACACTTAACCAACGTCTCAGCCAAGCCCCTTTGCTCAGAGCATCTGCAGCCCAAAAGACTCACGCTGCACGGAGTTCGATCTTAATCGAGCCCACGAGCCCACGAGCCCACGAGCCCACGAGCCCACGAGCCCACGAGCCCACGAGCCCACGAGCCCACGAGCCCACGAGCCCACGAGCCCACGAGCCCACGAGCCCACGAGCCCACGAGCCCACGAGCCCACGAGGCCGCGTTCACGCACCGCAGGGCAGGTGATTCATAAAGACCCAACAAGGTCCATCGCGTCCAACACCATTTGGCAAACGCGCAATAAATTCGCTGGCGAGCCGAACAGAAAAATACCTCATCAATCCGGAAAATTTGGCCGAACGCGACCACCATGCGCGTCACACGATTTCGAAAGCACCTTACCCCTTGTGAATCCGCATCCACCGCGCACCGCCCGACTCCGCCAATACCAAAGCTCTGCAACAAGCCTCGCCCTGCCAACTCCCCACCCGTTAAAATCACTCAAGTGAAAACCCACCCCGCCGACCGCAGCACACATGCAGTCGCAAGCCACCCATCACCCCCAAAAAACCATGATCACGATCTACCACAACCCCCGTTGCTCAAAATCGCGTGCCACATGTGAGCTAATCACCACCACCTACAACAGCGCAAACGAAGCCACAGAAATCGTCGAATACCTGAAGCATCCACTCACGGTCGAACAACTCAAGCAACTCAACGCCCAACTAGGCTGCACCGTCCGTGAAATGATTCGCGACACCGAAGCCGAATACAAGGAACTCCAACTTTCCGACACCGCCTTGACTGACACTCAGTTATACGAAGCATTGGCGAAACATCCGATTCTTCTGCAACGGCCGATCGTCGTGCGAAACGGGCGAGCCGTAATCGGCCGCCCGCCGGAAAACGTCGCCGCGCTATTCGCCTGAATGGCGTAGCAAGGTGCTCAACTCGAAGCTGGATATATGAAGGCCAACGTGCAAATCTAGACCTTGCTACCCGGCAACGCCGCATCCTTGGTAACGATCTTCGTCGGGATGATGCGCAACTCGCTGAATGTATCGGCGATACGTTGCTGTTCCGCGAGTACGTTCGCATCGACAGGTTTGTACACGTGCGCGTAGTGCCGCAAACCCGCTTCGATCACGCCCGCGTCGAGCCCCTGAATCGGCGCGAGCTGCGCGGCGGCCTCGCTGTAATGCCCTCGCACCCACGCGCCTTCTTTGCCCACTTCGTCCATCGTGATCGCGAGCACATCGGCGTTCTGTTCCGCAAACGACCGTGCGCTCAGGAAGAACTGGTGATGGCTCACGATGCCGTCGGCATCCGCGAGCAAGCGCGCGTTCGACTGCCGCTTCGCCGCTTCGAGGAACGGATCCCAGATCGCCCATGCATCGATCGAACCGCGTTCGAAGGCGGCGCGCGCATCGGCGGGCGCCAGATAGACCGGCTGAATCTCGCTGTACTTCACGCCGGCTTTCTGCAGCGCGGCGACCAGGAACCAGTGAACATCCGAGCCTTTGTTGAAGGCGATTTTCTTGCCCTTCAGATCGGCCAGAGTTTTAATCGGCGCATTCTGATGCACGAGGATGCCTTCGGCGTGCGGCGTCGGGACCTCATAGGCGACGTAGACGAAGTTCGCGCCGGCGGCCTGCGCGAACACGGGCGGCGCCTCGCCTACATAGCCGAAGTCGATGGCGCCGACATTCAGTCCTTCCAGCAACTGCGGTCCGGCAGGAAACTCGGTCCATTTGACTGTGATGCCGAGCGGCGCGAGCCGTTTTTCGAGCGTACCGTGCGCCTTCATCAACACGAGCGTATTGGCGGCTTTCTGATAACCGATGCGGAATTCCTTGGCGTGCGCCTCGGCGGCAAAAGCGGACGTGGAGATGGCAGGCAGCGTGGCGGCGGCGAGCGTTGCGCCCACGCCGGCAATGAACGCGCGGCGCGTGAGCAGCGGATGACGTGACATGAGAGGGCTCGTAAAAATGACGGACGCAAAACGGACCGATTGGCTCCGACGATAATTCGTCTGCAAGCCTGGACGAACCGATAAATTCGCATAAGCAAATCACGCGAATGAAACGAAGCACGACGGCCTGCGATTTGCCTGCCTAACTGCGTCGAATCTTCAGCCGCCGCTACAATTCGTCATCCGCGCCCGGCCGCGGCGGAGTCATTCGACAAAAAAGGAACACCGTGCATCTGACGACAACACTCGCGCCGTGGTCATCTCACGACACCCAACTCATTTTGTCGTGCGTGCTGGGGCTCGTACTGATCATCGTTTTCATCAGCGCGCTGAAACTGGCGCCGTTCCTGTCGATTCTGGTCGGCACGTTTGCCGCGGGTTTTTCAGCCGGCTTGCCGCTCGAGGCCGTCGCCAGCGCATTCAGTAAAGGCGCCGGCGCGTTGCTCGGCGACGTCGGCATCATCATTGCGCTCGGCGCCATGCTCGGTGCGCTCATGGCGGAATCCGGCGCGGCCGACCGGCTCGTCTCGACCATTCTCAAACACTCCACGCCCCGCACGCTGCCGTGGATGATGGCGGTCGTCGCGCTGATCATCGGCTTGCCGCTCTTCTTCGAAGTCGGCCTCGTGATGATGGTGCCGATCATCTTCGTGATGGCGCGCCGTTCGCAGCAGCCGATCCTGCGCATCGCGATTCCGGCGCTGGCCGGCATGACCACGCTGCACGCCCTCCTGCCGCCGCATCCGGGTCCACTGATCGCGGTGAGCGCGCTGCATGCCGATCTCGGCTTGACTCTGGGCCTCGGCCTGATCGTCGCGATTCCCGCCGTGATTCTCGCGGGTCCGCTGTATGGCATCTGGTTGTCCAAGCGGATGCACGTCGTCGAGCCGGAGGAAATGGGCAAGCTCTTCAGCGCCAAGCAAGACACCGGCGAGCCGCCGAGTTTCGCGATCTCGCTCATCACGATCCTGTTGCCTGTCGTGTTGATGCTAGGGCGCACGGTCGCCAAGCTGCTGCTTCAGCCCGAAACATTCCTGTTCGACACGCTGAATTTCCTGGGTGAGCCGCTGATCGCGCTCGGCCTTACCGTGCTGTTCGCCGTGGTGGCGCTGGGTTGGTCGCGGGGCATGGCGCGCGAACGCGTCGGCGGGATTCTGCGCAAGAGCTTGCCGCCGATCGCCGCGCTGCTGCTGACCATCGGCGCCGGCGGCGGTCTCAAGCAGGCGCTCGTGGTGGCCGGCATCAGCTCGACCATCGGCAAGATCGCGGTCGGCGCCCACATGCCGCTGATTCTGCTGGCGTGGCTGATCGCGGTCGCGCTGCGTCAGGCGACCGGCTCGGCGACGGTTGCCACGACGACGACGGCCGGCATCGTCGCACCGGTCGTCGCCGGCCTCAGCGCGACGCACAATTCGCTGATGGCGCTCGCTATCGGCGCGGGCTCGGTGTTCTTCTGCCACGTGAACGACGCGGGCTTCTGGATGGTCCGCGAGTATTTCGGCCTGCAATTGAAACAGACCGTGCTGGTCTGGTCGGTGTTGCAGACAATCGTGTCCGTCGTCGGCCTCGCGCTCACGCTCGTGTTGTGGACCGTGCTGACTTGACGGCGCACCAGGCTCTCGCGGCGTTGGCAGGAATTGACGCGCGGCTGTCCATTCCGGACGGCCGGCGACGCTTACACTGCCCGGCAGGCGAACTGCGCTCCCGCAGTTCGCTTCCCTGAAAACGCGGAGCCACCATGCTAGAACTGAGACCGTCCTGCGAGGGATGCGGCAAGTCACTGCCGCCGAACGCGTCCGATGCCATGATCTGCACGTACGAGTGCACCTTCTGCGAAGTGTGTGCGCTCACTACGCTGCGCAACGTGTGTCCAAATTGCGGCGGCAATTTCCAGCATCGACCGATTCGCACGCGCGCGCAGCTTGAGAAACATCCGGCCGGCGCCACGCCGCATCCCGTTTCGATCGACGAAGCGTCGCACGCGCGTTTCTTCGAGCGCTATCGGGACACGCCGCCCGGCGAGCGCTAGACCTGGTGGCGCGCTCACACGCGCCATGACAGCGAAGCACCGCGCGTGCCGCACTTGCAGCCCGCTTCAATCGTCGCTATTCACCGCGCCCGGCGTCGCGATTCCGCTCACGGTATGCGCCGCCACGCGCAGCAGACGGATCTGCTTTCGATAGTTGCGGCAGCCACTGCAGGTCGGCAGATGCAGCCGGATCGCGACCCACTCGCCGGTCGTCAAGGAGCGGTCGAGCGCGTCGGACAACAAGCGCGTGATGTGCTTACATTTCCCCATTTGCGTCCTCGCTGGATAGGCCCTTTTCGCTCAGGCAAGTGCGCAAGCGCAGCCGCGCGCGGTAGATCAGCACGCTGCAATGATTGGCGGTCATCTGCAATTCGGCACAAATCGCCTCGGTCTCGAGATCGAGGAATTCGCGCATCATGAACACGCGTCCGATGTGCTCGGGCAAGCATTCGAGGCACATCTCGAACAAGGTCCAGAACTGTTGCTGACGCAGCACGGTTTCAGGCGTCGGCCACGGGCGCGGCTTGGTTTCGCGCGACCAATGGCCGTTGTCCTTGAACAGCTCGCGATCGAGCAAGCCTTCACCGTCGAGTTCGGATTCGAGCGCGGACAGGTTGATCGTGCGTTGCCGGGCGCGCAGGGTGTCGACGAGTTTGTGCCGCAGGATGCCGAACACCCAGGTCTTGTGCTCCGACTGCGCGGCGAATCGATCGGCTTGCGTCCATGCCGCAGCGAGCGCTTCCTGGACGGCGTCTTCCGCGGCGGCGGCATCGCGCAATTGCAAACGGGCGAAGCGCACCAGGTCGCGCCGCAATTGCGTCAGATAGACAGGATCGTCGAGCGCCGGCCCGCCTACTTGCGCCATGGACGGCCCCGGTGGTGCGATCCTGCCTGTCGCATGTTTTTTCCTGGATCGTAGCGATTCATAAGCGGGTGGTTTTCCTCGCACTGTGGCTGAGCGCGTGCGCCATTCTCCCGCGAACGCTTGCGCAATCGAATCGGTATTGAACATAGGCCCAACCATAAGCGATGACCAGATGAGCTTAGTCGCACCGCGCGGGTGGTTATGACAACGACAATAGATTATTGCGAAAATGGAAATTACCAAGTAGCGGTGCTGGAAGTGCACTCCCGCGCAAGGCATGTCCATCGCCGATGAAGGCTCGAAATTGCATCAGACGGCCGACCGGTTTATTTCAGGATTTGAAATAAAGTCTTATTGTCTTCGCTGTTTTTCAGTGGACGCTCAGTCGATATTCTTCAGTCCATCGATCGCACCAGATCGCGAACCAAACGCTGAGGAGCCGCACCATGAAACGCATTCTTTCCGCCCTGATCGCTTCCGTCGCCCTGTTTGCAGCCGCTTCCGGCGCAGCTCACGCTGCCGCTCCGTCGCAATGCAACGGCCCGGCGTCGTACTGCAACGTGTTCTTCGGCAACTGAGCGGCTGACGGGCGCGGACCCGTCGACGAGGAAGTTTAAGAAGTCAAAAAGAAGGGCGCCGATAGTGGCGCCCTTTGCTTTTGAAGCAAAAAATCAGACCGGCTGCATGATGCTGGCGTGAGGTCTTCCGCGCAGCGCGACGACCGCCCAAATCAACGCGGCAAACGCCCTCGGCCAATAAAAATCCAGAAAAACACAGCCCAAGGGAAGTGGCACATTACACAAGCGGAAAACAATACCCGGCACTCCGAAGCAACACTCGCGCCCGGCACGCAAATGCGTTCAATGCTCACCCTACTAACGTGTTACAGTGGGTCAACAGCTTGCAGTTCTCCTGCGCATCGCGCGCGGTCCCTGACGCAAACGCCTCGCATCACAGCGCCCTGAACTGAACAGGGTCCCTTCCTTCTACGCAGCTCCGCGGTGTCGTCAACCTGGCCTAATTGAAGCGGCCGTTCTTTACGCACATCGTCGATCAACACCACGTTTCGCTGGTACGCCGCGATCTGGCGGGCATTGCGCCCGACAACGAAGCCACGTTCCACGGAAGCCATCACCGGAGACGAGCATCATGGGCAATACGATCAGAAGCTATCGAGGTCTTGAGATCTATCCGTTGGTGTATCCGCACCAGCCGAGCGGTCTCGATGGCATCCGCCACTACGATTCGGGCTTCGATGCCGCCGTGCGAATCTGCCGCCGCGGCACCGACGACACAATGACCAGCAGCCGCGTGTTTCGCGTGCCGAGTCGTTCACCGTTCGGCGCGGCCGGCGACGCGCGCATTGCTTCAACCAGCTACGCAGAGCAGGTCATCGACGGCATGGTTGCCGGCCAGTCGATCGTTGGACTCTGATGCGCGCGCCAATGGCAAGTCAAGCTTCCAGGCGCTCACAGGGCGCGAATCTTCCGGCGCTCACGGGCCGCGCGAACTATCAGGTGATGGCGTCGTCGCGCCGTACTTCGAGCGGCACTGTGCCGACGCTGAAAGTGATCCGCTTGAGCGACGAACGCGTGATCTACCCGTTCCAGGGGCACGCCGACATGCCCTTTTTCGAAGACGCCGAAGCGGCGCAGTCGTTCGCCGAAACCTACGGCTGGCAATTGGTGGATGGCGACATCGCGGTGCCGGAATGACGCGCTGAATGCGGAGCGAGGCAATCTCGTGACGCAGGGGCACCAAGGCACCAAGGCAGCAAGGCAGCAAGGCACAACGCCTCGCCTGAGTGGCTCGGCAAGTCGCCACCGCAAATCACCAAACGCCAGGCGCAGTGCGGCGGCGCAAGACAATAGGCCCCGCCGCTGCCGGCGACTAAATCTTCCCGCCGCCATCCATGCCGCTACCGTGGCGCCACACTTCCTTGCCGCGTTCGGACAACTCGCCGCTGCTATGCAAGGCGTCCGCTTCCGTACCGTCGACGGCCATCTCGCCCCCGGCCTGTTCCTGTGCCCGCTGCTTTTGCTTCTTGCGAGCAGCGACCGCTTCGTCGTGGGATTTACCTGCGTAATTCGAAGTCATGGCTCGATCCTCCATCAATTAGACGTGCTCGCGCGGCGCACCTCACCGGTCATTTATGCCTGACGCGTCGATTTCGGTCGGAACAGGACAGTAGCAAACACCCGTTTGCCTCAAAACGTCCTAGGCCGAAAGAATGCTTGATTGACAAGGCAAAAGTACCAGTTATCCACAAGGTTATTCAGCGAATCTGTGGATAACTTTTGTGCGCATCAAAGTTATCCACCGCGCCCCACCCCGTCGTACTGCCTCAATAGTCCCGGCGCCGGTATTTTGGCGCCCGCCGTCCCCGCCCGCGTGGCTTTTGCCTATGATGGACAGTTCGTACCCTTTTGCGCCTCGAGCGCCCCACACAAGGAAGCGAATCATGGCCCATCACATTGCAGTCGTCGTTGGCAGCTTGCGTCGAGAGTCGTTCAACCGGCAATTGGCGCAAGCCGTGATCTCGCTGGCGCCGTCGGACTTCACCTTCGAATTCATCGATATCGGCTCATTGCCGCTCTACAGCCAGGACTACGACGCCGACTACCCGGAAGCTGGCAAGCACTTGAAGCAGCGCATTGAAGCGGCCGACGGCCTGCTGTTCGTCACCCCTGAATACAACCGCTCCATGCCCGGCGTGCTGAAAAACGCGCTCGATTGGGGTTCGCGGCCGTGGGGCACTAATTCCTGGCGCGGCAAACCCGGCGCCGTAATCGGCACGTCGCTGGGCGCGACCGGCACGGCGTTGGCGCAACAGCATCTGCGCAATGTGCTGGCGTATCTCGATGTCGCGGTGCTCGGTCAACCCGAGGTGTTCATCAAGCACGATGCGGCGGTCATCAACGAAAAAGGCGAGATCCTCAACGACGGTACGCGCAAGTTTCTACAGTCTTTCGTCGATCGCTACGCTGCGTGGGTCAAGCACCGGGGCGCTGCTTGACGCGGCCGGCCTGGTAGCAGCGCGGTACAGAAGCGAGCCGATCAAACGACTCAACGCGGCGGCATGCCGTGACCTCACGGCCTGCCGCCACGAACGCTTTCACGCTCAGACGTGATGATGTCCCGTCACCCGCTCCCAGCCGTGACGTACGGCTAGCTTAAAACGCTCCCACGTGCTGTCCGGCGACGTGCTTTCCCAATGGCGCCGTGCTTCCGGTTCCACGTCGTCCCAAGGCTGGTCGCGATAGCGCATGTCCTTGCCGATCTCCGCGCCATAGCGGTAGGCCGGCACATAGTCTTCGTAACGTGCGTTTTCGGCGGCGTACTGCTCGTCGTAGTGCGCGCGGAAATCTTCCTCGTACTCGAGATACTCGTTCGGCATCTGAGCGCCTAAACCGGCGGTCGGCTGACCCGCTTCGGAAACGACTTCGGACGGCCGCATGATCGCGCCCGAACCCGGCATCGAGCCTGCGGCGATCGCGCTACGGCCCACGTCGCCGACCAGCGGATCTGTCACCGGTTCGTTGACCGGATCCATCACAGGTCGCTCGCTGAGAGGCGGCGGCACGAACGGCTCGGCGTCGGTGCTGCCCGGCGGCACCATGTATCTCGGCTCAGCCATCGTGGCAGGCCGTGCAGGCGCAGCCGCGTCCGCAGCGGCTGCGCCTGCGGCCTGCGTCGACACGCTCGATGTACGCGGCGTGCCGGGCATCACGGCGCCGATGCCAAGCTCATCGAGGACAGAATGCTCGCGCCCGGTTTCGTCGATTGGCGCGTCCCAATCGGGTGCGCGTTCGCCGATGTCGGTCGCGCCCAGTCTCGTCAAGGTAGTGCGAGCGAGGTCCGCATGGGCTTCACTCACCGCGTTGACGCACACCAGCACGGCGCCGCGGCGTACAGCCTCGGCGTAGCGCGCTGTTTCCGGCGCACGTGGACCGCTTGCAAACAGGCTCGACAGGAAGCGTTCGATATTTGCCAGCACACCCGAACTGGCAACTTCGTCGGTCGCGGAACCAACCGACGGTTCCGGATTCGCCTGCAATTCGATCGTCTCGCGGCCGAAACCGGTTTGGACAAGCGTGTCGCGCGCAGCTTCCGCTTGAGCATAGGTGTCGAATAAACCAATCACGGTGTGTCGCATGGCTGTCTCCCGACGTATTGAGGCACAACGGACGACGCGCCAACGCGCCGCCCTCCCTGCCCCGGTACACCGCAACGTTCATGCCGGGCCCGTGCGGCGGGCCTGCACGCCTGCTGGCGCCTACCCGCGCGCGGCGTCGGCGAAAAAAGCGCGGCATACCGCCGCCGCGCTTTTACAACCACCGGTAAATGCCAGACTTGGGTCCACGCCCGCCAGCGCCGGCCTTACTCCGCCGGATGCGCCGCCGGGTCGGCGCCGGTCTGCGTCAGATCGCGCTGGATCGTTTGCAGGAGTTCTTCCAGCAAACCGATATCGAACGGCTTGGAGAGGACGCGCACGTCGACGTGGCGCGCCCGATCGAGTTCTTCCGCGTAGCCGGTGACCAGAATGACCGGCAGTTTGGTGTCGAATGCGAGCACCGCCTCGGCCAGATCGATGCCGTTCAAGGTGCCGGGCATATGAATGTCGGACAGCACCAGATCGAACGGCAGCGGTTCGCCGGTGCGCGCTTGCCGCGCGTGGGCGTCGTCGAACAGGCGCAGCGCGGTGTCGGCGTTAAAGACGCACGTGACCTGATGGCCCATCATCTGAAGCAGGGCTTCGGTGCCGGCGGCCACTTCCTCGTTGTCCTCGACCAGCAGAATGCGCAAGCCCGGCGGCGCGCCGCTCTCCTCGGTGCCGGATTCCGACGGTCCGTCGACCTCCGGCGCAGCCGTGGCGCGCGGCAGATAGAGACGCACAGACGTGCCCGCGCCGACTGCGCTGTCGATCGCGGCGAGGCCGCCGGAGCGCTCGCAGAACGCGAAAACCTGCGGCAAGCCGAGGCCCGTGCCCATGCCTTTCGGCTTGGTCGTGAACAGCGGTTCGAAGGCGCGCGCGAGCACGTCGGGCGCCATGCCCGCGCCGGTATCTTCGAGTGACAGTTGCACGAAGTCGCCGGTCAGCGGAAAGCCGTCTTCGTGCCGGAAATGGATGTTGGTGGCGCGCACCGTGAAGCGCCCGCCGTTGGGCATGGCGTCGCGCGCGTTCACCGCGACGTTGATGAGCGCCAGCTCCAGTTCGGCGACGTCGACGCGCATCGGCCAGATCTCGACGCCGATATCGATCACCAGCGACACCTTCGCGCCGAGCGAGGCGCGCAGCAACTCGCGGCACGCCGGCAGCCAGCGTTCGAGCGACAGCGTCTCGTTGCGCAGCGGCTGCTTGCGCGCCACGCCGAGCAATTGCCGCGTAAGCGACTGGCCGCTCTTGAGCGCCCGCTCCATCGCCGACAATTCGCGGTCCAGACCCGCTACGCCGCGCCGCCGCGCGATCTGCACGTTGGCCGAGAGGATCATCAGCAGATTGTTGAAATCGTGCGCGACGCTGCCGACTAGCGTGCCCAGGGCCTCCATCTTGCGCGACTGACGATACGCCGATTCGATCGAGCGGCGCATGGACGCTTCGGCCTGCCAGCGCTCCCACGCTTCCTGTTCGGCGCCGAGGCGGCGCAGCGACAACCAGATCACGCACCATAGCGCAATGGACGGCGTGAACATCGACAGGATCAGCACGCCGAGGTGCCGGTACCACGCGGCCCAGATCGCCGAGGCACGATAGCCGCACACCACGTACACGGGATACGAGCCGACGTGGCGGAACGCGAGGATCAGATCTTCGCCGTCGACGTTCGAATGCATGCGCACCACGCCGGCCCGCCGTCCCTGCGCGAGGGCTTCGGCGAACGGCGTTTGCGGGGCCATGGCGTTGGGCTCGCGCGGCGTGCGCGGATAGTGCGCGAGGATCGAACCGTCCGTGCGCACGAGGCTCATGGTCATCGGCGTGCTGCTGTTGCCGCCGAGCAGTTCGCGGTAGAACGCGTCGAAATAGCTCGGCCGCAGCGCGACGGAGACCACGCCGGCGAACGAGCCGTCGGCGCCGGGCCGTTCGACGCCCATGTTGAACACCTGTTCGCCGGCCACGTGTCCCGTCATCACCTTCGACACATGCTCGAGATCCTTGCCGTCGCGAATGCCGATGAAATCCTCACGCTCGCCGACCGAGATGGCCGGCGACGGCAGGTAGCGGCTGCTGGCGAGCAAGGCGCCGTCGCGCCCGAAGATCGACACGGCGGCCACTTGCGGATAGCCGCCGCCCATGACGCGCAGCTTCTCGTGAATGGCGGCTTCACGGGCGCGAATACCGTCGTCGTCCAGTCCCTCGGTCAGATCGACGATGCGCGCGTCGAGCGTCTCGTTCATGTCGAACACTTTCAGCGCGTGTTCTTCGGCGATCCGCACGGTGCGCAGCGTCATGTCGGTGGCGTCGGCATCGCGCGTGCGCAGATCGCTAATGGCCATGGCCGCGACATACGCGCAAGGCAGGACGATCGCCACGATCAGCAGCGCGATCAGCGTAATGCGCCGCACATGGAAATTCTGTTCCGGCACGGCGGGGAACAACGCCTCATTCTGCCGGCTAGCGGCAAGGCGGCTCGCGGGCGGCGGTTCGAACCGGTCTGGTGTCATTGTCGATAAAGCGAAGGTCGTTCGGGACGCAGAGGCCAGGAGTCAGCATCATACGAGAAGCATAGACACGGAGCGGCAGTAGAAGTTACCCGCGGCAAACGGACCGCCTTGAGGCCACTGTCGGGCCGCCGCGACCCGCGACTCAATTGTCTGCTTTTAAAACAGCGACGAATCGAGAAGCGCAAACGTACACAAAAGGATGGAAGCAGGAGAATTCCTTCCGAATCTACCAAAACATTTCTATAAATAGTATTTAATGGGAAAATCTCTTTAATGAAAGTGAAATTGGCGAGTTGCCTTTCCGCCGTTTTACTTCGAAAATCGGCGCCATGATAAAAATGCGTCCGCCATGTTCGGACGCATCTGCCGCGAGGGCACCCAGCCAAACCACGCGTACCACGCGTGGCGGAAGGCGCTCGCGGAATCACGTGCGCGGCAAGGGACCAGCCCGATCCACGAAGCCGCGCGGATTCATCTACGGGGTAGGCTCGAACATGCCGGTCATCGCCGTCGTCCACCGTGCGCGTACGCTCTCAGGCGTGCCCACCGGTTCCGCCCATCGCGCCTCGCCGCGTGCGCTCCCCGCTCGCCTGCAATCCGCATTTCAGCAAGCTTCAGCCCACTTTGCCGTTGGTCGACAGACTTCGCGCTAAAGAATCCGCCTCGATCCGCCGTTAACGCGAATGAGCTAATTCCGCTTTCCGACCCGCCCATGCCTTTGCCAATTGTGATCGCCGACGATTCGTTGCTTGCCCGCAAGGTGCTCACCAAGGCATTGCCGCCGGACTGGGAGGTCGACGTGTCTTACGCATCGAACGGGCGCGAAGCGCTCGCTCTGTATCGTGAAGGCAAAGCGTCGGTCATGTTCCTCGACCTGACCATGCCGGACATGACCGGCTATCAGGTGCTGGAAGCGCTGCAGCACGAGGATCTGAATACCTTCGTCATCGTCGTCTCCGCCGATGTTCAGCCGATGGCCCAGTCGCGCGTGCGCGCGCTCGGCGCCGCGGCGTTCATCGCCAAGCCCGTGACGCCCGAGGCGGTACTACCCATCCTCAAGGAGTACGGGTTGTATGTCTGAGCCAGTCCTCAACGAAGATCAGCGCGACGCGCTGCAGGAGGTCGCCAATCTGGCGATGGGCCAAGCCGCGACGCGTCTTGCGCGGCTGCTCGATGCGTTCATCGAGTTGTCGGTGCCGCGCGTGAAGGTGGTGGCGGTCAGCGAGGCGGCGCAGGCGCTGCGGGAGATGACCGGGATCGAGGACACGGTGAGCGCGGTGCGCCAGGGCTTCCGCTCCGATATCAAGGGCGAGGCGCTGGTGATCTGCCGCAGCGACAGCATCGAGCAACTGTGCGCGCTCGTCAGCGATCCGTACTCGCGCTCGACTTACGAGGCGGTGAGCCAGACAGAACTGGTGTTCGACGTGGCCAACGTGCTGACCGGCGCCTGCGTGTCGTGCATTCTCGACCAGCTCGGCCGCACGCCGATCTTCTCCGCGCCGGGTTTGCTCGGCGAAGCCATGACGCTCGACGAAGTTTTCCAGCCCGGCGTGCTGCAATGGGAAGTGGCCTTGCTGGTCGAAGTGAATTTCGCGCTCGAAGACCAGAGTTTCCGCGCGCACCTCGTCATGCTGATGGCCGAGGAATCGATTCGCCACATGAACGGGGCGCTCGACGCGCTGTTGTCGAGCCTATGAATGTGCCCGTGGACTCGTTGAGCGATCTGGTGGTCGAACGTGTTGGTTTCGGCATCTTCGTGCTGGACCGTGACATGAACGTGCTCATGTGGAATCGCTTCATGCAGGATCACAGCGGACTGACGCCGGATCAGGTGGTCGGCAGGTCGCTGTACACGCATTTTCCGGAATTGCCGCGCGTGTGGCTGTCGCGCAAGATCGAAAGCGTGTTTCAGCTGGGCAGCTTTGCGTTCAGTTCGTGGGAACAGCGCCCGTATCTCTTCAAGTTCGATCACGACCGGCCGATTACCGGCGGCGTCGATTTCATGCAGCAGGACTGCACCTTCATGCCGCTCATGCGTGAGCGCGAAGTGGTGGCCGTGTGCGTCACCATTTCCGACGTCACGCACGTGAGCATCGTGCAGCGCGAACGCGAAGAGGCCGTCGCGAAGCTGCAGGAATACGCCGATCGCGACGGCCTGACGGGCATCGCCAACCGCCGCTTCTTCGAAGCCCGCCTGCGCGGCGAATACACGCGCTGGCAGCGCTACGGCGGCGACATGTCGGTGCTGCTGTTCGATCTCGATCACTTCAAGAAAATCAACGACCAGTTCGGCCACGGTGTCGGCGACACGGTGTTGCGCGTGATGGCGCAGCGCGTCGCCGAGGTGGTGCGGGCGCAGGACACCTTCGGGCGCTTCGGCGGCGAGGAGTTCGCATTGCTGCTGCCTTGCACGCCGCTCGACGACGCGATGCGCGTCGCGGAAAAGATCCGCTGCACGATCGCCGACACGCCGGTTGAAGTGCAGGGCACGAGCGTGCCGGTGACGGCGAGCGTCGGCGGCGCGTCGGCCCGGGTCGGCGTGGCGTCGTACGACGTGCTCATCAACGAAGCCGACGCCGCGCTCTACAGCGCGAAGCGGCAAGGACGCAACCGCTCGGTCGCGTTCGTCTGACGATGTCGCACGGGAGCGGCGTTTCGCCTTGCAAGAGACGCCGTGTAAGCCACAGAGCGTGCCGTGACGCGCACTGCCTGACGCGCGCCAGGCTTCCTTCCGGCCCCATATCCGCCGACGAAACTGCGGCATCTCGCAAACGTTGATATACTTTTTGCCGTTTCCGGCCTCCCAGCCGGGTGTTTCGCGCGTGTCCGCGCGCGCGTGCCGCCGGCCCTGCGGGCAGGCATAAAACTTCTTGAACGCCTTTCAGCGGGCGCCTCCAGCGGAGATCGTCTTGGCTGTTTCCAATCTTGTCGTGGACGATACAGAAATCGACGCCGCTGCCGCCACATCCGGCAGTTCGTTCTATCTCGCCATGCGCATCCTGCCGGCCGCGCAGCGCGATGCGATGTATCAGGTCTACGCTTTCTGCCGCGCCGTCGACGATATCGCCGACAGCGACCTGCCGCGCGCCGAACGCGTCGCCGCGCTCGAGCGCTGGCGGGCCGATATCGACGCGTGCTATGCCGGCGCGCCGCGCGCTTCGCTGCGCGCGCTGACGCGGCACATTCATACGTTTCATCTGCAACGCGAAGATTTTCACGCGATGATCGACGGCATGGCGATGGACGCCGCCGAAGACATCTGCGCACCCGATGAAGACACGCTCGACCTCTATTGCGACCGGGTCGCCAGCGCGGCGGGCCGTCTATCGGTGAGGATATTCGGGATGCAGGAAGAGCCCGGCCGTTTGCTCGCGCATCATCTGGGCCGCGCGCTGCAACTCACCAACATCCTGCGCGACATCGACGAAGACGCCGGCATCAACCGCTGCTATCTGCCGCACGAATTGCTGGCGCGCGAAGGCATCGCGGTGACGAATCCCACGCAGATCGCCGACGATCCGTCGCTGCCGCGCGTGTGCGCCACGCTCGCCGAGCGGGCCAAGGAGCACTTCGCCGCCTCCGACGCGATCATGGACCGCGAGCCGCGCAACCACGTGCGCGCGCCGCGCATCATGTCGGGCGTGTATCGCGTGCTGCTCGAACGGACGCTGGAGCGCGGCTTCGACATTCCGCGGACGAAGGTCAGCAAGCCGAAACTCCGCATGTTGTGGATCGTCGCGCGTTACGCGCTCTTCTGAACTGATGCAAAAGCTCGTACATGTGGTCGGCGCAGGCCTTGCCGGCCTGGCCGCCGCAGTGCAGCTGCAGCGGCGCGGCGCGCACGTCGTGCTGCATGAAGCGGCTGCGCAGGCGGGCGGCCGTTGCCGCTCGTACTACGACCCCAAGCTGGGCGCGACGCTCGACACCGGCAATCACATGGTGGTGTCGGGCAATGCCGCGACGCTCAACTACGCGCGGGCGATCGGCGCCGCCGACGAACTGGTCGGCCCGGCCCAGCCCGAATATCCGTTCATGGATCTGGCCACGCGGGCGCGCTGGACCGTGCGCCTGTCGCCGGGACATCTGCCGTGGTGGGTCTTCGACCCGAACGCGCGCGTGCCGAACACCGGGCCGGGCGACTATCTGGCGCTCGCGCCGCTTCTGTTTGCCAGACCGGGGCGCAGCGTCGCGCAGAGCATGCGTTGCAACGGTCCGCTGTGGGACCGTCTGCTGCGGCCGCTGTTTCACGCGATGCTGAACGTCGAGCCGCGCGATGCGTCGGCGGAACTGACGGGCGCCATGGTGCGCGAAGCGCTGCTTGCCGGCGGCCTCGCGTGCCGGCCGCTGGTGGCGCGCAACGGCCTCGGCAGCGCGTTCGTCGATCCGGCGTTGCGCCTGCTGCAACATGGCGGCGCGGCGATCAGGCTGGGTTCGCGCCTGGACGGAATCGTCTTTGCCGCCGACAACCGCCGCGTGCAAGCGCTGAATTTCGCCGCCGAAAGCATCGCGCTCGACGCGAACCATGCCGTGATTCTCGCGGTGCCACCAGACATCGCGCAGACGCTCGTGCAAGGTTTGCGCGCACCGACGCGCTTCGCGGCGACCGTCAACGTGCATTTCGCGGTTGAGCCGCCATTCGGTTTGCCGCAGGTCACCGGGCTGCTCAACGGCACGGCCGAGTGGCTGTTTGCTTTCGAAGGGCGCTTGTCGGTGACCGTGAACGGCGCTGAGCGGTTGCTGGACACGCCGCATGAGGCACTCGCGGCCACCGTCTGGGCCGAAGTGGCGCAGGCGGCCAGCTTGCCGGTCGCGCCGATGCCGGCCTGGCAAGTCGTCGTGGAAAAACGTGCGACCTTCGCCGCGCTGCCGGATCAGGAAACGCGGCGGCCCGGCGCGCGTACTCGCTGGAATAACTTGATGCTCGCGGGCGACTGGACGGCTACCGGCCTGCCCGCGACGATTGAAGGCGCGATCCGCTCCGGCCAGAAGGCCGCGGATACGTTGCTGAATGAACCGATGGAACGCCGATGAACGATTTATCTCAAGCCCAACCGCTGGACGCCGTCCTGCCCGATTTCGCCGACGCAGCGCCGAGCGCGCCCGCGCCGGCCGTTACGGGCGAGGCGCCCACGGCATCGCTCGACGCCGCGATCACGCGCGCGACCGAGGCGATTCTCGCCGCGCAGAAGCCGGACGGCCACTGGGTCTACGAACTCGAAGCCGACGCGACGATTCCCGCCGAATACGTGCTGCTGGTTCACTATCTCGGCGAAACGCCGAACGTGGAGCTGGAACAGAAGATCGCGCGCTATCTGCGCCGCATCCAGTTGCCCGACGGCGGCTGGCCGCTGTTCACCGACGGCGCGCTCGACATCAGCGCCAGCGTGAAGGCGTATTTCGCACTGAAAATGATCGGCGACCCGGCCGACGCCGAGCACATGGTTCGCGCGCGCGAGGCGATTCTCGCCCACGGCGGCGCCGAAACAGTGAACGTCTTCACGCGGATTCTGCTCGCGCTGTTCGGCGTGGTGTCGTGGCGCGCGGTGCCGATGATGCCCGTCGAGATCATGCTGTTGCCCATGTGGTTCCCGTTCCATCTGTCGAAGGTGTCGTACTGGGCGCGTACGGTGATCGTGCCGCTGCTCGTGCTCAATGCGAAGCGGCCGGTGGCGCGCAACCCGCGCCGCGTGCGCATCGACGAATTGTTTCGCGGCGCGCCGGTCAACACCGGCCCGCGCGATCGGGCGCCGCATCAGCACGCCGGCTGGTTCCGGTTTTTCAGTGGCGTGGACGTGCTGCTGCGCGCCGTCGATGGCCTGTTCCCGAAGGCCACGCGCGAGCGCGCGGTGCGTGCGGCGGTGGCTTTCGTCGACGAACGGCTGAATGGCGAAGACGGCCTCGGCGCGATTTTCCCCGCGATGGCGAACTCGGTGATGATGTACGACGTGCTCGGTTATCCGGCCGATCATCCGAATCGCGCGATTGCTCGCCAGTCGATCGACAAGCTGCTCGTCATCAAGGATGACGAAGCCTATTGCCAGCCGTGTCTGTCGCCGGTGTGGGATACGTCGCTCGCGGCACACGCGCTGCTCGAAACCGGCGAGGCGCATGCCGAACAGGCCGCCGAACGCGGGCTCGCGTGGCTGCGTCCGCTGCAGATTCTCGACGTGCGCGGCGACTGGATCTCGCGCCGTCCGAATGTGCGGCCGGGCGGTTGGGCGTTCCAGTACAACAACGCGCATTACCCGGACGTCGACGATACGGCGGTGGTCGTCATGGCGATGCAACGCTCGGCGGCGCTGACGCAATCGGATGTCGATCGCGAAGCGATCGCGCGGGCGCGCGAATGGGTGGTCGGCATGCAGAGCAGCGATGGCGGCTGGGGCGCGTTCGAGCCGGAAAACACGCAGTACTACCTGAACAACATTCCGTTCTCCGATCACGGCGCCTTGCTCGATCCGCCGACCGCGGACGTGTCGGGCCGCTGTCTGTCGATGCTCGCGCAACTCGGCGAAATGCCGCAGAACAGCGAGCCGGCGCAACGCGCGTTCGACTACATCCTGAAGGAGCAGGAATCGGACGGCAGCTGGTATGGCCGCTGGGGCCTGAACTACATCTATGGCACGTGGACCGCGCTGTGTTCGCTGAACGCAGCCGGCCTGCCACACGACGACCCGCGCATAAAGCGCGCGGCGCAGTGGCTCCTGTCGATCCAGAACGACGACGGCGGCTGGGGCGAGGGCGGCGAGAGCTACAAGCTCGACTACCACGGCTACGAGCGCGCGCCGAGCACGGCGTCGCAAACCGCGTGGGCGCTGATGGGCCTGATGGCGGCAGGCGAGGTCAATCGCGAAGCGGTGGCGCGCGGCGTCGCGTATCTGGAGCGTGAACAGCGCGAGCACGGTTTGTGGGACGAAACGCGTTTCACCGCGACCGGTTTCCCGCGCGTGTTCTATCTGCGTTATCACGGCTATCGCAAGTTCTTCCCGTTGTGGGCGCTGGCGCGCTTCCGTCATCTGAAGCGCAACGGCCTCACGCGCGTCGCGGTCGGGATATAACGGATGCCGCTTCCCAACCCGCCGTCCGCCGATGACGGTCGCAGTCCCTTGCCGGTGATCGTGGTGACGGGCATGGCGTTCGAGGCGCGCATCGCCCGAGGCGAAGGCGTCGAGGTCGTCTACGCGGCGCGCGCCGATCTGCTGGAGCGCGCGTTGAGCGTGGCGGTCGAGCGCGGCTGTTCGGGCATCGTCAGTTTCGGCACGGCGGGCGGTTTGGCGCCGGACCTGGAGCCGGGCTCGCTGATCGTCGCGGATGCCGTCGAGGGGCCGTTTGGGCGCCTCCAGACCGATCGGGCATGGTCCGACAGGCTCGCGGCCGCGCTGGCGGCTGGGCCGCTCTCCACACGTTTGCGGCGCGGCCTCATGGCGGCTGTCACCGCGCCTCTGGTGAGCGCGAGCGACAAGGACGTGCTGCATCGCTCGAACGGTGCCTTGGCGGTGGATATGGAGTCGCACATTGCCGGCGCGAAGGCTGCCGCGCAAGGCGTGCCGTTTGCCGTGTGCCGCGCGATCGTCGATCCGGCGTGGCGCACGCTGCCTTCCGCGGCGACCGCCGGCCTGCGCGACGACGGCAGCACGGCGCTCGGGCCGATTCTGCGGGAATTGATGCGACAGCCGTCGCAACTCGGCGCGCTGATCCAGGTTGCCGTCGACGCCCGGGCGGCGCGGCTCTCGCTGGTCCAGGCGCGGCGAGCGATCGGTGAGGCAGGCGCTTTTCGCATGGCCATCGCCTGAAACGCTCGCGCGGCTGCGGCACTTCCCTTTATTCAACAGATATTGCAGAACTAGGGAAAACCCTTATCTTTGGTACAATGTAAGTGTTAACCCTAGTCTGCGGCGCTAAGCCGGTTGCCTAGGTGCCTCGAACACGGAGTACCAAATGAATTTCCACACCAGAAAGTGGGTCAAGCCCGAAGATCTGAACCCCAACGGCAAGCTGTTCGGCGGCAGTCTTCTGCGCTGGATCGACGAAGAAGCCGCGATTTACGCGATCTGCCAGCTCGACAATCAACGCGTTGTGACCAAGTTCATGTCGGAGATCAATTTCGTCAGCTCGGCGCGGCAGGGCGACATCATCGAACTCGGTATGACGGCCACGCATTTCGGCCGCACCTCGATCACGCTGAGCTGCGAAGTGCGCAACAAGATCACGCGCAAAAGCATCCTGACCGTCGAGAAGATGGTGTTCGTCAACCTGGACGAGAACGGTGAGCCGGCGCCTCACGGGCGCACACGGATTCGCTATGCGGATGAAGCGTTTGCCCGCTATCGCGAGGATTCGCGGCCGGTGTCGCAAGGCGCGGTTGCCGTCGAAGAAGAGCGGGTTGCGCCGCGTGCCGAGGTGGATAGCCTGCATTGAACCGATTGATGGGCTCTAACGCAGGCTGCGGCGCATTGCGCGCCGACGCGCTAAGCGGTAACTCGTCCTGTTCTGTGCCAGCGTCGAGTTCGGCTTTACGGGGCGCCCGTTCTGGGCGCCCCGTCTAAATCCCAATACTTATTGCGTCACCGGCGCTGAAGCCGGTTGTGTGCTGTCGGCCGGCGCGGCGGGCGGTGTCGGTGCGGCCGTGCCTGAAGCGCCGTTGGGCGTGGCAGCCGGCACGGTCGGCGTCGAACCTGCTGCGCCGCTCGCGGGCGTTTCGCCTGGATCGCTGTAGTTGGGCACGCCCGCCGGGGCGCCCGTGGCAGCGCCAGAGGCCGCATTCGGGGCTTCCGCTGCGTCGCCCGGGTCGGCGTAGTTCGGCAGCGCGCCAGCCGCCGGCGCGCCGGCTGCGGGTGTCTCCGAGGCGCCGGAATCGCCCTGATCGTCATAGTTCGGCAGCGGCGCTGCGTTGTCGGTGCCGCGCAGACGCGCGCGGCGTTGCTGCGTATAGGCGTCGCGCACGAACGAGTACTTGTCCAGCGCGGCCTGTTGCAGCAGATCCGACGCACCCAGCAGGTCGGAGCGCACGCTCACGAACTGCAGCAGGTACAGCGGATTGCGCACCGCCGGCTCCATGTAGTTCAGCGGGTTGAACTTCACGTCGACGATAAGACCCATGCTGTCACGCACCGTGCTCGGGCCGAACAGCGGCAGGACGAGGTACGGGCCCGACGGAATGCCCCAGTGACCCAGCGTCAGGCCGAAATCCTGGTGGTGCTTGGGCAGCCCGGCCGGCGTCGCCCAATCGAGCAGGCCGCCCAAACCGAAGGTCGAATTGAACGCGAAACGGACGAGGTCCTCGGTCGCATCGGTGATTTTCAACTGCAGCAGCGCGTTTGCGGCGTTGCCCAGATCGCCGAGATTCGAAAAGAAGTTGCTCACGGCGGTGCGCAACGGCTGCGGCGTCACCTTCTGATAACCCTTCGCCACCGGAACGGCGACGTAGCGATCCAGGCCGTCGTTGAAATTGAACACGACCCGGTTCACCGGTTCGAACGGGTCGCCGGGTTTGCGGTCGGGGCCGGTGGCGCAGCCAGAGATCAAACCGGTGGCGACGAGTGCCAGCGCGGCGTTACGCAGCTTCATGCTTATATTCCTTTTTGCTTCGCGCGACGTGCACGCGGCTTGCCCATCAACACGGGTTGAAACACCACTGCGCCGATCAGTGTGCAAAACAACGAGAGCGCCAGCAGGCGCCCCATGCTGGACGTCCCCGGATGATGCGACAGCCAGAGGCTGCCGAACGCCGTCGCCGTGGTCGCCGCGCTGAACAGCACAGCGTGCGTCAGGCTCGACTGAAGGAGGCCGGTCTGACCGTGACGCCACGCCATCACGAAGTAAATCTTGAACGCTACGCCGACGCCGAGCATCAGCGGCAAAGCGATGATATTCGCAAAGTTCAGCGGCATGCCGAATACCACGCACAACTCGAGCGTCACGAGCGCCGACACCAGCAGCGGAACCAGTGTGCGCAGCATGTCGCCGACGCGCCGCAGCGCGACCCACAGCAGGATCGCAATCGACACGAGCGCGTAGCCGGCGGCCTGCAGGAACGCCTTGATGATAGTGTCGGCCGAATGCAGGATCGAAATCGGCCCGCCGATCGCGCCCGGCTCCGCCTTCTTCACCGCGTGGGCGAAGTGCGCGAGCATGACGTCGTCGTTCGGATCGGTGCCGGGTTTCACCTTCGGCGAGATGTCGACGAGGGCGCGGCCGTCCTTCGAGACCCAGCCTTTGGAGATTTCCTTGGGCAGATTCTCGCGGGTGATCTCGGTGGGTTGCAGCAGGTTGGCCAACTGCTTCAGCGCGATGCGCAGCGTGTCGGACAGCGCGGTTTCGGCGCGGTCGCGCGTGGCGGCATCGGCGGCGGCTAACTTCTGCAATGTGTCCGACAGATGCTTGGCTTCGGCGTCGCCGGGGCCCGGGTGATCGTCGGCGGCGAGCGAGAGCTGGTTCGACGCGCGCTTGAGCGCGGCGACGCGCAAGGCGTCGGTCGCCTGTTGCGCGGGCTGTTGCTGCAGCGCGGGCAGCAGTTGCTGCGCGGCGCTCGCAATCAGCATCAGCTTTTGCTGCTGGTCGGCGGGAACGAAGGTGTCGAGCGTATTGACGCGGCCCACTTCCGGCAACGTGCGCAGATGTGCGGCCATGCGGTCGGCGTCGGCGAGCGACGGCGCCAGCACATGCACGTTGTTGACCGCAGCCTCCGGCGAATCCTTCAGCGACAACAACGTCGCCATCGACTCCGTGTGCGGATCCTTCAGATGCAGCGGGTTGAAGTCGAAACGCAAATGCGTGAGCAACGGCGTGGCGCCGATCACGACGATCAGCGTACCGATCAGCACCGGCTTGCGATGGTGGGCGAGAAACTCGTCGACGGGTGCGAGTTGCTTGAAGCCCGGCGAACCGGCTTCGCCCGGCGGTCGGAAGATCTTCAGCAGGGCCGGCAGCAGCGTCATGTTGGTGAAGTACGCGACGAACATGCCGACCCCCGCGATCTCGCCCAACTCAGATACGCCGCGGTAAGCCGTCGGCAGGAACGAGAAGAAGCTCAGCGCGACCGCGACCGCGGCGAGCGTGAGCGGCACGCCGATACTGTGCGACGTGTGCATCAGCGCAGCGGAGAGGCGGTTGTCGCGATTGCGCTCCTCACGATACTTGACGCCGAACTGCACGCCGAAATCGACCCCGAGCCCGACGAACAGCACCATGAACGCGACCGAAATCATGTTGAGCGCGCCCACCAGCATCAAGCCGAGCGCCGCGGTGATCGCGAGCCCGACGAACAGCGTGATGAACACAGCGGCGATCATGCGTCCCGAGCGCAGCGCGAGCCACAAGATGATCAGCACGACGATAAAGGTGCCGATGCCGTTGAGCACCGCGCCGTCCTTGACCGAAGCGAACTCTTCGTCCGCGAGCGGCTGTTCGCCGGTCAGACGGACGGTAGCGCCGTAGCGCGAGTCGAGGTGCAGCGCGGCGGCGGTGTCGCGGATCGACTTCGACGCCGACGCGCCCGGCTCCAGCGCATCGTAGTTCACGACCGGCTGTACGATGACGAAGGCGCGCGCCGGCTCGGTGGCCGCGCTCTTGTCGACCAGCGCGCGCCACGAGAAGGCGGCCGGCTGGCCGGCCAGCACGCGGTCGAGCGTGGTTGCGCTCTGCGACAGCAGATGGCTCATGTCACCGAGCTTCACCTGACCGAGCTGAAGCGGCAGCAACAGACTCGTGGTCAGCGTGCCGGCAAGGCCAGCCAGGCTCGGATCGTGGGCGAGCGCGTTGACGAGCGGGCGCGACTGGACGAGCTGCGAGGTGGTCGACATCACCTCGTCAGTCGACGGGAACAGCAGGCCGTTGTGTTCGAAGAACGGGCCGCCGGCCGGCTGCGAAACCGCTACGAACTCCTTGGGATCGGCCTTGAGGGCGGTGGTCAGGGCTTGCGCGGCGGCGTCGGCGAATTCCGGCGCGCGCGCTTCGACGACCACCAGCACGGTTTGACCGCGATCCGGAAAGGCTTCGTCCATGGCGTGTTCGAGCGCCGACCATTGCTTGTCGGTCTCGACGAGACGACTGATGTCCGTGTTGATCTTGAAGTTAAAGGCGACGTAGAAACCGCTCAAAACGGCGAGCACGAGCGACAGCGCGACGATCCTCATCGGATGACGCACTGAATAGGCGACGAGACGGACAATAGATGACTTCAGCATGTAGGCGAACGTAGCCTTATCACGGTTGTTGTTTTTGACGAAAGTGCACAAGTATACAGAGCCGGAGCGGCCACTCTCCGGTTCGGTAGCAAGTACGGCTCCCGCAGACGCTCTTCGGGGCGGAACGCAATCTCGGTATACTGGTCTATCCTGCTCTCGCCGCGTGCTTGCAAGCCCGGTGGCGCTTACTTCTTTCAGGTTCTGTCGAGCGTATGAAACGTTATCTGTCTGCTTTTCTGGCTGCGGCGGTGGTGTCCACTGCGGCATATGCGCAAAGCGCGCCCGACGCGGTGGTAAAAAGTGCTGTCGAGGGCACCGTGGCCGCGATGAAGGCTGACCCGCAGGCGCGCGGCGGCGACATGGCGAAGATCACCCAACTGGTCGAGTCGCGCTTCCTGCCGGCCACGGACTTTCAGCGCACCACGCGGATCGCGGTCGGCAAGCCTTGGTCCACCGCGACGCCCGACCAGCAAAAGCAACTGTACGAGCAGTTTACGCTGCTGCTCACGCGCACTTATGCGGCCTCGCTGTCGCAACTGCGCGACCAGGACGTGAAGTTCAAGTTCGCGCCGGTCAACGTGCCGGCCGGCGCCAAAGACGTGGTCGTGCAATCGCACGTGCTGAGCAATGGCGGCGATGATGCGATCGACTACCGCATGACCAAAGATGCCGCCGGCTGGAAGGTCTACGACATCAACATGATGGGCGCCTGGCTGATCCAGGTGTATCAGACGCAATTCGCCGATCAGATTTCCAAAGGCGGGATCGACGGGCTGATCAAGTTTTTGACCGCTCACAATGCGCGTAGCGCTGGGTGAGGGTTGATAACCTCATGTCGTGAGACGTGAGGCTTGCCAAGGCATAAAAAAAGCGCGGTGGCTCGACGCCCACCGCGCTTTTTTGTGTCTTCAATCAGAGGCGGTGCTAAACCGCCCCATCGACCGCTTAGTGTGCTGCCGTCGCCGTCTGCACTTTCTTGCCCTTGCCCGACACCTTGATCTCTTCCAGCTTGATCTCGACGTGGCGGGAGAAGACATATTCGGCCGGACGTTGCTTGTCCAAAGGAATGTCCTTCGTGAACGCGCCCGACGTCTTCGGACCGCGCAGCGCAACCTTCAGCGCCTTCAGCGGATGCGTCACCGTATCCATCACGGCGGTCGCTTCGAAACCGCAGTGCACCATGCAGTCCGCGCACTTTTCGTAGTTACCCGTGCCGTAGTTGTCCCAGTCCGTGGTTTCCATCAGTTCCTTGAAGGTTTTCACGTAACCTTCGCCGACCAGATAGCACGGCTTTTGCCAGCCGAACACGGTCCGCGCCGGGTTGCCCCACGGGGTGCATTCGTACGTCTGATTGCCGGCCAGGAAGTCGAGGAACATGCTCGACTGGCTGAACGACCAGTTCTTGCCGTTGTTGCCGCGCTTGAAAATTTCGCGGAACAGGTGCTTGGTCTTGTCGCGGTTCAGGAAGTGCTGCTGATCCGGCGCGCGTTCGTACGCGTAACCCGGCGAGACGGTGATGCCGTCCACGCCCATCGGGCCCAGCGTGTCGAAGAACGCAGCGACGCGTTCCGGCACGGCGTCGTTGAACAACGTGCAGTTGATGTTCACGCGGAAACCACGGCGCTTCGCTTCCTTGATGGCAGCCACAGCCTTGTCGTACACGCCGTCTTGCGACACCGAGTGATCGTGTGCCTGCTGATCGCCGTCGAGGTGAACCGACCAGACGAAGTAAGGATTCGGCTCGTAGTCGTCCATCTTCTTTTCCATCAGCAGCGCGTTCGTGCACAGGTAGACGAACTTCTTGCGCGCCATGATGCCCTTCACGATCTGCGGCATTTCCTTGTGCAGCAGCGGTTCGCCGCCTGCGATCGAGACCACCGGCGCATTGCACTCGTCGACGGCTTCAAGGCATTCTTTCAGCGACAGACGCTGATTCAGGATGGGATCCGGATAGTCGATCTTGCCGCAGCCATTGCAGGCGAGATTGCATCGGAACAGCGGCTCCAGCATCAGGGCGAGCGGGTAGCGTTTGTTACCGGACAGATGCTGACGCATGATGTAAGCGCCGACCCGGACTTTCTGTAGCAGCGGAATAGACAAGACGTCCTCCTTAAACTTCGCGTGCAACGAGTGGTTGCATCAGCTTCGATGGCAACTTGAATTCGACTTTTTCTTCACGGCCCGCCATCGTCGTGACATCGACAGGCCCCAATGCGCTCAGCGCATCGATTACGTTCTTGACCATCTCTTCCGGCGCCGAAGCGCCGGCCGTGATGCCGACGGTCTGCACGTTCGCAAACCATTCCGGCTTCACCTCCGAACCGTCGGCGACGAGATAGCTCGCCACACCGCTTTCGCTGCCGATCTCGCGCAGCCGGTTCGAGTTCGAACTATTGGTTGCGCCCACCACCAGCAGCACGTCGACCTGCTTGCTCAACTCGCGCACCGCCGCCTGGCGGTTTTGCGTGGCATAACAGATGTCGCGCGTATCCGGACCGACGATGTCGGTGAAACGGCGCAACAGGGCGTCGATAATGCCGCGCGTGTCGTCCACCGACAGCGTGGTCTGCGTGACATAAGCGAGCGGCGTGTCGAGCGGCAGGTTCAGATGCGCGACCTCGGCCTCGCTCTGCACCAGCAGCACCTTGCCTGGAATCTGGCCGATCGTGCCTTCCACTTCCGGATGCCCGGCGTGGCCGATCAGAATCAGCGTGCGGCCGGCGCCGACGTACTGGCGGCCCTGCACGTGCACTTTGGTGACCAGCGGGCAGGTCGCGTCGAGCACGTCGAGACCTCGTGCTTCGGCGTCGCGCTCAACAGTCTGAGCGACACCGTGGGCGCTGAAAATCGCCACGGCGCCTTGCGGCACTTCATCGAGTTCCTCGACGAAGCGCGCGCCTTTCTGGCGCAGATTGTCGACCACGTGCCGATTGTGAACAATCTCGTGGCGGACATACACGGGTGCGCCGTGTTGCTGTAACGCGCGATCGACGATCTCGATTGCGCGAACAACGCCCGCACAAAAGCCGCGGGGTTGAGCAAGGATGACTCGCATAAGTTGGCGAACTCCGACTGACGCGGATTTCGAAGAAGTCGGTAAATATGACTTTATCGCCGCGATCATCTAATTAGTTGACGTCTTGAGCCCCGGCGACGTGCCGGTACAGCAAAACCAAACGCGCATTCTAACGCTATCAGCCCGGCTTTGCTTTGGCGGCGCCCGGCGGGTGTTGGGCAGGCGCTGCAGCAGCGGAACGATGCCCGGCGCCGTAAGCAACGGGTACGGCAATGCGGATGCGGTAATGATTGCACGCTGCAGCGGTTTGACGGAACCCTTAAACTACGCAGTCCTGCGGCGCGTGGCGCCCGCATTACAAAAGGGTTTCGAGGCTCGCTGGATGGATGTCGATCAATACGAAAACTTTCCGGTCGCGAGCGTGTTGCTGCCCAAGGCGCTGCGCGCGCCCATCGGCATTATCTATCAGGTTGTCCGCACGGCGGCCGACATTGCCGACGAAGGCGACTGGAGCGCAGCCGAGCGGCACGCCCGTCTCGCCGACTTCCGCGCCGGCCTCGACGCGGTAGCGGAGCGGCGCGCGGCGCCAGTCCATCCGCTCCTGTTCGGCAAGCTCGCCGGCGTGCTCGCACAGTATAAACTGCCGCTCGCGCCGTTCTACGATCTGCTCCACGCGTGCGGCCAGGACATCGACACCAATCGTTACGCCGACCGCGCCGCGCTGCTCGACTATTGCCGCCATTCGGCCAACCCGCTCGGGCATCTGATGCTGCATCTGATCGGCGCGGCCACGCCGGAGAATCTCGCCGACGCCGACGCGATCTGCACGGCGTCGCAGTTGATCAGTTTCTGGCTCGAGGTCTCCGCCGACTGGAACAAGAACCGCCTGTACCTGCCGCTCGCGGATATGCGACGCTTCAACGTGACCGAGGCGCACATCGCCAACGGTGTCGCCGATGAAGACTGGCGGGCGCTCATGGCGCACGAAGTGTCGTTCGTGCGCGAGATGCTGGTGCGCGGCGCGCCGCTCGCGTTGCGGATTCCGGGGCGGCTGGGCATCGAGTTATGCGGCGCCGTTCACGGTGGCCTGCGCTTCCTCGAACGGATCGAAACGGCGGGCTACGACGTGTTCCACGAGCGGCCGGTGCTCAATACGTTTGACTGGTGCGTCGTCGCGGCCCGCACTGTGGTGATGTGGCTGTCGCGTCGCGTCGGCGTGGAAGTGCGTTCAATCGAGGGTAATGCTTAATGGCGGTGGTTCTGTTTCTTCTGTCGTGTCTCTCCTTGCTGATCTGGTGTGTGTTGCTGTTCGCGCGCGGCGGTTTCTGGCGCGCGCGTCCTGCCGCGCCGCTGACCATCGAGCCGCGCGCGACGTGGCCGGCCGTGGCCGCCGTGGTGCCGGCCCGCAATGAAGTCGATGTGATCGCCGAGGCGGTCACCACGCTGCTTCAGCAGGACTATGCGGGTGACTTCCACGTGATCGTCGTCGACGACCACAGCACCGACGGCACCGCCGACGCCGCTCGCGCAGCCGCCTTGCAGTTGCAATGTCCGGACCGTCTAACCGTGTTGAGCGCAAAGCCGCTGCCGCCGGGTTGGTCCGGCAAGGTGTGGGCGCAGTCGCAAGGTATCGAGGCCGTGCGCACGCTCGGCTTGTCCGCGGACTTCCTTCTGCTGACCGACGCCGACATCGGCCATCCCGCCGACGCAGTCGCGCAACTCGTCGCGCGCGCGGACGCGGAACAGCGCGATCTCGTCTCGCTGATGGTGCGTCTGCGCTGCGATTCGTTCTGGGAAAAGGCGCTGATTCCCGCCTTCGTCTTCTTCTTCGCCAAGCTGTACCCGTTCTCATGGGTCAACAACCCGCGCAATCGCACGGCGGCTGCTGCGGGCGGCTGCATGCTGGTGCGCCGTAGCGCGCTGGAAGAAGCGGGTGGCATCGAGTCGATTCGCGCCGAGTTGATCGACGACTGCAGCCTCGCCGCGCGCATTAAGCATCGTGGTACGGGGCGTCATCCGATCCGGCTGGATGTGGCGGCGCGCAGTGTGTCGCTGCGTCCGTACGATAGCTGGCGTGAGATCTGGAACATGATCGCGCGCACCGCCTTCACGCAGTTGCACTACTCGCCGAGGCTGCTGGCGGGCACGCTGGCCGGCATGACGATCATCTATCTGATGCCGCCGGTGGCCGCACTGGTGCTCGGTCCGACGGGCTGGCCTGCATGGCTCGCGTGGGCCGCCATGTGTTGCGCTTATGCGCCGATGCTCAGCTATTACCGCCGCTCGCCGCTGTGGGCTCCGTTTCTGCCACTGATCGCGTTGTTCTATGTCGGCGCGACGTTTGCGTCGGCCGTGCGCTATTGGCGCGGCAAGGGCGGACAGTGGAAGGCGCGGGTTCAGGCGCCGGTGCAGGAACGCTGAAGCGGTGGCTTTGTACAGACTGGAGACATAACGGTCCGAAATCGCAGCGGAATGGAAAAGCGGCGCTCTCGGGCGCCGCTTTTTACTTGGTGAGCATCATGTAAAGCTGGATCACCATATCAGGCGAGAACGTGAACGGCACCCAGCCGTGGCCGGTGTGGCGCATGACCAGCAAACGGTCGCCATTCGACTGTTTCTGCACCGCCATGACCGGATTCTTCGTGGACACGAAGCGCCAACCCGGCGGAATGCCCGGCGGCGGTTCCGGCGTCATCGACGCGCGCGCGTTCGACAGCTCTTCGATCAATTGGCCGATCTGCTCCGCGCGCAGCGCGACCGTCTGGCCGCCGATCGTCATGGTGATCTCATTCTGCGCGGGGCGATTGATTTCGAGCGTGGGCTGAGGCTGCGGAGCCGGCGCCTTTTCTTCGACGACAGCCGCGTCGGTCTCAACCGCGACCGCTTCCGCTGTGGATTCGGACGCGACCTGATCCACCGACGCTTGCGGCGCGGCGTTCTCTGCGGGTGTCTCGGGGATGTTTTCGGCCTGCGGGGCCACGACAGCCTGAATGAGCTGATCGACGCCCATTTCCAGTGCGCCGAGCTGTTCGTGAAGATTCATGCGAGGTTTCTCTGGTAAGACCCACGATTTTAACTGCTGCGCGTAGGCTTTTACCTGTCGCTAACACAGTGACGTTGTAACAAAATGCTTGCGGCTGCACCGGATCGCCCGGCGCAGGCCGCCTGTTCAGGCAGACATCACGGCTTCAGATAGCCCGCTTGCCGGAACCAGTCGAGCGCGTCGCTCAAGCCTTCGCGATAGGGCCGCGCGCGGTAGCCGAGCTCGCGTTCCGCTTTCGCCGACGTGAAATACATCTTGTTCTTCGACATTTTCAAGCCGTCGACGGTGACAAATGGTTCGCGTTTCGTGATCTTGGCGACCGCTTCGGCGCCCATCGCCAGCGGATAGAGGGGCCAGCGCGGCAAGCTCAGCGTCGGCGCCTTGCGGCCGGTCAGCGCCGCGATATCCGCGAGCATCTGTTGAAGCGGCAGATTTTCGCCGCCGAGAATATAGCGCTCGCCGATCTTGCCGCGTTCGAGCGCGAGGAAATGGCCGGCCGCGACGTCGTCCACGTGCACGAGATTCAGGCCCGTGTCGACGAATGCCGGAATCTTGCCGAGCGCCGCTTCGACGATGATGCGTCCCGTCGGCGTCGGCTTGACGTCGCGCGGTCCGATCGGCGTGGACGGGTTGACGATCACCGCCGGCAGGCCGTCTTCGGCGATCATCCGCTCCACCGCGCGCTCGGCCAGCACCTTGCTGCGCTTGTACACGCCGATCGCCTGATCGGCTTTGAGCGGCGAGGTTTCGTCGGCGGACTGACCGGAACTGGTCACTTTCAGCGTGGCCACACTGCTCGTGTAGACAATGCGCTCGACGCCTTCCTTCAACGCCGCGCGCATGGTCGCCTCGGTGCCTTCGAGGTTCGAGCGCTCGATTTCGCTCGGGTCAGGCGCCCACAGCCGATAGTCAGCGGCCACGTGCAGCAGATAGCGCACGCCGCGCAGCGCGTTGCGCATCGACGCTTCGTCGCGCATATCGCCGATCACAATTTCCGCGTCCAGCGACTCGACGTTCTGACGCGGACTCGTGGCGCGCACCAGCACGCGCACCTTGAAACCCTTCTGTTGCGCGATGCGCGCCACCGACGAGCCGACGAAGCCGGAGGCGCCGGTCACGAGCACGAGATCGCGATTCTGTTCGGTCATTCTGTTTCCATTCCCTGCATGACAGTCGACGGATTGTACGTGGCGCGCGCGCCGTGTGTCGCGCCGGCGGTCCCACGCGGACAATCAGATGCGCGCTTTGCCGAGCAAGCTCGCCGCGACGCGACTAGAATGCCGGCTTGAAAGATTGTGAAGAGAGAGGACGGCATGGCCCCGGATCTGGATCAGCGGACCGAAACGTATTACGTGCGCGTGCGCGGCACTGTGCAGGGCGTCGGCTTTCGCCACGCGACTGTGCGGCAGGCTCACGCGCTCGGTATCAAGGGATGGGTGGCGAATCTCGACGACGGTTCCGTCGAAGCCATGTTGCAGGGCTCGGCCAACCAGGTCGACCGCATGCTGTCGTGGCTGCGTCACGGGCCGCCGGCGGCGCGCGTCACCGAGGTGAGCGGCGAAGAGCGCGCGACCGAAAAGCGCTACGAACGTTTCGAGCAGCACTGAGCGGCTGCCCGCAAAACCCGCACAACGCGCAAAACAAAAGGCGGCGCGCCATCATGCGCGATGGCGCGCCGCCTTTCCGTGTTTGCGTGACCGTGCTTCGATCAACGACCCAATCAGCCGCCGGACGCCGTCAACGCGCCAGCAGCAGGCTCTCCGCAAAGCCCCATTCGTCTTCGATCCATTGATGGCTGCACACGAAGCCGGCGTCGTCGGCAATCGCGGGCATCTCTTCCGCGCGATATTTGTGGCTGCTCTCGGTCCAGATCGTCTCGCCCGCTTTGAGCGACACCGTCAACTGCGCCGCGCCCACGCGCGCGGTGATATCGCGCTTTGCTCGCAGATGCATTTCGATGCTGCGCGCGTCCGGGTTGAAGCGCGCGACGTGCTCGAACGCATCGAGCGGAAAGTCGCCGTCGAGTTCGCGATTGATGCGCGCCAGCAGGTTCAGATTGAACGACGCGGTGACGCCGATCGAGTCGTCATAGGCGGCCACCAGGACGGGCGTCGGCTTGATCAGGTCCGTGCCGAGCAGTAACGCGTCGCCGGGAGCCAGCATGTTGCGGATATCGCGCAGGAAACGCGTCGCCGCGAGTCTGCCGAAATTACCGATCGTACTGCCAAGAAACAGCACGAGTAAGCGCTCGTCCGCCGCGCGCTGCTTGCTCACTTCAGCGAGGCCGGCCAGGTAATCCCGTTCATAACCGACAATCGAAATGCGCTCGATGTCGCCAAGTTCGCGCCTGCACAACTGCAACGCGCTGCGCGAAATTTCAATCGGACAGTAAGAAGTGGGGCGTTTTTTACACAGCGCTTCCAGAATGCGCCGTGTTTTACGGCCGCTGCCGCTGCCGAGTTCGGCGACCGTCACGTCGTGTGGCAAGTGCGCGACGATGTCCGCGGCATGCCTGGTAAGCAGACGTTCCTCGGCGCGCGTCACGCCGTATTCCGGCAACACGGTAATCACTTCGAACAGCGCGGAGCCCACTTCGTCATACAGGTATTTCGACGGCAGCTCTTTCTGCGGCGTATGGGTGAGGCCTGCGCGAACGTCGGCGGCGAAGGCGGAGCGTAGGTCGGGCGATGCGTCGTGCGATAGGGCTGGCTGGGTCATGCTGGCTCCAGTAGTCACATTCGATGAGCGGGATTGCGGCCGGGCGGCGGCACGCGCGATGAAACGCAGTTGAGGCGTGCCGTGGAGAAGAAGGGCGGGCTCGGTCCGTAGGACTGCCATCGCCGGCCCGGCTCATGGATGCTGCACATGCTGTCCCCCAAGGGGACTTCCTGGGGGGTGTCGCGAACGGTGATGCAAGCAGCGTCGCAAGACTAGTTAGCAAGATTCGCGCTTGAGCCGCTTGGCGCGAGATGATGTACGACTTTGCGGGTGAAAAGCCCGGCGTTGTTGGCCGCACATGAAGTTATGTTCTAGTCCATCGACGCGCGATGCGCACGGAATAATTTCAGCTGATCGACGACAGCGCGCGGACCCACGCGGAGCCGCGAACGCATAACCCGTCTAGAATGCCGCCTTCGTATCGCTTATCGAAGACAAAAAACGCGGGGCCGGATACACACTGCCCGCTTGTGAGACTCCACTTCCCATGACAACAACGAACGCCGGGCGGCTGAATGCTGCGCTGCAAACAACTTTGCCCGCGCACGCGCCGGTATCGCATCTCGAAGCGCTTGTCCAACGGGGCGCTCGATGAATCAGTATGACCTAAAGCGCGGGATCGCGTTGTCGGTGTGCGCGACCACGACGTTTGCATTACTGTCCGCTTACGCAACCCTGCTCGCGCCGCTGAGCGGCCTCGACATTTTCGCGTGGCGCGTCGTCTGGACTGTGCCGGGCGCGCTGTTGCTGGTAGCGTTGAGAAAGCGCCTACCCATTCTGCGGCAACTTCTTTACCGCATGGTGACCGCGCCGAAACTCGGCGTGGCGATGATCGTGAGCGCGGCGTTGCTTGGCATGCAACTGTGGGTGTTTCTGTGGGCGCCTCTGCATGGCCGGATGCTCGAAGTCTCGCTCGGCTATTTCCTGTTGCCGCTGGTGATGGTGCTTGTCGGGCGGTTTTATTATCACGAGCGTCTGGACGGTTTGCAGTGGCTGGCTGTTGCGTGCGCGGCGGTGGGCGTCGGCCATGAACTGTGGGTGACGGGCGCATTTTCGTGGCCGACCTTGCTGGTCTCGCTCGGCTATCCGCCGTATTTCGTTTTGCGTCGCAAAATCAATCACGACTCGCTCGCGATGTTCACCGTGGAAATGGCGCTGCTGTTGCCGCCGGCAATCGTGCTGGTTTTCAACGGCGGCTCGCTGGCGATGATCGCTAGCAATCCAGGTCGGTGGTGGCTACTGTTGCCGGGTCTCGGCGCGCTGAGCACCATTGCGCTCGCGTCGTATCTCAAGGCGAGCCGGTTGTTGCCGGTGGCGTTATTCGGCATTCTCGGCTATGTCGAGCCGGTGTTGCTGGTGCTGATCTCGATCACGTTGCTCGATGAAACGCTGAGCGTCGCACAGTTGGCGACCTACGTCCCCATTTGGATCGCGGTCGCGCTGACGGCATTGCATAGCGTGCGCCTCGTTCGTCTCGCACCGAACTGAGTGGGCTGAGGCGCATCGAGCCTGCACTCGCTGGAGCGCGCGCCGCGCCTCAGCGATGTGCCGCTGTTCGGTCCGCATTGATACGCGTCGGACCGACTTGCGCCTCGATCGCTGCGCGCAACGCGGGGCGCCAGCCGAAGCCGAACAACGCTTCGGCCAGCACGAACAGCGGTCCGATCAGCAGGCCGATCACATCGTCGACGAAGGCCGGCTTGCGGTGTTCGTAGGCAACGTGGCCGATGAACTGAAACACCCAGCCGACCAGAAAGAGCCCGACGCCGATCACGAGCCACATCAACGTGGATTGCGTGGCTGTCCACTGGCCGAACGCGACGCAGAGCACGGACACGAACGCCATCATCGCGCCGAGCGGCACGTCGAGCACGAGGTAATAGAGCGTTGCCGCGACGAATAACACCCACGCCGGCGATAGCGTCAGCGGCCAGCCGCCGACAGCGAAAGCAGGCCGGCTCAACAACACCGCCAGGGCTAGCACGATCATCGGAATGCCGATGAAGTGCGTGGCGATATTGCGCCGGTCGCGATGATAGGCCGCGTATTGCGTAAGCTGTTGCGTCAGCGTTCTCATGGATGCCGCTCCTCTGTCAAAGTCAGCATAATCGCGGGCAGCGGAATTTGAAACCATCGGGTAGCCGACAATCGGGCACGAGTGCCGTCCTATGACTGCGAGTTTTCCATCGAATGTGCTTGCCGCGCTGCTTGGACGCAGCGCGTGGTTTCGCTCGGCGCCGGCCGCCATGCAGGCGCAATTGATTGAAGCGGGGCGTGTCGAACGGCTCGCTGCCGGTCAGCGGCTCTTCACGCGCGGCGATTCCGACGACGGCCTCTATTGCGTGCTCGATGGCCTGATGAGAATCGGCGCGGCCAGTGCGGCGGGCAAGGAGGCTTTGCTTGCCGTCATCGAGCCGGTGAACTGGTTCGGTGAGATCGCGCTGTTCGACAACCGGCCGCGGACCCACGATGCGTATGCCGAACGCGATTCCGAGCTGTTTCATGTGCCGCGCGCCGCGCTCGCCGCGCTACTCGAACGTACGCCCGCTTATTGGCATCTGTTCGGTTTGCTGTTGACGCAAAAGTTGCGTCTCGCTTTCGACGCGATCGAAGAGGCCGCGTTACTGCCCGCCGCGCAGCGCGTGGCGCGTCGCCTGTTATTGATGGCGGGCGGCTACGGCGAGCCCGGCGCATTGCGGCGCGTGCTCAAAGTCCCGCAAGAAGATCTCGCGATGATGCTGGCGCTGTCCCGCCAAACGATCAACCAGGTGCTGAAGCAGTTCGAAACGCAGGGCGCGCTGAAGCTCGGCTATGCGGAAATCGAAATTGCCGATGTGCAGAAGCTGGCTGCATTGGCTGAGCTGAATCCCGTTGCGGATTGATTGCGGTGCTTTTTCTATTTACGTTTCACCTGCTCACGAGAAGAATGCGAACGGCAGCGTGGCGGCCAGATAGACCGCGATGCCCGTCGACGGCAAGCCCACCGCAATAGCGATCGCTGCAACGGCGCTGCTCGCGACGGTCAGCGCAAGCGTGCGCTGACGAGCCGTTTTCCGCCCGGCAAGCGATGCGCGCTGCAGCGTGTCGCTGGTGTCATCTAGCGGCACGGCGGCGTGCTGGCGGGTATTCAGACTGGACATGATGACTTTCCGTTGATCGATCATCGGAGTCTGACATTTTCGCCATATCGAACGGCTCAATAATGCGTCGCCCGGCGCAAAAGAACTGTATACGGCCGCCGCATTCCACTACGCGGCGCTGAAATCTTTATAAGCATTTTACGGCGCGCCCCTGTTTCTTTTGCGATTCGCTACACCCAGCCTGGTAAGGTCGAGACACCCCGGTCAGGAAGCGAAAATATGCATGGAAATAGCGTTCTGGATGGTGTGCCAGTACAACGAAAAGCCGGCCGCTATCCGGCATCCGGCTTGACGATCATGCTTGCAGCGATCTTCGTCTCATTCCCCGCTGCCGCGCATGCCGCTGACGCGCTGTCGGTTGCACAAGCACCCATCGTCGCGAGCGAGGTGACTTCAGACACCAGCTTGCCGGCGCTCAGCGATATCACCGCCGTGCTGCACGCGCAATTTCGTGTGGCGCCGATGGAATCGCTGAAGATTGCGCGCGCAGTGTTGATCGAAGCCGATCGCCACGCCATCTCGCCCGTCTTGCTGCTTGCGGTAATGGCGGTTGAATCGAGCTTCGATCGCAATGCGGTTAGCGTCGCGGGCGCACGAGGGCTCATGCAGGTCCTGCCCGCCGCGCATCCGCAATTGATCGCGACCGCGACCGATCTATCCGATCCGGCAATCAACGTGCGGATCGGCTCGACCATTCTGCGCCGCTACCTCGACGAAAGCGGCGGCGATCTCGATGCCGCATTGCTTCGCTACAGCGGCGGCGGGCGCGGCTATGCGCGGCGCGTCACGCTTCGCATGCAGCGTTTTGACGCAAGCTTGCGCCGCGAATGAAGTCTTCATTCGCGACGCAGTGAGGAGAGATCGAACAGGAATGCGCTAGTTCATCACGCCGGCAAACTCGGCGCGCAGATCCTGCAGCCGGTCGCGCGCGGTACTCAGACGCTCGACGAGTTGCGCTGAAGCGCGCGAGATCGGCATGCGCGTTTCGTCGCTGAGCGAATGATCGAAGGCCAGCATGGCTTTGATAGCGGACGGATTCGGCGCGGCGAACAGGAGCCGCAATACTGGCAGCAAGCTGGCGAACAGATTGCGCGCGTCCACGTCGCGTCCAGCACCCAGCAGGTCTTGGTACGCGACCAGCAGATCCGCGCAGACGTGCGCGCTGGCGAGAATGCCGCCTGTTCCGCCATGACGCAGACAATCGTCCAACGCTTCGTCCGTGCCGCACAGGACGTTGATCGGCAGGCCGCTCAACTTGTCGAAATGCTCCTTCACGCACTCCTTGATCGCGACGATGTTGCCGCACTCGACGAGTCGCGCGACGGTATCCGGCGCGATCGTCACGCCGGTTCGGTGCGGCACGTCATACAGGACGATGGGACGCTCGGTCGCGAGCGCGGCCTGCTCGAAGTGCCACTGCACGCCGGCCTGATCCGGACACACGTATGACGGCGCGGAGACCAGATAACCCGCGCATTCCCAACGCTCGTAGCGCTGGATATCGCGCAGCACGTCGCGTGTATTCGATCCGCCGACGCCGATCAGCATCGGCAGACGGGACCCGGTGACTTCGGTCAGCGCTTGCAATATGGTGAGGCGCTCGGCTTCCTGTAACAAGGCGGCTTCGCCCGTCGTGCTCAACGCGACGATACCGCTGATCTCCGTGCGCAAGTAGTATTCCGCGAGACGCTGCAATGCGTCGATATCGACTTCGCCGTTACGCAGCGGCGTAACGATGGGCAACCAGATACCTGAGAACATGATTAGCGCGCCTTCGCGGCCGCGCTGCGGCGCTTCAATGGTCCGATCATCGCGGCGGGAAGTGTCGAGATCAGCGTGTGCAGTGTGAAGTCGAGGTCGTCGGGGGCGATGTCGAGTTGTACGCGGATTTCCTGGCGGACCGCTTGCGTGGCGACGACATAAACACCGAGAGGAGAGTGAAGCAGGGCGCGAAGCTGGGTGCCGGGGAGTTCGTACGGTCGATGAGGCAGGGTTATCTGCATGCGGACGCGTGCCGCGGGAAAGGGAATGACGTTGTTGCGTTGAACGTGCGGCTCGTTGAGCGGCTGGGTGGCGAAACTGTCGATTGATTGTGTGAGAGCCATGTGATGCGGCGTTCGTCGACGCCATGGTTGATCAAGACAGTTCGAGATTAGACGTCCCCGGGTAAACGCGGTGCAAAAATTGGGGTGTGCGTTGGAAAAATCATACGGGGGTTGCCCGAAGCGGGCGCACTCGACGCGATACGAACCGTGCATAAAAAAAAGGCGAGTCCTATGACTCGCCCTCCCTGAACGGCACAATTCGGCTTCGATTACCTACACATGCCTGGCCGGTGCGTGCCGAAACCGATCACGTGTTATTGCGTTTTCGTCGTGTCGGTCTTTGCGCCGTCGGCTTTTACCGGGGCATTGCTGGCCTCTTTCGCGCTCTCCGTTTTAGTCTTGGCGGCGCTCGTTTCTGCCGCGGCCTTCTTGGTGGTCTTGTGGGCTTTTGCCGTGTGATGGGCGGAAATCTTCTTCACGTGCGCTTTGGTCGCGGCTTTGGCCGGCGCTTTCGTTGTCGCGGCACCGTCGTCCGCGGCGCCCGTTTGCACGGCGGTGCTCGCCTTCAGGCTCGCCTGGCCAGCGGGCTGCGTTTGCGCGGGCTGCGCGGCGGACGGTGCGGCCGTTTGAGCGAAAGCGGTCGACACGAGCAGAGCGGAAGCGAGAGCGGCGAAAAGCGTCTTCATGGTTTAACTCCTGGTTTAACCGGTTGATTCTTGTGTCGCGGCTGAAATGTTTCAGCGCTGCCGGTTTAACGTTGACGGGAAGACAGGAGTTGACGTCGCTCTGGTGACAAAACGTAACCGCTGAAACATATTGGGGATCCCGAAGCAGTTTCGGCGGTCCGGCGAACTATCGGCGCGAGCCGGTGTGCCACGTGGCGTCGAGTCGGAAACCGTCTTGTTTGCACCCAGGGCGCAATCTTTATTGTGATATGGCAGTTTGCGCCAGCGGAATATCATGTGCCCTCCACGTCAATCGGGCGGGCTGGCTATCGTTAAAGTGGCCTGACTTCTCATCTAACTTGTGCGAAACACCAGATGAACCAGTCACATACACTCGCGCTTCGGCGCGCGCAGGATCCGGCGTTTCTGCACGGCTACTTCTCTGGCGTCGGCTTGGACATGGGCGACGGGAGCGATTCTGATTTCGACTACGCGGGCCTTTTTCCAGCCATCGAACAACTGATCGCCTGGAACGTGAATGAGCGTGACGTTGTCCATATGGACGACGCGCCGGCCGACGTATTTGATTTCGTTCATTCGGATTGCCTTGGGCGTTTCGCCAATCCTCAGCAAGTGCTCGCCAGGTGGCTCGAACTCATCAAGCCCGGCGGATATCTGATTTTGACGTTGCCGGCCGATCCTCGCGGCGAAGAAGGTATATCACCGACCCCGTCGGCTGTCGATCATGAGCGCACCTTCACCCTGCATCGGCCTGACGTGGCGATCGCGGGTTCCGCGAATGCGCTCGACCTGGTGAATGATGCTTCGGCTGTCTCATGCTGCGAACGCATTTGCCTGCTCCGCGAGTTTGGCGAGAATCGGCAAGAGGCTTCGGCGGATAGACAGCATCAAGCGGCCGCGTACGCGATAGAAATCGTGCTGCGCAAGCGCGATGTGCCTCGACTCTTCGACCTGGTCACTGCCATAGCGAGCGCGGATACGGATTCGGCGATGCTGGACCTTTGCCACGAGACGCTAAGACTGTACCCCTATCGACTCCAGACCTACTTCCACATCAACCTCGAACTGGTGCGTCGCGGCCTTTACGATCAACTGGAGGATTTGTGGGATGAGAGCGTGCGGCGACTGCCGAACGAACGCTTGCCGCGGCTGTTCAATGCGCTGATGCTGATTGCTCTCGGCAAACTCACCGAGGGTTTTCGTCGACGTGAGGCGCTGTTCGACGGCGCAGATTGGCGAGGCCGGACCACCGTGACGCCGCCGGCTTACGCAAGCTGGCGTGGCGAGTCGCTCGAAGGCAAATCGATCGTTATCTGGAGCGAGTTCGGTCTGGGCGACGAGATTTTCTTTTTTCGGTTTGCGCGGATTTTTCGCGAACGCCACGGGGCGGCGCGGGTTACGGTGGTGTGTCAGGCGCCGCTCGTCGAATTGTTCAGGGCCTCCGGCGAGGCTGCGGCGATCTGCTCCGTCGACGATGCGCCACAACTGCCGTTTCATGACTATTGGGTCTATCCGCATGCGATCCCGGTGTGGGCATCTCTCGACATCGATCATTTGCCGGACATGGTGCCGTATCTGCGGGCAGGCATCGACCACACACCGATGGTCTTGCCGGGTAACCCGTGGGCATTGAAAGTCGGCGTCATCTTCAAAGGTGCGCCGACGCACGAGAACGATGCTGCCAGATCGCTGCCGTCACTCAGTAGTCTCGATCCACTCTTCGCGCTCGAAGACGTGGAGTTCTACATCATGCAGAAGGGACAAGGAGAAGACGAAGCCGCCGACTATGCCATGCGCTTGCGCAACGTGCATGATCTCGGACCTCGTCTTCGTTCATTTGGCGATACGGCGAAACTGATGGAGGCGCTGGACCTGATCATTAGCGTGGACACATCGGCGGCCAACCTGGCGGGCGCGATGGGTAGGCCCCTGTGGCTGATGTTGCCCATGTCAGGCGACTGGAGATGGCACCTCGAACGGGAAGACAGTCCGTGGTATCCCTCTGCCCGCCTGTTTCGGGAGAAAGGCAGAGGGTGGCCTGAGGTCGTGGAGCGAATTCGCCAGGCTTTGATCGAACTGCGGAACACGAGATGAGAGCCGGCCGTTCGCACGTAAAAAATGCATTAGGCCGGGTGCCAACGCTTTGCGTGATTAGTTGAACGGGTTCTGCACGACGCCGGGTTTCGCATCCGGCTCATCCTTGACCTTCGCGGGCAAATTGCTCTGCGCCTGCAAGCTGGCCACTATCGCATCCACCGCTTCCTTCAGTGCCAACGCCGCCTTCAATCCGCGCTGATCCTGCGTTAGCTCCAGCGTGCCGTTCAGCACGATGCGCGTCGTGCCGTTAGTCACCGTTAACGCATCGCCCTGAATGTTGAGCACGTCGTCGTCGTTCGAATAGGGTTTAAACACCTTTCAGTCCTCCCGGTCGCTGATCTTTGAGGTTCTCCGGAATGCCCGGAAAACGGATGCCCGATGCTGCTTCGAGTTCGTGAATCGTCTTGATGTCGTAACGGTTCGTCGAGACATTGTCCACCACCACGGCGAACGCCACCTTCCGCGACGGCACGTAGACTACCTTGAACAACTGCGTCGGCACGAACACGCGCGTCGGTCCGATGGTCTGCAACTGTTGGCCGTTGAAGATCGGGCCGGTGACCACATACGTATCGTCGTCCGACACGGCGATCTTGCGCACGGAGGTCTCGATGCGCGCCCACAGACGCTGGTTGTTCTCACGGTTTTGCGGCACGACGTTGGCCAGCGAGAACGATTGTGCCATCGCCTCCTGATTCCAGCGATTACCCGCCGGGCTCATGTGACCGCGATCGAATCCGCTGCGCTTGTAGTCCGCGAGCGTGGCGCCTTCGCCGTCCGGCAAGCGCGCGTCTTCGAAGAACTTGTTGGTGCGCACCATGTCTTTGGCGGCCTCGATATGATCGCGCGTCAGATGCTCGGCGGACCACAGCGGACCGTGCGTGACGCCCGAATGCAAAACCGCGAAATCGCTATAGCAAAGCATGCGCGTTTTCGGGGCCATCTTCTGATTGCTCAGAACCGGCCATTGCGCATTCGGTGTGAATTGAGTGCAGGAAGGCGCTGCGCTGGCGTGAGCGGCAACGGCGAACAACAGACAGGCAAACCACTTCTTCATGTGTCAGTCAGTCGAGGGATGGGGGCGTAAGTATAGCGTTGCGAGCCCATCTCGCGCGACGCGAAATGCAGGGAAAACACCGGAGGAGAAAACGGATTCGCGCGTCGAGCGCTGTCATGAAAGCGATGCCGCCGCGTGGCGCGCACGGAGATGTCCACATCTCGCCGCACCAAAAAAAAACGGGCCGCCTTGCAGCGACCCTAATGCGTGGATTTCCGACTCTACGCACGCAAACTTAAGGCGGCCTTAAATGCGCGAGAGACGAAAATGGCAATCAAAAAACCAAAAAAAGACGGCGCACGAACGCACGTACGAAATGACTCATGCGCGAGCGTAGGGCCGCTCGCGCATGGAAATTTCGACCGACAAAAAATGAGTGCTGAAACCTAATTGCCGAACACGCTGTGTTCGGCGCGGACCTGTTGGCGGTCCACTGCTTGCAGACGCCAGAAGCCGCTGGTCTGCGCGCGCGTCGGCAGGGCGGTCCATGCCGCGGCGCCCTGCGCGGCGCTCACACGCTGCTTGCGATCCACGTGCAATCCGCGCAGCGTGCACAGCGGCGCATCCGTGCTGGGCGCACAGAGAGTCGTCACGCCGTTATCGTCGTGTAGCTCGCCCCAGGGGGGCAGATCGATCCCTTGATGTGCTTCTCTCGACCACCGGTGCTCGTCGGTGTCGAGCCATAACACAGCATAGTCGTGGCTCACGGTGGGATCGGAACCGTTGATGAGGATGGTCAGTCGCATGGCGGGTTCCGTACAAATTGCGAAGTTGTGCTTTAACAGTCTATGCCGCAACGGGCGTTATGCAAGGCAAACCGTATGACGATCAGGCACGAAAAAACGGACGCGCGCTGCGGACAGTTGTACGATAGCCGCGTCCTGTTGACGGTCGCGGAGGCATGCCATGCTGCATCGATTTCTGCAATGCACGCTGATGGCGGGATGCCTGAGCGCGGTGGCCACCGTCAACGCCGCGGCGGACAGCGCGCCGTTCGCGGCGCCCGCGCCGATCGTCTATGTCGCCGACTTCGATCTGGACGTCGCGAACGTGACGCCGGACAGCGGACCGGGCCAACGCGTGCGCCGCCTGCGCGGTTTGCTGCCGAGCGGACCGGGACCGATGGGACAGGACAAGAATCCGCAGGACCATGCCAAACACATCGTGGACGAAATGGCGGACGCGCTGACGGACGATCTGAAAAAGGCTGGCGTCGATGCGCGGCGCAGTGCGCCGGGTCAGCCGCTGCCGACTGTCGGTTGGCAAGTGCGCGGCGTGTTTTTGAGTGTCGACGACGGCAATCGCCTTAGGCGTGCCATGGTCGGTTTCGGCGCCGGCCAGAACGACATCCAGGTGGCGGTGTCGTGCGACAGCCTCGGTGCGCCTGATTTGCCGCCGCTATATCAGGCCGTCGACGAAGCCGACAGCAAAGGCATGCCGGGCGCGGCCATCAAACTGAATCCGTACGTGATCGCCGCCAAGTTCGTGATGGCGAGCGGCGACGAGAAGAAGACGATCAAGAAGACGGCTCAGCAGATTGCAGATGCGGTGGTCGCAAAACTGCATGGCGCCGCGCAGTCGAAGCCGCAGTAATTCGCGTTGAAACGCCCGCGGCCGCGCCGCAGGCGTTTCAACTCTCGAACGTTCAAGCGTTCAAGCCAGATCCAACGTCCCTGTCAAATCCCCCAACGGCGCGAGCCCGTTGCTCGCGAATGCCCGATCGCGCGCCACGACGCCATCGAGCGGCGCGAGGCCATGCACGCGGCTGATCAGGCGAAGGATCGAATTGGTGTCGTACACCGTGTGATCGACGTAACCCTTCTTCGCCAGCGGCGAAATCACCAGCGCGGGAATCCGCGAGCCCGGACCCCAGCGATCGCCCTTCGGCGGCGACACGTGATCCCACCAGCCGCCGTTCTCGTCGACGGTGACGACCACGACCGTGTTTGCCCACTGCGGCCCGCGTTGAATATGCTCGATCACCGTCGCGATGTGACGGTCACCCGATGCGACGTCCGCGTAACCCGCGTGCATGTTCAGATCGCCTTGCGGCTTGTAGAACGCGACCGCCGGTAAGCGTCCTGCATCGATATCCGCGATCAGATGGTTGGTCGACGCGTCGTTGCCGAGGCCGCCATCGCGCAGATATTTGCGCCGCGCCGAAGTGCCCGGCGCGAAAGTCGTGAAGTAGTTGAACGGCTGATGGTGATACTGGAAGTCGGGCACCGCGCCCGTATCCTGATGCTCCAACGCGTACTGCCACGCGCCGCTGTACCAAGCCCAGTCGACGCCCTTGTCGGTCAGCCGGTCGCCGATCGTCGCGTAATTTTGCGGCGGCAGCACGCGCGGATTCGACAGATCGGCGAAGGCCGGATTGCCGCCTTCGGCCGGACGTACGTTGCTCGGCTGATACGGCGGCGCCATCGTGTTGACGGCGTAGCCGTCGGCGGTGAACGCGCCGTCGTTGACGAATTTCGGCGGGCCGTCGAGCGCGGAGGCGGGCGAGTCTTCCGACTGCTTCAGCCGCGTGCCGGCCGGATCGTCGCCGTCGACCACGGACACCATCTTCTTCGCGGGGCTGTTCTGAATGTCGGGATAGAACGGCGCCTGCGCCGAAATCAGAAAGATGTGGTTCAGCCACGAGCCGCCGAAAGCCGCCATGAAGAAGTTGTCGCACAGCGTGTACTGCTGCGCGAGATTCCACAGACGCAGCGTGTCGGCGGAATTACGGTAATGCCCCATCACCAGGCCGCCGGAATCGCCCCATGCGGCGAACTGATTGTTGCGGCCGGCGTTGATCTGCATCTGATTCTGATAGAAGCGATGCACGAGGTCGCGCGTGATCACGCCGGTCGGCAGCGGCGCGCCCTGCGCGTCGGCGAGATGGAACGGGCGGTTGTGCAGGTTGACGATATCTTTCTGCGCGATCATGTAGCGCTTGCCGCCGACTTCCTGCGCTTGCGGCACGAGGCCGCCCCAGATGGCGGGCAAGCGCGGCATCGGCGTCTTGCCGTCGCGGTCGAGCTGCAGATAACGCTCTGCGCTCACGGCATCGAGCGGATGCTGGACGCCGGGGAAATTGCCGTACAGGTTCGCGAAGCTGCGGTTCTCCGCGTAGATCACGACGATGTGCTTGACCTGATCGTGAAGCGCAGCGTCGAGACGCAGGTCGGCGGCGCTGCGCGGCGCGCCCGTGCTCGACATGCTTTGGTCGGTTTTGCAGCCCGTCAGCGCCAGTCCGATACCGACCGCTGCCAGGCCGGTAAGGACTCGGCGGCGTTCGGGGTCGTCGGGGGCGTTATCGGCGTTCGGTGGCAGGGTGGAATCGTGATCGGTCATCGGTAAGTTCCGAAGTGGCTGTGACGGACGCTAGCGCGCCGCTCGGAGCGGCGTGCGCGCGGCACCGGTTGCGGATTCGAGGCAGCGAAAGATGCAGACTATGGCAGTCGGCGCTTCACGCGCCAACTGTTATGCGTGGCGTCGACGGCAAGCAGAAGCCAATGCCGCGTATCGACGGGGTGACGCTTTTGCGTGGCATAGCGGTCGACCATCAATTCGAGTTCGTCGAGCGCTCGGCGGTGGCAGGTGGCATTGGCGCCAGAACCATCCGCGAATTCGACGACGGCGGCTCCACCCCGGGCGGGCTCGGGCAAGTGCGCGATGCGCACCGCGCAGCCCGGATAAAGGTGCGAGTCGGCAACCTGAATCTGAATGGAATCGGACATGAGCATGGCCTCCGGACGCTTGAGCGGAGCGAATGCGCGGCAGCGAGGCCTCGCGCAATGGACCGCTTCAAAGCATAGCACCGCGCGAAATGGTGGCGGTGCAGCAATTGGCATGGTTAACCACGACGCGGCAGCCGGCGCGCGCGTGGCGACGGTCGACGATCGCACGGCGTGCGGCCGCTGCAGTCGCGCGGAAGAAAATAGCGAAGGCGGTGAAGGCGGCGCGCCACGCGCTATCATGCTGATCTGACCTTGATGAACAGCAGAAACGGCAGCCAAGATGGCAAAAGAAGAGCAGACAGGAGCGGGACGCAAGCACGCGAAGCCACGCGGCGCAGCGGCCACGATTTCGCAGGACGACGCGTTGCCGGCGGCCCAGGCAAACGACGCCGAGTCCCAGGAGTCCACCGACGAAGAGAGCGCCGGCGGATCGACTTATCTCGTGCCGGGCCTCGAGCGCGGCCTGCGCATTCTGGCGGAATTCAGCGCGCGTGAGCCGGTGCTCGGCGCGCCGGAATTGTCGAAACGCATCGGCATTCCGCGCACCACCACGTTTCGTTTATTGCAGACGCTCGAAGCGCTCGGCTTTCTCGAACGCGTCAACGGCGACCGCTATTTCCGCCTGAGCGTCGCGGTGCTGAGGCTCGGCTTCGAATATCTGAGTTCGCTCGAATTGACCGATGTCGGCACGCCGATTCTCGAACGCCTGCGCGACGCCACGGGCCTGAGCACGCATCTGCTGATCCGCGATCAGCGCGACGTGGTGTTCGTCGCCAAGGCGCAAACCCATGCGCCGATGTTCAGCTCGGTGAAGGTGCATGTCGGCACGCGTTTGCCGGCGCATGCGACGGTCCACGGTCAGGTGTTGATGGGCGACTTGAGCTTCGAGGAATTGCGGCAGTTGTATCCCGAGCCGCAACTCGAACGTTTCACCGAACGCACGCCGGCCACCGTCGAAGAACTGTATGAAAGGGTGCGTGAAAGCGCGGCGCTCGGTTATGCGCTGAGCGAAGCGTCGTTCGAGCGGGGTATTTCGGTGGTGAGCGCGCCGGTGCGCGACCAGAGCGGCAAGATCGCGGCGGCGTTGACCGTCACGATTCCACGTTCGGATATCGGCGAAGCCGAAGAGCGCGAGCCGCTCGTCATCGCGGTTTGCCAGGCGGCGCTCGAATTGTCCGAGCGACTCAGCTACCGGCCGCGTCCGGACGATCCGACAGCGGTTCAGGCGCGCCGCAAGTCGGTGGCGGCGGGCTGATTCCGCTTCTATTTCAGCATTCACTTCAGCGCTAGTCCGGCTGCGTTCGCAGCCGGACTAGCCGCTTCAGATCACAGTCTCATAAGCGCATCAGAACGAGTGATGGATGCCAGTCAGAATGATCGTCTGGTTCCGTCCACTCGACACACCCGCCGTGAAGAACGCCGCATCCGTGTTCGAACCGGCGCGTTCATACAGCGCGTTCACGTACAACTGCGTCGACTTCGACAGCGCGTAGATATCGCCGATCTCGAACTGGGTCCAGCGATGCCCCGCCAACGTCGTCGTCGCGGCGCCGCCGGCCACGGTGTTAAACGGCGTGAACTGGTAATTCGCGCCGACGTCGTAGCTCTGATAGGTATTCGAGTGGGAACCCGACTCGAGCTTCACGCGCGTGTACAAACCGTGCACCAGCAGCTTGCCGAACTGGTATGAGGCGCCCGCGCCCATGTTCTCCACCTTGTCCGCGGTGTAAGTGGCCGCGGCCACGCCCTGGAAGTTGGTGATGCCCGTCGTGACGATCGACGGCGTGCGGTCATGTTCGTTCGCATACGTCGCACCGGCCTTGAACGGACCGTTCGCATAGCTAAGCGCAAAGCTCAGTGTCTTGCCGGTCGAGAAGTTGGTCGTGTTGCCGAGACCCATCATCGCGCCGACCTGGAAGCCGCTGAAACTCGCCGAGCGGAATTTCACCGAATTGTCGAACGGCACCACGCCTGTATCGGCGAGTTCGTCGATATTGCCCGGGTGAAACGCGTACCAACTCGCCGCCAGATAAGCCGTGCTCAGCGGACCCAACACGTCGAAGCTGAACGGCGTCTGATGACCGAGCGTCACCGTGCCGATCGTGTCCGAGCTCAGTCCGACAAACGCCTGGCGATTGAACAGCACGCCGGCTTTCGCGAACGCGCCGGTGTTCGTGTAGAAACCGTTTTCCAACTGGAAAATCGTCTTCAGGCCGCCGCCCAGATCTTCCACGCCCTTCAGGCCCCAGCGGTCAGGCTGCATGTTGCCTTGTTCTTCCATCCACTTCGAATGGCCGCCTACATTGCTGATATATGCGACACCGGCATCCAGGCTGCCGTATAGCGTCACACTGCTCTGCGCCCATGCGCCTGTCGTTGCGCAGATTGCCGTCAAGCCGGCTGCAATGATGTGCTTCACCGTTGGTTCTCCTGATCACACGACGGATAGCTTTCGCCAGATTCGTCGTCCCTGATCCTTGCTTTGGGTTGAATGCAGCTCTGGGGTTTATTCGCCAAAACTGCTACGCTTTATGTTCCACCTATGGGCGTTTGTATCGCCTATGGAAAATTATAGTGAGTCTGGAGGTGTTCAAAATAAATTTTCGGACCCCGTACAAACCCGTACAAGGGCTGTCGGATTCATCTGAAAATATGGCCAAAACCTAATCCCCGCAAGGCTCGGCGAGCATCGCAGCTGTTCATTCCCGTTCCCGCGACGTTGTCTTGCGAGCGCCACACTCGGTGTTTTCCCCTACCAGTCCAGATTTTTATTTTCTCTAGTCAAAGTCGCTCCTATAATTATCCATACACGAACTGATGTTCCTTGTATGGAACATAAAGCTTCAGGAGAAGGCGAGAAATGACTGAACAATGGCGCTGCGCCGGCCATGCCGGCGACCTGTCCGATGACGCGCCGCTCGAGTTCAAGCTCGACGGCACCGAGATCGGCATCTACAAAGTGGGCGATGCGCTGTACGCGCTGGAAAACGTCTGCCCCCATGCGTTCGCGTTGCTGACGCAGGGCTTTGTCGACGGCGACACCGTCGAGTGCCCGCTGCACGAAGCCGTGTTCCATATCCCGACCGGCAAATGCTTGAAAGAGCCCGGTGGCCGCGACCTGAAGATGTACTCGGTGCGCCTCGCCGGTGAAGAAATCCAGATCAAGGTGGAATGACATGCGAGAGCAAATCGTGAACTTCAATCCTCTCCTGAAGCCGTGGCTCGCGCCGCAGCCAAACAACGTCGCCGGCAAGGGCGTGATCGAAAAGCCGGGCGAGAGCGAAAACTTCATCTGGCAAACGCGTAAGGCTGAGCCGACCCAATACGAGAACGACTTCGGCGATGCGCTCGAAAAAGTCTTCGAAGCGGGCGCGATGGAGTTGCAGGAAGTGGTCGACGGTTTGAACCGCGTCGGCTTCCGCACCCCGGAAGGCAGCATGTGGAACGCCGACCGCCTCGCCGCCGAATTCCGCCTGCTCGCCGAATAAGCGCGCTTTCCCGAACACGTTCATCGCATTCGTATCCGGAGTCTCTTCATGACGTCCCCCAATACAAATCAAGGCGCGGCCGATCCGATCCAGTCCTATCTGGACAAAGGCCTGCGTAACTACTGGTATCCCGTTGCACCGAGCTGGCAAGTCGGCGACGCGCCGGTCGGCATCACGCGTCTCGGCGATCAGATCGTGCTGTGGCGCGACAAGGAAGGCAAAGTCCGCGCGCTCGAAGACCGCTGCCCGCACCGTGGCGCGCGTCTGTCGCTCGGCTGGAATCTCGGCGGCAGCGTCGCTTGCTGGTATCACGGCATTGAAATCGACGGCAGCGGTGAGGTCACCAAAGTGCCGGCCGTGTCGAACTGTCCGCTGGAAGGCCAGAAGTGCGTGAAGTCGTATCCGGTCGAAGAACATGCCGGCGCGATCTTCCTGTGGTTCGGCGACGACGCGCATAAGGAACCCACGCCGCTTCAATTGCCGGAAGAGTTGGTTGGCGAGGAATACGCGAGCTTTCTGTGCATGTCGCACTGGAAGTGCAATTACCAGTACGCGATCGACAACGTGATGGACCCGATGCACGGCGCCTATCTGCACGCGACGTCGCACTCGATGGCCGAAGGCGACAAGCAGGCCGACATGCGCGTGCGCAAGACCGAAACCGGTCTGATGTTCGAAAAGGTCGGCCAGCGTGACGTGAATTTCGACTGGGTGGAACTCGGCGAAACCGGCACGCTGTGGATGCGCCTCGCGATTCCGTACAAGAAGAAGTTCGGCCCGGGTGGCAACTTCGGGATCATCGGCTTTGCCACGCCAGTCGACGGCGACAACTGCCAGGTTTACTTCTGGCGCACTCGCAAAGTGTCGGGCTGGCAACGCGACGCATGGCGCTTCCTGTACCGCAATCGCCTGGAAGGTCTGCATTGGGCCGTGCTGGAGCAAGACCGCTACGTGCTGGAAAGCATGGCGCCGAATGCGCGCGCGCACGAGTTCCTCTATCAGCACGACGTCGGCATGACGCGCGTGCGCCGCATGTTGCGTCAGCGTGCGCAGCAGGACTTCGCCGCACTCGAAGCGCATCGCGCTGAAGTTGCGAAAGCAGGTGCCGCGCAAACGGCGGAAGCGGGCCACAGCCATGCATAACGACGCGTCCGCAGCGCTCAACGGCCGGCGCGTCCTCGTGACGGGCGGCGCGCGTGGTCTCGGCGCGGCATTCGTCCGCTCGCTGGTGCTGGCCGGTGCGCGCGTCGTGTTCGGCGATGTGCTGCACGAAGAAGGCCGTGCGCTCGCAGCGTCGCTCGCCGAGCAAGGTCATGCAGTCAGATACGTGCCGCTCGATCTCGCCGATCCCGCCAGCATCAAGCAGTTCGCGGAACAAGGCGCGGCGCAACTCGGCGGTCTCGACGCACTGATCAACAACGCGGCGATCACCAACTCCGGCGGCAAGTTCGCCGACGAGTTGTCTGTCGATACGTGGGACGCCGTGATGAACGTCAACGTGCGCGGCACCTGGCTGATGAGCACCGCCGCGCTGCCGTATCTGCGCGACTCGGGTCGCGGCAGCATCGTCAACATTGCGTCGGACACGGCGATGTGGGGCGCGCCGAAGCTGCTCGCCTATGTCGCCAGCAAGGGCGCGGTGATCTCGATGACCCGCTCGCTGGCGCGTGAATTCGGCGTGCATCAGGTGACGGTCAACGCGATCGCGCCGGGACTGACCGAAGTCGAGGCGACCGCCTACGTGCCCGCCGAGCGTCACGAGTATTACCTGCAAGGCCGCGCGCTGACGCGCGCACAAGTGCCCGAGGACGTCACCGGGCCGGTGCTGTTCCTGTTATCCGATGCCGCTCGCTTCGTGACCGGCCAACTGCTGCCGGTCAACGGCGGCTTCGTGATGAATTGATCTTGTCGAATCGAAAGGAGAAAGAGATGGCGGACGCCGATATCGAACGCAAATCGTGGGATCAACCCGCGGACACGAGCTTTGCCCAATGGCTGGACAGCCGCGTCGCGCGCCTGGAAACGCGTCGCTATGACTGGGACGCGCTGAAGTTCCAGGCCGATTACGACCCGAAGTATCGCCGCGCGCAAATGCGCTATGTCGGCACGGGCGGCACGGGCGTCGCGAAGGACATGAACACGGTGCCCGCAGGCGGTTTCACGTTTTCGACGATGGTGATTCCGGCCGGCAACATCGGCCCGAGCCATATTCATAGGGATGTCGAAGAAATTTTCTTCGTGCTGCGCGGCAAGATGAAAGTGATCTGCGAGAAAGACGGCGAAACGTGGGAAGCCGTGTTGGGCGAACGTGATCTGATTTCGGTGCCGCCGGGCGTGTATCGCACGGAAGTGAATATCGGTGAAGAAGACGCGTTGATGTGCGTGATGCTCGGTTCGCCGAAGCCCGTTACGCCGACGTATCCGCCGGATTCGCCGCTGGCCGCGCTCAAGCGCTAGCCCTTCAAACGCTACCGCAGTTTTAAAACACCCGCGAAGGAAATCATGTCCGCAGTCCCGTCCGTTACCGCCGATCAGCACGCCACGCTCGAAGCCCGCCTCGCGCGCTTTCCTGCGCAGCAGATCGGGCTGGCCTCGCAACGCGCGGTGAGCTATCGCGAAGTGGATAGCGCCGACAGCAGCGCGCTGCCGCTCGTGTTGCTGCACGGTATCGGTTCGGGCGCGGCGTCGTGGGTGCAGCAGTTCGAAGGACTCGGCGCGACGCGCCGCGTGCTGGCGTGGGATGCGCCGGGTTATGGCGCATCCACGCCGGTCGCGGCCGAATCGCCCGCTGCCGCCGATTACGCGACCGTGCTGAAGGAATGGCTCGACGCGCTCGGCATCGAACGCTGCGTGCTGCTCGGCCATTCGCTCGGCGCGGTTGTTGCCGGCGCGTTTGCCGTGACGCATCCGCAGCGTGTGGCTGGTTTGCTGCTGTTGTCGCCGGCTGGTGGCTACGGCGCGGCATCGGCTGATGTGCGCAACACGAAGCGCGATCAGCGTCTCGCGATGCTCAACGAACTCGGCCCGCAAGGCCTCGCTGAAAAACGCAGCACCAACATGCTGTCCGCTCACGCGAGCGACGAAGCGCGCGCATGGGTGCGCTGGAACATGTCGCGCGTGATCCCGCTCGGCTATGCGCAGGCCACGCATCTGCTCGCCAACGCCGATCTCGCCGGCGACCTTGCGCGCTTTAAAGGCCGCATCAACGTGGCCGTCGGCGCCGACGACACCATTACGACGCCCGAAGCCTGCGAGCGACTCGCACGGGCCGCGGGCACCCAACTGCAGGTCGTGCCGCGCGCGGGCCACGCCGGCTATATCGAAGCACCCGCCGCGTACACCGCGATCATCGACACGTTCTGTCGCACGAGCGACGGACCACGGAGCCAATGAATGACGCCCGACACGATTAGCGCCGAGCGCGACGCGGACGAAGACCGCAACGGCACCACCGGCGACACCGCCTATCGGGTGCCGGGTCTCGAACGCGGTCTGAAGATTCTCACGGAGTTCTCGCCACGCGAGCCGGTTCTCGGCGCACCGGAATTATCCAGGCGCCTGAAGATTCCTCGCACGACGGTGTTCCGTCTGTTGCAAACGCTCGAATCGCTCGGCTTTCTGGAGCGTGCCGACAAGGACCGCAACTATCGCCTCGGCGTCGCGGTGCTGCGGCTCGGTTTCGAATATCTGAGCTCGCTCGAATTGACCGACCTCGGTTTGCCGATCATCGAGGCGCTGCGTAACGAAACGGGACTCACCAGCCACATCGTGATCCGCGATGGACGTGACGTCGTGTTCGTCGCCAAGGCACAAAGCCATGCGCCGATTTTCAGCTCGGTGAAGGTCAACGTGGGCACGCGTCTGCCGGCTTATGCCACGACGCACGGCCAGGTGCTGATGGGCGACCTCACGCTCGACGAGTTGAAGAAGCTGTATCCCGAACCGGAACTCGAACGCTTCACGAAGCAGACGCCCGTGACCGTCGACGACCTGTACGAACGGATTTGCGACGACGCGCGGCGCGGTTTCGCGATCAGCGAGTCGTCGTTCGAGCGCGGCATTTCGGTGGTGAGCGTACCGGTGCGTAACGACACGGGCCGCATCGTCGCCGTCATCACGACGACGATTCCGCGCCACGAGATCGACGCGTCGCTGCTCGACAGCGGCCTGATCGACAAGGTACGCCGCGCGGCCGACGAACTTTCGCAGCGGCTCAACTATCGGCCGAAGGCTGGCGCGAAGTCGGGCAGCAATTACATGAAGGCATTGGGGCTCTGATGATCCAAATCGATTTGACCGGACAGGTAGCGGTGGTGACGGGCGGTTCGTCCGGCATCGGCCTCGCGACTGCCGAACTGTTTCTGCGGGCGGGCGCCTCGGTCGCGATCTGCGGCCGCGACACCGAACGTCTCGCGCAAGCGGAAGCCGCGCTGAAGACGCAGTTTGCAAACGCGCAACTGCTGGCGCGCCGCTGCGACGTGCTCGACGCCGACGACGTGAAGGCGTTCGCGGAAGCGGTGCAGACGCGTTTTGGCCGCACGGACATGCTGGTGAATAACGCAGGCCAAGGCCGCGTGTCGACTTTCGCCGACACCACCGACGACGCCTGGCGCGAAGAACTCGACCTGAAGTACTTCAGCGTGATTCGCCCGACCCGCGCGTTTCTGCCGATGCTGCGCGACGCTTCCAATCCGGCGATTGTGTGCGTCAACTCGCTGCTGGCGCTGCAACCCGAGCCGCACATGGTGGCCACTTCATCAGCGCGCGCCGGCGTGCAGAACCTGCTCAAGTCGCTCGCGGTGGAACTCGCGCCGCAGCGCATCCGCGTCAATTCGATTCTGATCGGCATCGTCGAATCGGGTCAATGGCGCCGCCGTTACGCGAAGGAAGCGCAGCCGGGCCAGAGCTGGGAAGACTGGACCGCCGAGCTGGCGCGCAAGAAAAACATTCCGCTAGGCCGCTTCGGTCGCCCCGAAGAAGCCGCTCAAGCGCTCTTTTATCTGGCTACGACGCTGTCGTCCTATACGACGGGCAGTCATATCGATGTTTCTGGAGGCGTTGCACGACATGTCTAACAAAACCACCGTTGGCGAACTGATCGCCGCCTTTCTCGAGCAATGCGGCGTTCAAACCGCATTCGGCGTGATCTCGATCCACAACATGCCGATTCTCGACGCGATCCACAATCGCGGCAAGATCCGCTACGTCGGCGCGCGCGGCGAAGCCGGCGCGGTCAACATGGCCGATGGTCTCGCGCGTGTCTCCGGCGGCCTCGGCGTCGCGTTCACCAGCACGGGCACCGCGGCGGGCAACGCAGCGGGCGCGATGGTCGAAGCATTGACCGCCGGCACCGCGCTGCTGCACGTCACCGGCCAGATCGAAACCGAATACCTCGATCAGGACCTCGCGTATATCCACGAAGCGCCGGATCAACTGTCGATGCTGTCGTCGATCTCGAAGGCGGCGTTCCGCGTGCGTTCGGTTGAAACCGCACTGCCGACGATCCGCGAAGCCGTGCGCGTCGCGCAGACGGCGCCGAGCGGTCCGGTGAGCGTCGAGATTCCGATCGACATTCAGGCCGCCGAAATCGAATGGCCCGCCGATCTGGCCGCGCCGCACATCACGACGCTCACGCATTGCAAGCAGCGCGTCGCGCAGCTCGCCGATTCGCTGGCCACGGCCAAGCGTCCGCTGTTGTGGCTGGGCGGCGGCACGCGTCACGCGACGAAGGCAGTCGAGCGTCTGGTGGCGCTGGGCTTCGGCGTCGTGACCAGCGTGCAAGGCCGTGGCGTGCTGCCGGAAGATCATCCGGCGACGCTCGGCGCGTTCAACGTGCATGCAGCGGTCGAGAGCTTCTACAAGACGTGTGACGCGCTGGTGGTGGTCGGTTCGCGTCTGCGTGGCAATGAAACGCTGAAGTACAAGCTCGCGTTGCCGCAACCGCTGTATCGCATCGACGCCGACGCGCTCGCGGACAACCGCGGTTACCGCAACGAGATGTTCATTCACGGCGATGCATCTTCGGTACTCGAAGAACTTGCAACGCTGCTCGAAGGCCGTCTGAAAGTTGATCCGACGTTCACGCAAGATCTGGCTGCCGCACGCGAAAGCGCCGTCGCCGATGTGGGCAAGGGCCTCGGTCCGTACAAGCGTCTCGTCGATGCATTGCAAGGAGCCGTAGGCCGCGACTACAACTGGGTGCGCGACGTCACGATCTCGAACAGCACGTGGGGCAACCGCATGCTGAAGATTTTCTCGCCGCGTGCGGGTGTTCATGCGCTCGGCGGCGGCATCGGCCAAGGCATGCAGATGGGCATCGGCGCGGCGCTGGCGGGTAGCGCGGCGAAGACCGTGTGCCTCGTCGGCGACGGCGGTCTGATGGTCAACGTCGGCGAACTCGCGACGGCCGTGCAGGAAAACGCCAACGTGATGATCGTGCTGATGAACGACCAGTGCTACGGCGTGATCCGCAACATTCAGGACGCGCAATACGGCGGCCGCCGCTGCTACGTCGATCTGCATCAGCCGGATTTCGCGCAGTTCTGCGAGAGCCTCAAGCTCACGCACTACCGCATCAAATCGCTCGATCAGGCCGACGCGATCATCCGCGAAGGTATGGCGAAGACGGGCCCGGTGCTGGTCGAAGTGGACATGCTGTCGGTCGGCTCGTTCGCGACCGCGTTCGCCGGCCCGCCGGTCAAGGAACAGGAGCCGGAACATGCGTGACGCGGGCTACGCGGGGCATCACGCACCCGTCGACGTCGCGATGATCGGCTTCGGCGCGATCGGCCAGGCAGTGTATCGCTCGGTCGCCGCCGATCCGACCGTGCGCGTGTCGCACGTGATCGTGCCGGAGCGCCACATGGCTTCGGTGCGTGAAGTAGTGGGCGACTCGGTGGATGTCGTGGCCTCCGTGTCCGCCTTGAGCAGCCAGCCGCATTTCGCGCTGGAATGCGCGGGCCATAGCGCGCTGGTCGATCACGTGGTGCCGTTGCTGAAGGCCGGCACGGACTGCGCGGTCGCGTCGATCGGTGCGCTGTCCGACATGCTGCTGTTGGACGCACTGTCCGCCGCCGCCGATGAAGGCGACGCCACGTTGACGCTGCTCTCCGGCGCGATCGGTGGTGTGGATGCGCTGGCCGCGGCCAAGCTCGGCGGTCTCGACGAAGTGCTGTACACCGGCCGCAAGCCGCCCACGGGATGGCTCGGCACGCCGGCGGAGCAGTTCTGCGATCTGCACACGCTGAACGAAGAGACGGTGATCTTCGAAGGCAGCGCGCGCGAAGCGGCGCGGCTCTATCCGAAGAACGCCAACGTGGCCGCGACGATCGCGCTGGCCGGACTCGGTCTGGACCACACCACGGTTCGACTGATCGCCGACCCGAACGTGACGCGCAACGTGCACCGCATCGTGGCGCGTGGCGCATTCGGTGAGATGTCGCTCGAAATGTGCGGCAAGCCGCTGCCGGATAACCCTAAGACGTCCGCGCTGACCGCGTATAGCGCGATGCGTGCGCTACGCAATCGCGCGGCGCGCTGCGTGATTTAAGCCCCAGTTGATTAGCTGAAGCAAACCGGAATGACCGACATGACTCACTTCGATACCAGCCTCGTGCCCAACGGCGATATTTTCATCGGCGGCGAATGGCGGCAAGGGCGTGGCAACCCGTACACAAGCCTGTATCCGGCGGATCAGTCGGTCAACATGGAAATCTCGACGGCCAATGCCGACGACGCCCGCGACGCCGTGGAAGCCGCGGACATCGCATGGCGCCGCGCGGACTGGTCGGGTTTGAAGCCGCATCAACGCGCGCTGATTCTGTACCGCATTGCCGATCTGATCATGGCGCGCCACGAAGCGCTCGCGCAATTGCAGCGCCGCGACAACGGCAAGCCGATTAGCGAAACGCGCGTTTTGGTGGCGAGCGCTGCGAACACGTTCCGTTATTTCGCCGCCTGCCTCGAAACGCTCGACGAAGAAGTCACGCCCTCGCGCGGCGACTATCTGACGATGAGCATCTACGAGCCGATCGGCGTGATCGCCGCGATTACGCCGTGGAATTCGCCGATTGCTTCCGACGCGCAGAAGCTCGCGCCGGCACTCGCGGGCGGTAACGCGGTCGTGTTGAAACCGGCAGAAGTGACGCCGTTGGTCTCGCTGGCATTGGCTCGGATCTGCGAGGAAACCGGCGTACCGAAGGGCGTGATCAGCGTGCTGCCGGGCAAGGGCTCGGTGATCGGCGACGTGTTGGTGCGTCATCCGCTGGTGAAGAAGGTGTCGTTCACGGGCGGTACCGAAGTGGGCCGCGGCATCGCGCGCATCGCGGCGGACAAGCTGATGCCGGTCTCGTTAGAACTCGGCGGCAAATCGCCGACCATCGTTTTCGACGACGCCGATCTCGATCACGCGGTCAACGGCGTGCTGTACGGCATCTTCAGTTCGTCGGGCGAAGCGTGCATCGCGGGTTCGCGCCTGTTCGTACAACGCTCGATTTACGAAGCGTTCATGAAGCGTCTCGCGGAAGGCGCGCGCAAATTGCGTGTCGGCGATCCGACGCGTTCCGAAACGCAAATGGGTCCGCTGATTACGGCGGCGCATCGCGAAACCGTTGAGCGCTATGTCGCGCTCGGCCTCGAAGAAGGCGGCCGTCTGCTGTGCGGCGGCGAACGCCCGGTTGGCGATGGCCGCGAGGCAGGCACCTACTTCCAGCCGACGATTCTCGAAGGCCTGACCAACGACGCCCGCATCTGCCAGGAAGAAATCTTCGGCCCGGTGCTGGTGGCAATGCCGTTCGATGACGAAGCCTCGCTCCTCAAAGAAGCGAACAACAGCGTGTTCGGCCTCGCCGCCGGCATCTGGACGCGCGACTACAAGCGCGCCTACCGGATCGCCCGCGCACTTGAAGCCGGCACCATCTGGATCAACACCTACAAGCTGTTCTCGATCGCGACGCCGTTCAGCGGCTGGAAAGAGAGCGGCATGGGACGCGAGAAAGGCCGGCTCGGCATCCGCGAATACATGCAACAGAAAAGCCTCTACTGGGGCTTGAACGACGCGCCGCTGGCGTGGGCGAACTAATCCGCAAGATACGCAAGAGGCACGTTATGACGATTCTCGGCATTGAACAGATTATTTACGGCGTGACGGATCTGGCCACCTGTCGCCGCTTTTTCGCGGACTGGGGCTTGAAGGAAGTCGCGCACGACGAAACCCAGGCGCGTTTCGAAACGCTGAACGGCTGCACGATTCTTTTAACGAACGCAGACGATGCTTCGTTGCCGCCGGCATTCGAAGAAGGCCCGACGCTGCGCGAAGTGACGTGGGGCGTCGCAACCAAAGCCGAACTCGACGAACTGCGCGGCCGCTTCGCTGGTCAGCCGGGCCATTTCGAAACCGACGACGCCGTCGGCTGTATCGACCCGAACGGCATGGCGATTCGCGTGGAAGTGACCCGCAAGCGCGCGCTCGACATTCACGGTTCGCCGTCGAATGTGTGGGGCCAGACGCTGCGCGTCGATCAGCCTTCGCCGATTTACGAACGCGCCGAACCGGTCGAAGTGGGCCACGTGGTGTTCTTCACGAACCGTCTCGCCGAACAGGAAAAGTTCTATCAAGAGCTGCTCGGCTTCGAAATGTCGGACCGTTATCCGGGCCGTGGCGCGTTCATGCGCTGCGCGCCGCACGGCGGCCATCACGACATTTTCCTGCTAGCGCTGCCCAACGGTAAGCGCGGCCTGAACCACGTCGCGTTCACCGTGCGCGATATCCACGAAGTGTTCGGCGGCGGCATGCATATCAGCCGCTGCGGTTGGGATACGCAACTCGGGCCGGGGCGTCATCCGGTGTCGTCGGCTTACTTCTGGTACTTCCAGAACCCGGCAGGCGGCCTGATCGAGTACTACGCCGACGAAGATCAACTCACGCCCGAATGGCAGCCGCGCGATTTCGAACCGGGTCCGACGGTGTTCGCCGAATGGGCGATCGACGGCGGCATCGACGGCAATACGCGGCGTCAGAAAAACGCGAAGGCGCCGGAAGACAAGTTCATGACGGAGCGGAAAAATGACTGATGCTGCTGCTGCAAAGGCGCAAGCCGCCCATGCCGGACTGGAAGCACCGCGCACGATCGTTGTGATCGGCGGCGGCCAGGCGGCCGGTTGGGTCGTGAAGACCTTGCGCAAGGAAGGCTTCGACGGCCGTCTCGTGATGATCGCCGACGAAGTCCATCTGCCGTACGAACGGCCGCCGTTGTCGAAAGCGGTGCTGGCGGGCGAAGCGGATATCGACACCGTGCGGCTCGTGAAGCCCGACGACTTCGAGGCGCTGAACGTCGAAGCATGGCAGCCGGATTGCGCGACTTCGATCGATCGCGAACAGCGCATCGTGCGCACGCAATCGGGCCGAGAAGTGCAGTATGACCGACTGGTGATCGCCACCGGCGGCGCGGCGCGCAAGCTGCCGGAGTCGCTCGTAAAGACCTCGCACATCGCTTACCTGCGTACGCTCGACGAAGCCGTCGCTTTGGGTGAGCGGCTGCGCGCCAGTAAGCGCGTGCTGGTGGTGGGCGGCGGCTGGATCGGTCTCGAAGTCGCGGCCACGGCGCGCAAGCTCGGCGTCGAGGCCACGGTGGTGGAAGGTGCGCCGCGTCTGTGCGCCCGTTCGCTGCCGCCGATGGTGTCCGGCTTCCTGCTCGACCTGCATCGCGCGAACGGCGTGGACGTGCGTTTGAACGCTTCGCTCGTGTCGCTCGCAGATCATCCGAACGACGGCAATCGCATTCGCGCCACGTTCGCGGACGGCTCGACGCTCGACGCCGATTTCGCGGTGGCCGGCATCGGTCTCACGCCGCACACGGCGTTGGCGGAAGCCGCTGGCGTGAAGGTGGAAGACGGCATCGTGGTCGATCATTTCGGCGCCACCGACGACCCGCGCATTTTCGCGTGCGGCGACGTCGCCAATCATCCGAGCGCGTGGCTCAAGCGGCGCGTGCGGCTCGAATCGTGGGCCAATGCGCAGAACCAGGCGATTGCCGCCGCGAAAGCATTGCTCGGCACCTTCGAACCGTATGCGGACATTCCGTGGTTCTGGTCCGATCAGTACGACGTGAATCTGCAGATTCTCGGCGACATTCCAGGCGATGCACAACTCGCCGTACGCGGCGATTTGCCCGGCAAACGCGCCACGCTGTTCCATCTGGAAGACAGCGCGATTCGCGGCGTGATCGCCATCAATACGCCGCGCGAACTGAAACTGTCGCGCAAATGGATGAACCAAGGCCGGACCATCGACCTTGCCACCCTGACCGACGCTTCAACGGCACTTGCCTAACCACATCTACGGACGGCACAACGGCATGAGAACCATCGACAACACCATGGGGGACCGCAGCAGCGCCGGTGTCTCAGGCCCTGTGACCCGGGGCTCGATCATCGCGCGTCTGGAGCGTTTGCCCAAGAATGCGATGCAGGTGCGCGCGCGTATTCTGATCGGTCTCGCGACGTTCTTCGACGGCTTCGACGTGATCGCGATCGCGGCCACGTTGCCGATCCTGATCGCAAAGTGGCATCTGACGCCGTGGGAAATCGGCTTTCTGATCGGTTCCGGTTCGGTCGGTCAACTGATCGGCGCGTTCGTTTTTCCGTGGTATGCGGAGCGCAAGGGGCGTGTGAAAGCGATCGCGCTGAGCTCGGGGATCATCGGCATCACCAGCATTGCGTGCGGTTTTGCGCCCACATTTGCAGCGTTTGTTGTGCTGCGCGTGATTCAGGGGCTCGGGCTCGGCGGCGAATTGCCGGTGGCCGCGACGTACATCAACGAGATCAGCCGTGCGCATGGACGTGGCCGTTTCGTGCTGCTGTATGAAATCGTTTTCCCGGTTGGACTGCTCGCCTCGAATGCGCTGGGTGCGTGGATCGTGCCGCGTTTCGGCTGGCAAGTCATGTACTTTATCGGCGGCATGCCGTTGATTCTGTTCTTCGTGCTGCGCAAGCTCGTGCCGGAATCGCCGCGCTGGCTCGCCGAACGTGAGCGGATGGCCGATGCGGACGTTGCAGTGCATGTGTTCGAACGCGCGGTTAAAGGTCCGCTTCCGCCGGTGACACAATCGGCTGAATTCGAGGCGATGGCCAATCGTCATCCGAAGCGCCGCATGGCCGACCTGTTCGGTCCCGCGTATCTGAAGCGCACGCTGGCCGTGGCCATGTTGTGGATCACGTGCGGCTTCATTCAATACGGTCTTTCGACGTGGCTGCCGACGATTTACCGCACGATTTACCACGCGCCGCTGCAACTCGCGTTGAATCTGGCGGTGGCCGCTTCGGTGCTCGGCGTGGTGGGTTCGCTCACTTGCGCGTTGCTGGTCGACAAGGTGGGGCGTAAGCCGATCATCAATTTTTCGTTTGTTGCGTGTGCGATTTCATTGCTGCTGGCGGGTGTGTTCCACGATTCGTCGGTGTATGTCGTGGCGACGTGCTGCGCGTTCTCGCTGGGCTTCCTGGCGTGCGGGTTCATCACGGCTTACGTGTACACGCCGGAGCTTTATCCGACGAGTATCCGCGCAATGGGTTGCGGCGTCGGCGGCGCGTGGCTGAAGGTGGCGGCGATCTTCGCGCCGGCTATCGTGTCGAAGACGATGATCGGCGGCAATTTGCAGGTTGCGTTTTATATCCTCGCGGTCGTCCCGTTTCTTGCGGCGGTGGCGGTGCACTTTCTTGGTATTGAAACCAAAGGCAAGGTGCTGGAGCAACTGGAGGCTTGAGGTTTTTTGTCGGTCGAGTTTTGGTGGGCGGTTGATGTTGAAGTACCGCGATAGCAGGAAGACGAAGGGCGCACTGGGTGGTGCGCCCTTTCGTTTTGTGGGGATGCTTACCGCATGGCTTGTCGCGCTTCGCGCCGTTGCTTGATCCCATCAATAACCCAGATACTCATCAGCCCCGCACTCACACAGGCGATGATGTCCGGCTTGTAAATCGCCAGCGCCATCCACACGAGGTTCGCATACCCGCGGAAAAACACCGGTATCGCATTGCGCAAATCGTTCCAACGCGTCGTCGCCAGCACGCCGCCCGCCGCCGACATCACCGCAAACAACGCCCACGCGAACTGCGTCGCACGCGCTTCGCGCTGCAACAGCAACACGATCAACGCTACGAATCCAGCGAACCACAAAGGCACGCAAGCCCAAAACAACCGCGGCCGACGCGCGATCCATCCGCGCCATTCCGCCTGCGAAAACGAGAAGAAGAACGCAAACAGCACACCGTGCGCGTAAGGCATCAGCCACGCATGCGAATCCGTGGCGATCCAGTGGCCCGCAAAACCCAACGCCGTCGCGCTGAACGCAGCCAGTATCGCGAGCCCCTTAATGGGCGGCCAGCCGTGAATCAACGCGGCCCAGATCGTACAGACGCCTAGTGTGGCCATCGCGATCGATGTCGAATGACCGCTGCCGTCCTCACACAGTGCAACGGTGGTCGCGCCAAGCCAAACGGGAATCCAGCCATAACGCAGCCAGCCGATCGAGCGCAACGCTCGCAGTCGATGTTGCTGCGGCTCGGACAGCAGCACGGTCGTGGCGGCGACCGTCATCAGCGCGAGCATCAACGTCGACAGAAAAATGCCCAACTGAGCGGGCGACCACTGATCGAACCACCTGTTGCTATTGGGGTTCAGCGACGCGTTGGCGAACAGCAAACCGCACCACGCGTTCAACGCGAGTGCCGGACCAAACAGGCGGCCCGCGCCGACGCGGAATTTGAGGCAACGTCCCCAGAAATCGACTTTCTCGGCATCGAGCCGCAGCCGTACGACATTCGGATGGTAGCGGCCAAGGGCGGTCAACAGTTGCTCCATCTCGGCGCGCAAACCGGCACGAAGCAGTGCTCGCGCGCCGGTCGCCATTTGCGGCAACGGACCTTCGAGCAATGCCATCGCGTTCGTGAAGCGCAGACGCAGCGCGTTGTAGTCTTCGTCGGCGAACACGCGGTTCAAGGCGAGCGTGGCGATGGCCGCGTTGCGTCGCCGCAGATGCGTCGAGTTGTCCCGCCAGCCGAGGACCGCGCTCAGGTTCATCCGCAGCGTGGCAGGCGTGTCCTCGTTCAGACAATGACACAGCGCCTGCCATTCGAGTTCGTCGCGTGTCGGAATGTTGACGACGGCGGCGAACAGATCCTGCAGCGAACGGCGCGATGCGAGGTCGTCCGTTTGCGCGATGAAGTTCTGCCAGAGTTGGACGGCGGTTTCAAAGGCGTCGGGTTCGCGGACGGTGGCCTCGACGTCCGAACTGTTGACCCTAACGCGGGACGTCGCCGGCACGATTGCCGGCTCCCGCGTGATTCCGATCAAAATCGCGGGTTCAGCGCCAGAGGCGTTCGCGGTCGGCTCCGCAACTGCTCCCTTCGAGACCGCGCCGCTCGCCATCTGCAACGCGGATTCATACGCGTACCGCAGACGCTGAAATGCCTCAGCATCTTCATCCGGACGTTGTTGTTTCAACAGCCGTGCATAAGCGCGACGCACCGCGCGCTCGTCGGCACTCGACTCGATGCCGAGCACGTCCCAAGGCCATTGATTGTTCGAGATCGTATTCATGGCCGGTCAGTAAGTCACATGCACGTCGAAGCGATCCAGCAGCGCGCTCAGTTCGCCGCGCGCCTGCGCGATTTCATCGGTATTCTGGCGCTCGATCAATGCCTGGAAGCGAGCGATATGCGCGGCCAGATATTGCCGATGATCGCCGAGTGTTTCTTCATAGACACGGTCGGCGCGCGTCAACAGCGTCCGGTTCTCGAGTTGATCGCGTGGGTGAATCTTCAGCGCACTCAACGCCGCGAGACGCTGGCGGATTTCTTCCGGCGTCATTACGCCGGGGTTTTCTTCGATCACCATCGCGCGCTTCACGCCGCCCGGGAATGCAGTGGCTTCGACTTCCAGAACGCCGTTGATGTCGTAGGTGAAACGCACATCCGCGCCAGCTTCGCCCGCCGCTTTGAGCGGTACTTCCAGCGTGAATTCACCGAGCGCGACGTTGTCCGTGGTCAAACGCGCTTCGCCCTGAAACACCTTGATGCTGAGCATCTGCTGACGGTCGCGCACCGTGAAAATGCGCTGCATGCGGCTCACCGGCACGATCGTGTTGCGCTCAATGATCGGCAGAAAGTGACCGGGCACGAACTGAGCCGGGCCGACCTGCATGGCCGTGTCGATGCCGAGGCTATAGGGCGCGACATCGGTCAACACCATTTCGTCGAGCCCGGCATCGCGTCCAACGAGTCCGGCCTGTACCGCAGCGCCGAGCGCGACCACTTCGTCGGGGTTCAGATGTCCGGCGGGCAGGCGGCCGAACATCTTCGAGACCAGCTTGCGGACCATCGGCATACGCGAGGCACCGCCGACGAGGATGATCTCGTCGAGCGCGGCGACGGCGATCTTCGAATCGCGCAATGCGCGTTCCACCGGTTTGCGCAGCCGTTGCAGCAGATGCTCGCAGGTGCGCTCCGCGGTGGCCGCGTCGAGTTCGAGCGCGTGCGCGTGGTCGCCGATCATGAGTTCGAGCGTGACGCTGTCGACGCCGTTCTGCGTGAGCTGACGTTTCGCGCGTTCGGCCTGCTGATGCAGCCGTTGCGCGGCAACCGGCGTGAGCGATTGGACCTTGAGACCGTTGCGCTGGCAGAACAATTCGACCAATGCTTCGGTGAAGTCTTCGCCGCCCAGAAAATTGTCGCCGGTGCTCGCGCGCACTTCCATCACGCCTTCGAAGAAGTCGAGCACGGAGACGTCGAAGGTGCCGCCGCCCAGATCGAAGATCAGAAACTTGCGCTCGCTATCGCGTTGATGCACGCCGTACGCGAGCGAGGCCGCGGTCGGTTCGTTGACGAGACGCAGTACATTCAGGCCGGCGAGTTCGCCGGCGATGCGCGTGGCTTTGCGTTGCGCGTCGCTGAAATAGGCCGGTACGGCGATCACGGCGTCGCTGACCGTTGCGCCGAGAAAGGCTTCGGCATCGGCCTTCAACGACTTGAGCACCAGCGAGGACAACTCTTCGGGACGCAGCATTTGCGTGCCGAGCGACACGGTGCGGCTCGTGCCCATATAGCGTTTGAAGTTGGCGGCGGTGCGCTCGGGATGCGTATGCAAACGGTCATGAGCGGGGCGGCCGACGAGGATCGAGCCATCGCCGTCGATAGAGACGCACGAGGGCGTGAGTGTTTCGCCTAACGCGTTCGGGATGAGCACGGCATGGTTGTCGCGCCAGATTGCCGCGAGACTATGCGTGGTTCCAAGATCGATGCCGATGATCGAAGGCATGTACAGTTTCCGATTCGTTTGCGCCCCTCCATGAGGAGATCGCCCAAGGTTTCGCCGATGAACCGCGTGGAGCCGGGTGTAGCTCCGTCCAATGGCGATAACGGCAGACCGCACGCAAACTTGAGCGGCGCGGGTCTGGAAGGTGGCGAGAATCGGACTGGACAATGCGCGGCGCATGGCGGCCGCGCGATCGGTCGGACATAAATGTGCGGTGTGCCGCGCAGGGCGCGCGGCACGGCGCGACGCGCTGAAAGCACGCTACGCGAGCCCGCCACGCGGCATCACAGCGCTTTGCGATACACCACGAAGCCCGAGCGGTCCGCGACCTTGTCGTACAGCTTCATCGCCGTCTGATTCGTTTCGTGCGTTTGCCAGTAAACGCGTTGCGAACCATCGGCTTTGGCGCGCGCATACACCGCTTCGATCAACGCGCGGCCGACGCCTTTGCCGCGCTCGCTGTCGAGTGTGTACAGGTCTTGCAGATAGCAGATCGGTCCTTTCATCGTCGTGTGACGGTGATACAGGAAGTGTACGAGGCCGAGCAACTCGCCGTTGCGTTCGGCGACCATGGCATGCATCGGCTCGTAGCCATCGAAGAAACGTTCCCACGTGATTTGCGTGATCTCGCGCGGCAACGCGGTTTCGCCCGAGCGGCCATAGAACGCGTTGTAGGCGTCCCACAGCGGCAGCCAGGCATCGAAGTCGCCGGGGACGACGGCGCGGATCTGAATCGAATCGGACATGTGCGGTTCCTTGTTGAGTGAAGACTGCCAATCCGTCAGCATAGGAAATTTGACGCACCATTGTTAGCTCCACGAGGCGGCCGGAATTTGGAGCCACGAGTTGGACGATGGGCTGTTGATGTCGAAGTCGAGCGCGCCTTGGGTGGGCGCAAGCTCAGATAATCGAATGACAAGGGCAATATGAGGAAGCTGGTGACGTGTGCGGCTGTGGTGTCCCTGAGCGAGTGCGCCGCCACTCCACCTGGTGCGGGCGCGGCGGAGGTGCCGCCTGGTCGCGCGATGGCGTATCAAAAGAAGCCGCAAGGCGGGGACTATGGCACCGTGCTCATCACGAGCGATAGCTCGTTCTTCGGTGCAGGTAATGTCGCGACGGTGAGCATCGATCGCTAACCGGTGGTCGAGGTGTGAAGTAGTGAGCGCGTGAAGCTCTATGTGCCATCCGGTGAACACATATTCAGCGCAAAGATGCCGATGCTGCCGCGCAAGGATGTTGAAGCGATCATCAATCCGGGTGTGACGCGCTACTACCGGCTCGCGGTTCACTCTTCGGGCGGCATCGATATTGATCCGACGTTGCTGGAGGAGCGAGAGGAAATACAAGATGGCATACGCGTTATATTCAGCGCTTTCCTAGCCCGCCTTCAGCACGATCCGCCTCATGACCTACCACGCCGTTACAGTCACCCTCGAAAACATCGGCGGAATAGTTGCCCAAAAAGACAAAAATGGCGCGAGAACAGTCAGAACAGCCTTTAACGTCACGGTCGCAGGAAAACGTCAGTACGCTGTACAAATAGCCGGCGCCCCCCGACTTGAAAATGGCATGGTGGTGACTGCAGTACTGCGCGATACGGAGAACTGGCAAACACTGGCAGGATGGCTAAATCACGCAACGGGCGAAATTTGTGGCGTTGAATCGCCCGGGAAATCTTTATTTTTGTGCCTGTTTGGTTTCCTTCTGTCAGTCCTGTTCACCGTCAAGATGACAAGCGGGAATGTCAGTGCGGGCGGCTTTACCTTTTGGTGCGTCGCGGTCATAGCGATGAATGCGTGGACGATTTTCTCGTGGCGCAAGTCAGCAATGATCTACCGCCTATTAAAACCCTGAGTGTGAAGATTCACTAGCATCACCCACCCGCCGCGCATCGTTATTCGTGACTGAGCCGCTATTCGCGAGTCTAGCCAAAAAACGCCCGCGCGAGGCGGGCGTTGGCATCCAATGGGCTAATTCGTCACCCCACGCGTCTCACAGATAACCCCTGACTGTATCCGTGTCGATCCAGTCTCTCGCTGCTTTTCGCCGCAGCATCAACACTGCTCCTAAGCGTAGCCAAACGCAGAGCGCTATCAGGGAGATGGCCCACACTCCCAATGCGTACAGATAGGGGGCACCTGAGACGGTCCACACGAGGCTAAAGGCCGCGATCCACTTGAGTAGGTCGTAGCCGCGCTTCTCTCGCTTTAGCACCCAGCATATTGCCAAAGGATTTGCCACTAGGCTTGCAGATGCGGCCAACCAACCTTCCCAAGGCAGAGACAAAAAACAAAATAAAGCAAGTTCTACGGCCGCCTCACACAGAAAGGCGAGGGTGAACGCAATGAGCGAAACCCGAATGCAACGCGGAATTACAGTCATGGCTATCTGAACATCGTGCTCGGACAATAATTCATCCAACTGTCAAGGTCGGAGCCTCCATTCTGATCGTACAAATAGTGGCAGTAGTCCTGCTTGTATTTGGATTCGCTTACTGGCGTGAAACTACCCGGTACGGGAGTTCCCGAGATTCTTAAAATGGAGCCGGATGCCATGTCGTCACTCATACAGGCGAACAATCCTTTTCCCGTCATTAGTTCGTCGTATGAGTAAAGATTCCATCCGCTACCAGTCTGCATGCTACCCCAGTAGAGAGACGCACTAGCAATCGAAGCGGGGTTTGAAAGTTGCAGCGTGTTTGCCAGAACATTGCCGAGCCATATCTTCGCAGAACTCATATACGGTTGAAACGACGATTGCAGATCAGCAGCGAGGGCGAGTGCACCGATTGCCGCCGCTGCACCCGGGCCAATTTCCGCCCACACAAGAAGCGTAATTGCGATCGTTCCGGTCGCGCTTATAAGGGTAAGCACGTCGCCCGGTTGCACTTTTTTGTTCGGGTCTTTCCAATCCATCGCAATACGGGTTAGTGCAGAAGTCGCCGCTAATCCGTTTGTAATGATGCGGATCGGTTGCAGCGCAGAGGAGACATTTGATACGGTCGCAATAAGACTACTGCCGTTCTGAATTATTGATATCGAATCATTTGGGCTGTTTCCTGCATTCATAAACGCTTGATACGAGGACATCGAATTCGATCCTGATTCTACCCATTGAAATACCATTTCTGCCTTTGCCATTTTTATTCGGCCTTTGATTCGGTATTCCAGGGGGCAATCGAATTCACGATTGAACTGACGGAGGGCGAAATCGACGGACTCGATCCAACTACGTAGCGATAATAGAGTTGTGTGCTCCCCGTTTTCGGCGTGTACGCGGGTTGGGCGATATACGATTTCGCTGCCGTCAGAGTGAGCGGCACGACATCAATGATCTGTGAGAAGCCCCTATCTGTTGCCATCTGGAGACTGGCGACGATATCGCCCTTCGGGTCATCAAAATTTATAATGCGTACCCAGAATATCCACGATCCGTCATCGCGCTTCAGTGCGGTTGCGCCGTTTGTCAGCGCATATCCGTGTCGCGCCGTAGCAGATACCTGAGGGTTTGCAGGCGTTGCCCTTGCAACTTGAGACGTGATGCCTACAAGGGACAAAGCGCTAGTGCGCAAAAATAGCCGTCTATTTGTCATCGTTCTTATCCGGTTGAATGGCTTGCGCCGTTTGTATATGTAGCTTTCACTACAGTCACAAACCTATCGTGATGGTGGATGTGGTTGACATCGGAGAATTCCGAAAGCTGGCTACTCTATTGGCAGAGCGATCAGGGCAGGCAGGAACAAGCCGCAGATGCCTTGGCGCGTGCGTAAGGGGAGGGGCGACGGGAATAGAAATAAGGCCGCCAAAGAAGGCAGTCTTTCTTTGTGCTGCTGGTCGATAGTGGGAAATATGCGCGGCATTTGCGGCGCATGCGGCGCCTATATCAGCAACGCCGTGGCGCGCTGGTGGACGCGATCGAGCGTCACATGGGCAACCTGGTCACGATTTCATCCGACGGCGGTGGCATGCATTTGACGATGCGGTTCGACGCGCCGCCGCGCGAGCAGACGTGAGCGCCGTCACGCGTGAGCACGGCTTGTATATCGCAGCCTTGAGTGCGTTGCGCGAGAAACCGGCACGAGACGCCGCGCACTACAACGACTTCATGCTCGGCTATGCGGGCATCAGCCCACAGGAGGCGGATGTGCTGGTGGCGAGGCTGGCTGACGTCTTACGTGGCCTGCTGAATTAAATCGCAACCGCACTCAATAAGAACGCTGCTTGATGCCCCAGCGCCCGTCCTGCCACGTCACGATCCAGACATTGCGATGCTGCGTGATGATTGAACCGTCCGCGCGATTGCGCGAATACACCACACGCAGGTGCACTTTGCGCGGGCTCACCAGCACCACGTGCTTCTCCTGATACGCAGTGTGATGCCACCCGATATCGCGCATCAGATCGTCGAAGAAGCCGGCGGGTAATTGGCCCGGCCGTTCCCAGATCACCAGTTGTTCGCCCGATAGAATGACGTGCGGGAAATGCAAATGCGCGTCCATGCCGTCGAGATCGCGCGCGTTGAAGCAGGCGGTAAAGCCGTCGATGCAGGCGAGCGCGGCAAGCGTCATCGCGGATTCGTCGATGCCGTCCTGCTGCGGGATGAACAATGCGTTGGCGTCAGCCATCGTTACGTATGAGTAAAGGCGCCCGTTCAGACCGTCTCGGCTCTGAGCCATCGGGCGAGCGTGGCGTCGTCGTCCGTCTCCAGCGCCTCCGCGATTCGCCCTCCCACCGCTGCGCCAAATTTGTAGCCGTGTCCGGAGCAAGCCGATACCACCAACGTATTGCCGAGCCGCTTCGAAAAGAAGCGGTTATCCGCTGTAAATGTGTACGCGCACGTTTTTACTTCGGATACCGTATATTCGTCGATCCGGCTGAAAGGCGGCGAAAACAGCCGCCGCAAGCGGTCGCCTTCGTCGGGCGACGCCACGCGATTCGCCTCGGGGTCGGGCGTGCGTGCTTTATTGATGCCGGCGCCAAACTTCAGACCAATGCCGTCGAGCGGCGGCAGCACATAGCCGTCGCTCGCGCCGCCGATATCGACGATCGCGGGCGCCGTCGACCACGCGTCTTCCAGATCCACTGGCGGCTCCAGATAGGCGACGGTGTTGCGATAGGTCATCAGGTTTTCGGCAAGCGCGGGAAACAGTTGCGGCGTCCATGCGCCCGCGGTGACCACCAGCCGGTCGGCACGCACGATCTCGTCGTTTTCGATGTGCACGGAAGCGGTCTTCGGATCGACCGCGTGCACCTTGGTGTGCATGCGAATGTCGGCGCCGCGCATCTTGAGCCACGCCTTCATGTCGCGTGCAATGCGTTCGCTGAAAAGTGCGCCGCCGTCGTGATCGAGGTAAGCGTAACGAAACGTGGCTGGGTCGAGAAACGGATAGCGTGCCGCTGCGTCGAGCGGTTCGAGCCGTTCATACTCGAATCCCATCCGGTCGAGGCCGGTGCGGAACTGTTCGGCGCCATCGCCTGCGAATTGCGAAATGCCGAGCACGCCGCAATTTGCATAGTGGGACACGCCGAGATCGTTCCATAGCAGGTCCCAGCTATCGAACGCCTCTTCGATGTTTCGCGCATAACCATCCGCATCGCCGTATGCGCGACGAATCATGCGATGCCGGTCGCCCGATGCGGCGAGTGGATTTGGAATCGAGCCCTGCTCGATCAGTGTGATGTCATGTCCCTGTTTCGAGAGCGACCACGCCGTGCTTAAACCGGCGATGCCCGCGCCTACGATTGTTACCCGCATGCCAACTCCCCCGAGTCGATGGTTCTGGGCCAGAGTCTATCAGCGGGAAAAAAATCAGTGCGCGTTATGTGAATTTTCGCGCGAGTCGGTCGAGGCGAACAGGTGATTCAGCAGGCGGTGGTCTCCGCGCGCCGCCGTGTCAGTGTTTGCGATTCAAATTGTCGCGAAGCTGGTTGCGTACTTTTTTCGCGGCAAAGAGCGGCACGTAGTCGAATACACGCGCGTCGTGCCGATAGCTGGCCAAGGTGTCTGCGTACATCTTCGAGACCGTTTCCGCCGGCGTGTCGGTTTCTTCGGCGATGCTTTTCACTAATTCGTCTACGTTAGGCTCGGGTTGCGACATAGATCTCTCCAAACATGCAGGCGGGGTGGACGGGTGACACGCGGACAACAGGAATTTCATTACAGGATGTGATGCGCGGCGATGCCAATTGAATCGGTCTATCGCCTGATTTTTTTCCACAGAGATTTTTGTCTTGCGATGCAGCAAGTGCCCGTGCAGCGCGGCCGAGCGAAAAATCAATGCGTATGCCGGTGGTGGATGTCCGGGAAATGCGCATGCGCGTGCGTCATGGGTGCATGGCGGTGCGGATGGGTATGCGGCTCGTCGCCGTTCCACGCGAAATCATGCTCGTGCTGGTGATGCGCGTCGTGCCGGTGACGATGCGAGTGCTCGAGCGGATCGTGCGTGTGCGGATGCTCATGACGTTCGCGAATGTGCAGCCACACGCCCAGCGTCATCAGCGCGGCGGCGACCCAGAATAGCGGCGGAGGCAGCTCCGGCCATAGCAGCCATGACAAGGTCACGCCGAATAGCGGCGCGACCGAGAAATAAGCGCCGGTTCGCGCGGTGCCGAGATTGCGCAGCGCGACGACGAACAGAACGAGACTCACGCCGTAGCCCGCAAAGCCGGTGAGCATGGCGAGCGCGACAGTCGAGAGCTTCGGCCATGCGGCGCCGAGGGTGAGCGCGAGCGCCACGTTGACCGAACCGGCCACGAGTCCTTTTACGCAGGCGATGAACATCGCGTCGTGCGTCGACACTTTGCGCGTGAGGTTGTTGTCCACGGCCCAGCACGCGCAGGCGCCGGCCAGCAGCAGCGTGCCCGGCGGCAGTCCCGCCGCGCCCGGTTGCCAGGACAACGCCACGCCGCCCGCGACGATCGCGGTCATGCCGAGGAACACCTGCACGTCGACGTTCTCGCGAAACACGATCCACGCGATCAGCGCGGTGAATACGCCTTCCAGATTCAGCAGCAGCGAACCGGTGGCGGCGGGCGTCGTTTGCAAACCCAGCATCAATAAAGCGGGCCCCGCGACGCCGCCGGCTGCGATCGCGCCGGCCAGCCAAGGGATTTCGCGTAATGGGAAATGGCTGTGGCCGGCCGGCTGCCCGGCGCCGCTGCCTTTTAGCCGGCGCGCCAGCATTACCGCGGCAAGGCCGCAGCCGCTGCCGAGGTAGAACAGCCCGGCAAGCAGGAACGGCGAGAGCGAGCCGAGCAGCGCTTTGGCGAGCGGTGTCGTCGCGCCGAACAGGGCGGCGGCGAGCAAAGCGGTGAATGGGGCGTTGAAGCGGATCGACATGAGGGAATTCGCGTGGGAGCGGGCGTTGCGGACACGATAGCGCTAACCGGATCACGCCGCTTGTAAGCTTGGCGTAAAGCGTCGCTGGCGTTCGGACAGTAAAGCTACGAAAGCGCGCAGTTTAGACGAATGTGGTCGCCTGGACGGCCAGAGCACCGAAACGGTCGCGCGTGCGCGAGGTGGTCGTCGAGCACGCTTTGCGGGTTGCTGCGTGGCCTTGCGCGAATCAGCCGCGTCGAATCACGGGCGCCGCACGCATCCAGACGGCCCTGTCGAACGTAATACGTTTATTGCCGCCACACGTTCGAGGCCGCTGCCATGCGCCGAGTTGTCTATGCCATTGCCACTGCCGCCGCCACTGCTGTTGCGTCGGTGCTGCTGTTATCGCTCACGGCTTGCTCCAACGATCCGCCCAATCCCAACCCGCGTGCAAGCGAACCGCTCTCCACCGTACCGGTCGACTTGCCGCGCTATATGGGCCGCTGGTACATCATCGCGAACATTCCGTATTTCGCCGAGCGCGACATGGTGGCGAGCCGCGCCGAATGGACACTGCGTCCGGACGGCAAGATCGACGATTCGTACTACGCCCGCAAGAAGAGCTTCGACGCCGAGGAAAAGCACTATCAGTTTCTCGACACGCCCGTGCCCGGCAAAGACGGCGGCGAGTGGAGCGTGCAGTTGTTCTGGCCCGTCCACGTGACGCAACTGACGCTTTACGTCGACCGGGACTATCGCTACACGATCCTCGGTTATCCGGGCAAAAACCTCGGCTGGATCTTTTCGCGTGAGTCGGACATGAGCGACGACACGTATCGGGCCTTACTTGCGCGGCTCGATGCGATGGGCTACGACACGTCGCGTTTCAGACGCGTGCCGCAGCGGCCGGAGCAGTTGGGCAAACCGGGCTTTGCTTCGCCGGGCGACAAGGACTGACGGGCGCGCCGCGCGCATCCGATACCACCGTCGCAGCGTATAACCCGCATCGCCGTCGAACGAGGAAACCATGCCGCCACTTGCCACCGCCGTGATTGCCCTGACCGGACTCGTCGCGATTTTCAGCGCGGTCTGGGCGTGGCAGTTGAAGAGCGAAAACGCCGGCATGGTCGATCCCGTCTGGGCGTATTCGCTCGGCCTCGTGGCGGCGCTCTACGCGGTGCTCGGCACCGGCGACCCCGTCGCGCGCGCACTGACCGCGCTCGGCGGTTTGATTTGGGGCGTGCGGCTCGGCACGCATCTGTGGAAACGCAACGCCGGCAAGCCCGAAGACGCTCGCTATCACCGCTTCCGCGAAGAATGGGGCGATAAGGCGGCAAGCAGGATGTTCTGGTTTTTCCAGATGCAAGTCGTGATTTCGATGCTGCTGTCGATCGCGTTTCTGGTGCCGTCGTATCGCGGCACGGCACCGGCTACAGCATGGATCGTGCTGGCCGTCGTGGTGTGGATCGTCTCCGTGGCCGGTGAAGCCATGGCCGACCGCCAGTTGCAAAGCTTCAAGGCTGATCCGGCCAATCGCGACGCGGTGTGCCGCGTCGGCTTGTGGCGTTACTCGCGGCATCCGAATTACTTCTTCGAATGCGTGCATTGGGTCGCTTATATCGCGTTGTCGATCGGCACGCCGTGGGCTTGGTTCACGCTGTTGCCGCCGGTACTGATGGCGTTTCTATTGCTGAAGCTCTCCGGCATTCCGTTACTCGAAGAAAGCATGGCAAAACGGCGTCCCGGTTACGCCGATTACATGCGCACCACCAGCGCGCTGATTCCGTGGCCGCCGCGGCATTGAACACGCAACCACGGCGCACGCGCACATTCAAAAAGTCCAGAAGAAGGACAGGGAGTTAGCCTCATGAGCCTATCCACCACCGACCACACCCTACCGCCATCGTCTGCCGAGCCCAGCGATGGCTGGCTCATTCAAAGCTGCGAACGCGGCTGGCTACCCGACAGCGTGATCCGCTTCGGCATGCGTCAGCTGATGCGTCAGCGCCTGCGCGATGAAGCGGCCGACAACGGCGAATTACGCGCGCAACGGTTCAACCGTCTGCTCGACGATCTGCGCGCGAGTCCGATCGCCATTGAAACGCAAGCCGCCAACACGCAGCATTACGAGGTGCCGGCGTCGTTCTTCCACGCGCATCTCGGGCCGCATCTGAAGTATTCGTGCTGCCTGTATCCGACCGGTGAGGAGACGCTCGCGCAAGCCGAAGCGGCCATGCTCGAACGCTATGCCGAGCGCGCGGAACTCGCCGACGGTCAGCGGATTCTCGACCTCGGCTGCGGCTGGGGTTCGCTGTCGTTATGGCTGGCAGCGCGTTATCCGAATGCGCGGATCGTCGCGCTATCGAACTCGCATGGGCAGCGTGCGTTCATCGAAGCGCGCGCGGTGCAGGCAGGCTTGCACAACCTCTCGGTGGTGACGGGCAACATCGTCGATTTCGAATTCGACGAAGCGCAGCTTGGCCGCGGTTTCGATCGCGTGGTGTCGATCGAAATGTTCGAGCATATGAAGAACTACGGTCTGCTGCTCGCGAAAATCGCGCGCTGGATGCACCACGACGCGAAGCTGTTCGTGCATATCTTCGCGCATCGCACGCTTGCATATCACTTCCAGGTGGAGGACGGCAGTGACTGGATGTCGAAGTACTTTTTCACCGGCGGTACGATGCCGTCGGAGGCGCTGCTGCTCAATTTCCAGGACGACCTGCGCGTGGAGCGGCAGTGGTGGGTGAGCGGCACGCATTACGAGCGCACGGCGAATCATTGGCTCGCCGCGCTCGATGCGGCGCGTGACCAGGTGATGCCGATGCTCGCCGATACCTACGGCGCGCGCGATGCGGCAGTGTGGCTGCAACGGTGGCGCATGTTCTATATGGCCGTGGCCGAGCTGTTCGGCTACGCGAATGGGAGCGAATGGGGCGTCGGGCATTATCGGTTCGTGAAGCGCTAGACGGCGGCCCGCTGGTTCCCTGATGCGCGAGCCGCGACGCGATTCGCCGGCTGTCTTTCATTGTGTTTTCACGCCCGGCTTCCTGCTGGGCATCGGCTCGCGGCTGCCGCGCGACGATTTATCGCGTCGGCAGGAAACTGCGTAGTCATCCGGGTATCAAACCTTGGGCGCATCCCAAGGTATCCCGCCGCAACGACACTGGCGTTCCGCTCGTCGTTCGCCCATTGCCGCAACCGACCCGCCTGAAATCGCCACTGACTGGATGCGCGTGCAACCAACGGCTGGCTCGACGAATGGACCGAGTCGGCCGCGCTGATCCCGCGGAGCGGCGCATGAGTCGGCGCACGTTTAAGGTGCAACGGTCCCGCTCAACCCGCGCGCACGAAATAATCCGAAACACAGTGTTAAGCGCCCGGTGGAATAAAGCGGCACACTGGGGCGTTTGCCTATACTACGGCGCGCCTGGATGTGCTACGGCCACGCCGGATTTTCAAACAGCTTTCGCAGCCATGCCGCTGCGGACGGAATAAACATGAACACGTACGCCGACCCTTTGACCGATTCGACCGGCACGCCCGTGCCATCGCGCTACACCCGCACGGCCATGGTGCTGCACTGGCTCATCGCGCTGCTGATGATCGGTAACGTCGTGCTCGGCCTGAGCGCGGATTCGTTGCCGGACGACTGGGTGCGTCCGGTGGTCGACACCCACAAGTCGATCGGCATCACGGTACTCGGTCTCGCGCTCATGCGCATCTTGTGGCGCGTGTCGCACAAGCCGCCGCCGTTGCCACGCGAGTTTCCGTCGTGGGAAAAGATCGCCGCGCACGTCGCGCATTTTCTGCTGTATCTGCTGATGATTGCGCTGCCGCTGTCCGGCTGGCTGCACGATTCCGCATGGAAAGACGCGGCGACGCACCCCATGCACCTGTTCAACCTGTTTCCGTGGCCGCGTATCGGCTATGTGATGAACCTCGATCCGGCGCTCAAGGAAACCTTGCACGACCGCTTCGGCGCCTTGCATACCTGGCTCGGCTACGCGCTCTATGCGCTGCTGGCGATGCATATCGGCGGCGCTTTGAAGCATCAGTGGATCGATCGCAAGTCGGTTCTGAAGCGCATGGTGCCGTAAGGGCTGCTTCCCTCTTATCAACCGCAACACAGACTAGCCGGCAGTCATTTTGAAGAAAACCCTGGAACAGGCTCTCGCTCTCGCTTCGCCGCGCATTGTGCCGCGTCGTACGACGCCGTTGAGCACGCTGATTCATCTGAGTGTGGTCGTATTGTGGCTGCTGCTGTTCGCGCGCGCCTTCTTTTTGCAGGGCGCGCTGGCGTGGTCGACGGGTATTGCGTACGTGGTGTACGACACTTTGCTGCTGGCGTTCGTCACGTGGAAAACACTGCCGTTGATGCGGCGTGCGCCGCCGCTCGAGCCAGACTTCGAGCGGCGCAGCTTGCCGAGCATGGGCGTGATCGTCGCGTCGCATAACGAAGCGACCGTGCTGCCGGTAACGATCGCCGCGCTGCTGCGGCAAACGCATGGGCCGTCGCAAATCGTGATCGCCGACGACGGTTCCACCGACGCGACCCGCGAACTGCTTACCGAACGCTTCGGCCTCACCGCGGCCGCCGACGGCGTGCTGAGCGCGCCAAGCGCGCTGTATCCGAATCTGTTCTGGCTGCGCGTGCCGCACGGCGGCAAGGCCCGCGCGCTGAATGCGGCGATCACCGTGATGACCACGGAAACCGTCATGACGGTCGACGCCGACACCCTGCTCGACGACGACGCTACCTACGCCATGCGCGCCGCTTTCGCGAGCGAACCGAAGCTGGTCGCCGCGGCTGGCATTCTGGTGCCGGTATGCGGCAAGTCGGTGTCGGGGCGCGTGTTCGAGTGGTTCCAGACCTACGAGTACATGCGCAACTTCATCGCCCGTTTTGCGTGGATGCGTGCGGACAGTCTGCTGCTGATTTCGGGCGCCTTCGCGTCCTTCAAGCGCGACGCGCTGGTCGACGTCGGCGGTTTCGATCCGCAGTGCCTCGTCGAAGACTACGAGCTGATTCACCGGCTGCGCCGCTATTCGGTCGACCACGATCTCGGCTGGGACGTTCGCGTAGTCGGCGAGGCGCATGCCCGCACCGACGCGCCGGACAACCTCGCCAGCTTTCTGCGTCAACGCCGCCGCTGGTTCGCGGGCTTCCTGCAGACGCAGTACTGGAACCGCGACATGACCGGCAATCCGCGCTACGGCACGCTCGGCATGCTGATGCTGCCGGTCAAGGCGATCGACACCATGCAGCCGATCTACGGCCTGACCGCGTTCGCGCTGCTGCTCGCCTTTGTGTTCGGCGGACATGGCGCGATCGTCGTGTCGATCTTCAGCGTGATCGGCGTGAAAACGGCGATCGACCTCGCGTTCTATCTGTGGAGCATCCATCTGTACCGGCGCTGGACCGGCGAGCGCACCGGCTCGAGTTTGTGGATGGCGATGCTCGCGGCGGTCGCCGAGCCGTTCACGTTTCAACTGGTGCGGCACGTGGGCGCCGCGCTTGGCTGGCTGCATTTCCTGCGCGGCGGTCGGTCGTGGGGCGTGCAGCGCCGCTCGGGACTGGTGGCGCACGACGAGAGCTGACGCGGCGCGTCGCCTCTTCAAGGGTGCATTGGGAGCCGGGCGGCGCGCTTTTATGGGCGGGCGTCACCGCGGGCCGTTGCGCGGTCCCCGAACCCATACGGCTTCGGGTTCTAGTAGACTGACGACGATGCCGCCCGCAATTTGCAGGGTGGCAACCTTCTATCCGCCGGTGCACGGAGACCCACCTATGCATGCTGTTCCCCCGCTAGAACAAGACACCGTCGATGTAACCGTCGATGCGTCGCCTGCTCAGGCCGCATCGCAGAAACCGGTTCACGCGCCGGGCCAGGCCGCCAACGACGCACCGGTGCGCGATCTGCGCCGCGTCGGTATTCACCCTGATTACTGGTATCCGCTGGCGTGGTCGCACGAGGTGAAGCGGGGCAAGACGCATGGTGTGACGTTCGCGGGCGACCCGATCGTGCTGGCGCGCACGGAGTCCGGCAAGGTGTTCGCGCTGGAGGACCGCTGCGCGCATCGTCAGGTGCCGTTGCATCAGGGCGTCGTGGATGGCGAATCGATCCGCTGCGGCTATCACGGCTGGACTTACGACTGCTCGGGCAAGTGCATCGACGTGCCGTACCTGGGCCGCGAGCGTCTGCCGAACGGCGTGCGCTCCTATCCGTGCCGCGAAATCGAAGGCCTGATTTTCGTTTTCCCCGGCGATGCCGCGTTGGCCGAACAACGGCCGCTGCCCGACCTCGCATCGGTCTCGGACAAGAAGTACAAGACGCGCAGTTTCGGCCGTCCGGTGAATTGCCATTACTCGTTCATGCACGAGAATCTGATGGACATGAACCATCAGTTTTTGCATCGCAAGCAGATGGGGCAGATGCGGGCGCGTTCGCTCGGCCGGCGGCGCGGCGAGGGCTGGGTCGAAGTCGATTACACGTTTGCGCGCATGGCCGGCCAGCAGCCGATCGGCGAAGCGATCGTGTTCGGCCAGAGCCGTAAAACCGGCGGCGACAACGACAAGGACGTGATGACGATCCGCACCGAGTATCCGTTTCAGACGCTGCAGATCCGCACGTCCGAGCAGACGCTGGTGATGAATCTGTGGATCATCTACGTGCCGCTCGATCGCGAGCAGCGCACCAATCGCACGTTCGGGCTGCTGTCGATTCGCAAACCGGGCATTCCCGGCGTGTTGAATCTCGCATGGCCGCTGCTGGTGTGGTTCACCGAGCGCATTTTCAAGGAAGACCGCGAGATCGTCGAAGCCGAACAACGCGCCCACGATTCGCAAGGCGCGGACTGGAATCACGAGGTGTTTCCGGTAATCAACGATCTGCGCGCGTTGCTGCGCGAAAATGGCGCACCGGATCAGGTAGTGGGTGCTGGAACGGGCGACACCGCAGTGATTCGCTTCTGGGATTCGCGCCACGGCAGCCCGTTGGCGAAGAGCTGATCTTTCCCCTCCAAGGGGAATTAATCCATCTCCGGACGGTAGGGAATCCAAGGGGATCGAGCAGCGATAATGGCAGCTAATGCACGGCGGTTTGCGCTATTCGACATGCGCCGGCCGCGGACCCGTGTACCATTTCGCTTTTTCCGATCTTCAAGAATAGCCCGTGACTACGCAACAAATCCCTACCGCACCCCGTAAATCCCTCACGCTGCTGCAATTGCTGGGCCTCATCGGCGCCGCCGGCCTGATCGCCGCGATCGTGCTGAACCGGTTCGTCTGATCTCCACGCAGAAGCCTCTGCGTGACGCTTCCGACCCATGCCGGCACGCCCCCAAGGAGATTCCTTGCGGGACGCGCTGCCGGCTTCATCGATATTCCGATTTGCCATGTACAAAAAGGGCGTAGCCGTAGAAATCCAGTTTTCCTCTGAGCGGCTCAACGACGGCGCGGGCGATCCCTACTGGATCGACTTGACGCAGGCTGAAGCGCAGCGACTGCTGGAGAGCCTGCAGGCTCGTCTCGCGGAAACCGGCGTGGGCACAGTCGCGCCTTTGGTGGTGAGCCTCGATGAAACACCGGCGTCGCACGCGGCCGATGCGCCGCAGGCGCCAGCCGAACCTGCCGCGTCGGCGGACGACTTCAAGCAGTGGGTCTGCGTGATCTGCGGCTGGGTCTACGACGAAGCCGCAGGTTTGCCGGACGAGGGCATCGCGCCGGGCACGCGCTGGGCGGACGTGCCGGCCGACTGGCGCTGCCCGCTTTGCGACGTGGGCAAGGAAGATTTCGCGTTGGTCGAGTTTTAAGCCCGGCCAACGGCCAACGGACTGCGTGAAAACTCGCGCGGCTTAACCCGCTCCTTCCGGAAAATCGGCGCCCACCGTGGTGGCTTCCCACGCATCGAAATCGCCGCGCATGAAGTCCACCTTCTTACGCGCCAGTTCAAGCGCCATCTTGCCGAGCAACAATCGCAGTGGCGGTGTGTCCGACAGCGCGGCGTCGATAATGGCCTGCGCGGCGCGCACCGGGTCGCCCGCCTGCTTGCCGCTGCGCGCCTCGGTCTGCTTGCGGCGCTCACCGGCCGTGGCCGCGTAGTCGTCGATTACCGTGGCCGATTGTTTGATCGACGGACCCGCCCAGTTCGTGCGGAACGGTCCCGGTTCGACGATCAGCACGTCGATGCCGAGCGGCTTCACCTCCGCCGCCAGCGATTCGGATAGACCCTCCACCGCGTATTTGGTGGCGTGGTAATAGCCGGTCGCCGCGAAACTCGTAATACCGCCGATCGACGACACATTGACGATCAAGCCGCTGTGCTGCTCGCGCATGATCGGCAAGACCGCCTTCGTGATGTCGATGAGGCCGAACACGTTGGTTTCGAACATGGCGCGGACTTCGTCGTCCTCGCCTTCCTCGATCGCCGCCAGATAGCCATAGCCCGCGTTGTTGACGAGCGCGTCGATGCGGCCGAAACGCTGCTTCGCTTGCGTCACCACGTCGTCGATCTGCTTGGGGTTCGTCACATCGAGTGGCAGGATCAGTGCGCGATCGCCGTGGGCCTCGGCGATATCTTTCACTTTCGACGGATCGCGTGCGGTGACCACCGCGCGCCAGCCGCGCTCGAGCACCAGCTTTGCCAATTCGCGGCCAAAGCCGGTGGAACATCCTGTGATCAGCCAGACGGGATTGTCTCGATTCATCATTTGGGAAACTCCTGTTGATGGTCTACGACATGTGAAAACTCATGCGGCGCGACGGCGCTATGCGTCGTTCGCGTTCGCAATCGGTGTGCTGATGTGCTTAGCTTGAAGCGTGCCCGGACTTTTTCGGTGGTGGATGTCGGCAATGGCTGGCGCGCGTTGATTCGCGAACAAAAGCCGTCACTGCTGCCTGCGTCCGGTGTGGGATTTCAATTGTAGCCGCAGCGCGGCGGCTTCGCTTTGCAGCGCTCCAACGAACTCGCCAGCCAGCGGGTGACCCGGACGATGCTCCGGCTGAATCACACTCACGCGAAACGGCAACGACACGGCGAGCGGCCGGATATGCAGATGGCGGCCCACGAAATCGAGGGCTGTCAGCGGATTGACGATCGCGACGCCAAGCCCTTGCCGAACGAAGCTGCACACGGAGACCGCCGTAGGCGTCTCGACGATCTGGCGGCGCGCGATTCCCGCTTGCGCGAAGGTCTCGTCGATCAGGATCCGGTACGGATCGTTCGACGACAGGCTGATGAACGGCTGATTGGCGAAATCCTTCAACGCGATCACACGCTTGCCGAGCAACGGATGCTCGTCGGGCAGCACGCACACTTCATCCACTTCGAGCAACGGCGTCAGGCGCGTGCCCGCGGGCGGCGCGCCATGTTCGGTCAGGCCGAGGTCGTAGCGCTGCGCGGTCAGCCATTCCTCGAGAAACGGCGACTCCTGCGTCGCGATCGACAGACTCGCGCCCGGTTGGGCATCGTGAAAGCGCTTCGCGGCGCCCGGCAAGATCGAATGTGAAAAGGCGGGCAACGCGATGACGGAAAGCTGGCCGCCCTGAAATTCGCGCAAGCTCGCGGCGGTGGACGCCACGCGTTCGAGCCCGACATACGCACGCTTGATCTCGTCGAACAAGGTCAGCGCGGACAGCGTGGGACGCAGCCGGCCATTCGTACGTTCGAACAGGGCAAAGCCGATGCTCTGCTCCATGCGCGCGAGTTCGCGGCTGACCGTGGGCTGCGAGGTGAACAGCATCTCGGCTGCTTTGGTGACGCTGCCCGCGGTCATCAGCGCGCGGAAGACTTCGATGTGCCGATGTGTGAGCGCCATGATGGGTATATCAAGAGTGAATGAGCATGCCAAAGATTGGTATTTTACTGAATGGAAGGTTTTCAGCATCATGTCGTTCAAGCTAATGCTTCGACATGAAGAGAGAAACGGGAACCGTGACACCATTCAATCCGCAACAACTCGTCGAACTCGCCCACGAGCACGGCACGCCGCTGTGGGTCTACGACGCTGACGCAATCCGCAAACGCATTGCCGAATTGCGCAGCTTCGACGTGATCCGCTACGCGCAGAAGGCGTGTTCGAATCTGCATATCCTCAAACTGATGCGCGACGAAGGAGCGATGGTCGATGCGGTCTCGCTGGGCGAAATCAAACGCAGTCTCGCGGCGGGCTTCACGCCGGATGGCGATCCCGAAGGCGTCGTGTTCACCGCCGATCTGATCGATCACGCGACGCTTGCCACCGTGATCGAGCACCGCATCACGGTCAACGCGGGCTCGCTCGATATGCTCGAACGGATAGGACGGCATGCGCCCGAAGGTCATCGCGTGTGGCTGCGGATCAATCCGGGCTTCGGTCATGGGCACAGCAACAAGACCAACACGGGCGGCGAGCATAGCAAGCACGGCATCTGGCTCGACGATGTGCCGCAAGCGGTCGAGCTGATCCGGCGTTATCGCCTGAAGCTGGTCGGACTGCACATGCATATCGGCTCCGGCGTCGACTATGGGCATCTGTCGCGTGTCTGCGATGCGATGGTCGAAGCCGTGAAGGGCCTGGACCACGATATCGAAGCGATTTCCGCGGGCGGTGGCTTGTCGGTGCCGTATCGCGAAGGCGAGCGCGAGATCGACGTCGCGCATTACATCCGGCTCTGGGATGCGGCGCGCCGGCAGATCGAAACGCATGTCGGACATCGCGTGAGGTTGGAGATTGAGCCGGGACGCTTTCTGGTCGCGCAGGCGGGCGTGCTCGTTGCTGAAGTTCACGCGTTGAATCGACGTCCCGCACAGCAGTTTGCTTTGGTCGACGCCGGATTCAACGACCTGGTGCGGCCGTCGTTTTACGGCAGTTATCATGAGATGACGGTGTTGAAACGCGACGGCGCGTTAAGCGACGCGCCGGTCGATTCGTTCGCGGTGGCCGGGCCGCTCTGCGAAGCCGGCGATGTCTTCACACAAGCCGAAGGCGGTGTCATCACGAACCGCTCAATACACACGCCCGAAGTGGGCGACTTCATCGTGTTTCACGATGCAGGTGCGTATGGCGCGTCGATGTCCTCGAACTACAACAGCCGGCCGCTTGCGCCCGAGGTGTTGCTGGAGCACGGCAAGCCGCGGCTGATCCGCCGGCGCCAGACTCTCGACGAATTGCTCGCGCTCGAAACATCGGCGTGAAATCAGCGCCGCTTCAACGCGCCCGCACCGTGCGCATGTACGAAGCGATCATCGTGGCGAGTTCCTGCGCGGCGGGCGTGAGCGGAATGGCCGCGCGCTGCAGCAGGCAAACGTTCTGTTCGACCGCGCGCTCGCGCACCGGAATAGCGGTGAGCGTGCTCGCAAACGGCCCGCGCTTCACCACGATCGACGCTTCCAGCGACAGGCAATCCGTCGCGCTCACCAGGTGCAGCGTCTCGTACAGGCCTTCCACCGTCGCGACGATTTTCGGCGGCGGCAAGCCGTGGCTTTCGAACAGATGGTTCAGGCGGTTGGTTTGCGGATCGTCCGTGAGATTCGGCGAGCGCGTGGCCACCCACGTGCAATCGACCAGTTCGGCCAGCGAGGTCGCCCCGGCTTTCGGATGCCCTTGGCGGCAGACGACTACCGGATCGGACGGATACAGCGGCATCACCGAGAGATCGGCGGTATCCGTGTGCTTCGACACCAGCGCAACCGCGAAATCCAGCGTGCCTTCGCGAATCCACGAAATCATCATGCGCGAGGTGCCGGTGCGCAGATGCACGGCGACCCGTTCGAAGCGCGTGCGAAATTCCATCAGCACCGGCGCAAAGGCGTCGATCAGCGGTTCGGTCGTCATGCCGAAGGTGACCTCGCCGACGTAGTCGCCGCGCAGTTGCTGCACTTCCTGTTCGGCGCGCTCGCATTCGCCGATGATCGCGCCGGCCCGCTGCAACAGCCGCTGGCCGAGGGCAGTCAGCGCAATGCCGCGATTCGTGCGGGTGAACAGGGTCGCGCCGAGCATCGATTCGAGGTTCTGCAACTGCTGCGTGATGCCGCTCTGCGCGATGCCGAGCGCCCGCGAGGCCGCGCGGATGCTGCCATGCTCGGCCACCGCGGTGAACGCGCGGAGTTGGGAGATCGTCAACGCCATGAAGGCTGCCGTCCAGTGATCGGTAAAAGTGATCATGATAGTCCGAATGGGACTTCTTTGAGGCGCGGACGCGGCATAGGATAGTTCGGTCGTCATCCGCCCACCCACACTCCGTCCTCCCATGAAAATTCCGCTGACAATCTTGGGCGCCGCGTTGAGCGCCGCGCTGGCTTTCAGCAGTGGCGCGTTCGCCGCTGAGCCGACCACGCTGCGCCTCGGTATCGACCCGAGCTATCCGCCGATGGACGCCAAGGCGCCCGACGGCAGCTTCAAAGGTTTCGACGTCGATCTCGGCAACGAAATCTGCAAGCGTATCCACGCGCGCTGCCAGTGGGTCGAACTCGAATTTTCGGGGATGATTCCGGCGTTGCAGGCGCGCAAGATCGACGCGATCCTTTCGTCGATGGCGATCACGGAGAAGCGCGAGCAGCAGATTCTGTTTTCATCGAAACTCTTCCAGTTCAAATCGCGGCTGATCGCGCGGCAAGGTTCGGCGCTCGCGGGCGGCACGAATGCATTGGCCGGCAAGCAGATCGGCGTGCAGTCGGGCACGCAGTTCGAGGGCTATGCGCTGAAGAACTGGGCGCCGCTCGGCGCGCATGTGGTGGCGTACAAGAGTCAGGACGAAGTGTTCGCCGACTTGCAGAACGGGCGACTGGATGGCGCATTGCTCGGCTCGGTGGAAGCGGACATCGGTTTCCTGCGCACGCCGGCGGGCAAGGGTTTTGCGTTTGTCGGCGAACCGCTTTCGATGGGCGATCGCGGCGTGGGCATCGGCTTGCGCAAGGATGAAACCGCGGTGCAGGCCTCCATCAACGCGGCGATCGCCTCGATGCTCAAGGACGGCACGTACGCGCAGATCGCGAAGAAGTACTTCGACTTCGACCCGTACGGCAATTGATTCTTCGACCTCCGACTTCTTTCTACAGACTCCCGCTCATGAATAGGCAATCGATTCCGCTTCTCTCGCCGGCTATCGGCACGCACCGCGAACTGGTGTCGTTTCATTTCGGCCCGGCGAATAGCGGGCAGAAGATTTATATACAGTCGTCGCTGCATGCCGATGAAACCCCTGCGATGTTGACGACCGTTTTGCTCAAGCGTCGTTTGCTCGAACTGGAAAAGCGGGGTGCGCTGAACGTGGAAATCGTGCTGGTGCCGGTGGCGAATCCGGTCGGGCTCGGGCAATACGTGCTCGGGCAGTTTCTCGGCCGTTTCGATCTGGGTAGCGGGAAGAACTTCAATCGTCACTTCCTGCAGTTCTCGAAGCTGGTCGCGCGCGCTAAAGAAACGTTGGGTTCCGATGCAAGCGAAAACGTGCGGCTGGTGCGGCAATTGATCGCCGAGGAATTGGCCGATCAGAAACCGCTGACCGAGTTCGAATCGCTGCAATTGGCATTGCTGAAGCTCTCGTTCGATGCGGATGTGATTATCGATCTGCACTGTTCGCTCGAAGCGGCCATGCATCTCTACACCAGCGAGGCCGCGTGGCCGGAGTTCGAACCGTTGTCGCGCTATCTCGGGGCGCAGGCGTCGTTGCTTGCCACCAATTCAGGCGGCGAATCGTTCGATGAAACGCACAGCCTGGTGTGGTGGAAATTGCAGCAGGAGTTGCCGGCCGATAAGCCCGTGCCCAACGGTGCGATTGCCGTGACCGTGGAATGCCGCGGACAGCGCGACGTGTCCTACGAGGTCGCTCAGGAAGATGCGGACGCGCTCGTCGATTATCTCGTGTGGCGCAAGGCGATCAAGCTCGATGCCAAGTCTTTGCCGGAATTGCTGTCGCCTGCGACACCGCTCGCCGGCAGTGAGCAGTTTTATGCGCCTGTAAGCGGGATTCTGATTCATCGCGCGAAGATCGGCGACACGATTCGCGTCGGCCAGGCGCTGTTCGATATCGTCGATCCGCTGACCGACGAGACGACCACGATCGTTAGCAAAACGGAAGGTGTGTTTTATATGCGGCGCGCGATTCGCTTCGTGACGGCCGGCGCGCCGCTCGGTCGTGTGACGGGCACGCTGCCTTTCAGAACCGGGGTGTTGTTGGGGGCTTGACGTTTTTTATGCAGACAGGCGCGTGCTGTCTTTCTCTTTCTGCCCGCGCCTTACTGCTTCCTGCCCACCAGATACGTTACGCCGTTCGGACCATAGCGCTCCGAATGCGGTTTGTTCGCCGGCAAGTGGAAGACGTCGCCGACGCGATATGCCCGCTCTTCGTCGTCCACGCGGATGCTCAGTTCGCCTTCCAGGATCAGGGCCCTGGCTTCGAACGGATGCTCGTGAACGTCCATCTCGATGTTCGCCTCGCGCGTGACAACCACGGCGTCAGGGAATCCTTCTTTCGTCAGGCTTTCGGTGAATGCGTTACGGTCCATGATGTGCCCATCGGCAGGAAGTGCGGAAGACTGACTGTAACGCTATCCGCCGTTTCGTGCAGGGCGTCTTGCGCGACGACAGCCCGGCGCTGAGCTTCGGTCAAGCGTGCCGCCGAGGCAGCCGCCTGACCGAAGCCCATTTGCCTTCGAGCGCCCTTAATTCGCCACCAACACCGGCGCAACCGCCGCCGGATCGCTAATGCTCGGGCGGCCATTCTCGACGTGACCCGCAAGGCGGCGCGAGAAGCTTGCATCGTCATTACTCGTCACTGTCAAGTCGTACCAGTGATGGCTCGACGCCAGCACCCACGCCTCTTCAATATGCGCGCCGGCCGGCACCAGCACCGGACGCGGGCGCGCACCGTACGCGTTGTCCGTCACCGTCAAGCGTGCAATGCCGCTGCCCTTGTTGCTGAACTTCAGGAACACGTTGCCGTTCGCGGCGTCGTATTGCACCTTCACTTCCGGCTCGGACGGTTTGTTCTTACCGTGGCCGGCGGCAATCTGCGCGTTCTGTGCCGTTGCCTGCTGCGTGTTGCCCGCGAACTTGCGCACGAAACCGTTCGGCCCGAACACTTCGAAGCTGTACACGCCGTTGGTCACCGTGAGATCGAAAGTCTCGTTGATCGACTTGCCCGCTTCGACGGTGTAACGCCACGGACCATCCGTGCGATTCGTAGCGTACAGATAGAAATGTGCGCCCTGGTCGCCGGTGTTGCCGATCGAGATCTCGAACGTGTTCTTCTTCTCGTTGGCCTGGCCGTTCACATGCAACTCATATGGCAACGCGCGCGCGAAACGAATGCCGCTTTCCTGCGGATCGATGGCGCCCGGCGTCGCGGGGACGGTCGGCTTCGGCTGTGTCGCGCACTGGTTGTCGGCGATGCTCTTGTAGTTGCTCGTGTCCGGCAGCGGCGGCACTTTCGAGTCCGGCGTGCGGAAGTCGAAGGCCGTGGTCAGGTCGCCGCACACCGCGCGGCGCCATGCCGTGATGTTCGGCTCGTACACGCCAAAGCGCGCTTCGATGAAGCGAATCACCGACGTATGATCGAACACCTGCGAGCAGACGAAACCGCCCTTGCTCCACGGCGATACGATCGTCATCGGCACACGCGGTCCGAGGCCGTACGGCAGGCCGTCGGCGGTGTAGCTGCCTCCGCGCAGCGGATTCACCACGTTGTGAATTTCGCCTTCGGTGCTGACCGTCGACTGGCCTTGCGCGCCGGTCGTCGCCGGTTGCGGCGGCACGAGGTGATCGAAGAAGCCGTCGTTCTCGTCGTACATGATGAACAGCACGGTCTTGCTCCACACCTCGGGATTCGACGTCAACGCATCCAGAATCTGCGAGGTGTACTCCGCGCCGTAGGCGGGCGTATAGCTCGGGTGTTCCGAGTACGCGGCCGGCGGGCACAACCACGACACTTGCGGCAGCTTGTTGGCCAGCACATCGGCCTTCAGGTCGTCGATGGTGCGCACGGTTTGCGCGCGCTCATACAGCGGCGAACCCGGCTGCGCGTTGATGAAGTTCGTGAAGTTCTGCAGGATGTTGGTGCCGTAGTTGCCGTTCAACGGATCGGCGCCGGTCAACCCCTGCTGGTACACCTGCCAGGAAATCCCCGCGGATTGCAGACGTTCCGGGTACGTGGTCCACGAGAGCAACTGATAATTCGGCGGCCCGTCGCCGTCGACGAAATCGTTGTTGTCGAGCAGCGGACCTCCCAGCGTGCCGCTCGGATCGACCATGCCGGTCATCAGATACGAGCGGTTCGGGTGCGTCGGTCCCGGCAACGAGCAGAAGTAAGCGTCGCAGATAGTGAACGCATCGGCCAGCGCGTAGTGGAACGGAATGTCGCTGCGCAGGTGATAGCCCATCGTCATGTCGGTCTTGTTGGCGGGCCACTGGTCGTAGCGGCCGCCGTCGATCGCGGCATGGGTCTTGTACCAGGTGTGATCGAGATCGCCGACGCATTGCGCGCTGGTGGTCGCCGTGTTCAGATGGAACGGCAGGACCGGCTGGGTCGGATCTTCCTTCGACGGTTGATACCACACCGGCTTGCCGTTCGGCAGCGGAATCGGGAAGCGGTCGTTGTAGCCACGCACGCCGCGCATATGGCCGAAGTAGTGGTCGAACGAGCGGTTCTCCTGCATGAACACGACGATGTGCTCGACATCGCGGATCGTGCCGGTGCGCGAAAACGCGGGAACGGCGAGCGCATTGCGAATCGACTCAGGCAGTGCGGTCAGCGCGGCAGCAGCGCCGGCGGATGAAGCCACGGTCTGCAGGAAACGGCGACGGCTAGTTGATGTCATCGAATATCACCTTCTGCGGGGGGAAGAATAGCGCGCTTCGCGCGCCGGTGGAATTGGGTCAGTTGCTGCTGGCGCTGTCGCCGGGTGCGTAATGCATGACCGGCGCGACTTGCTGGTTGTCCGCGGCGAGACTGGCTTGCATGTTTTGCGTGATCGGATCGGAAGCCGCTGCCGGGTCCGCTGCGAGCGGCGAAGATGCGTTGAGCATTGGCGTCGCGGGAGAGCTAGCCGCATTCGGCGCGGCGTCGTTGTTCGCAACGGCCGGCGTTGAAGATGCTGCCGACGGCGCGGAATCATCCGCACCGCAACCGCTCAACGCTAAAGTTGCAAGGGCAACCAAAGCGGCACTCGCGAGGCGTTGGTTTCTTCTCATGTCTGCATCCCGTTTCGTGAAAGCGGGTGCAGTCTCCAACCCTTTCAAGAAATAATTGTGAAACGTTTGCGAGTGGTAAAACTTGCGTCGATAAGTCGGTTTTTCGAAAGGAAGCGGAAAGTGATAAGTAGGAGAATGGTCACCGCGGCGCCTTATGCCTGACATTCAGGCGCACTGAAAGATGGATGGCTTTGCTCAACCGGTAAGTTCATGACACACATCGAACGACCTTTCGACATCACGCGTCTCGAAGACGAATGGCTGGAAGCCGACGGCTTCGGCGGATTCGCGTCGGGCACCGTGGGCACGCTGCGCACGCGCCGCTATCACGCGCTGCTGCTCACCGCAACGCGTGCGCCGGGCGGTCGCGTGGTGCTGGTCAACGGCGTAGAAGCGTGGCTCGAAGCGAACGGCGAGCGTTATCCATTGAGCATGCAGCGGTACGTGCCGGACGCGATCTATCCGGACCTGACAGCGAGTCTTGTCGCGTTCGATACGAAGCCGTGGCCAACATGGCGTCTTCAGCTCGATGCACATCTGGTGCTGACCGCTGATGTGTTCGTCAGCAAGACGACCCGCGAAACGGTTTTACGGTGGCGCCTGGAAGAGGGTGCGGGAGCCGGTTCTGAAACGAACGCGCTAACGTTGAAAGTCAGGCCGCTGCTGTCGGGCCGCGACTACCATGCACTGCATCATGAAAATGCCGCGTTCAATTTCAACGCGCAGGCAAGCGACGACCAGGCCAGCGTAAATTGGCAACCCTACGGCGACCTGCCGGTGATCCACGCCGCGACGAACGGCGTCTACACGCACGCGCCCGATTGGTATCGCAACTTCTGCTACGTCCGCGAGCGGGAGCGCGGCCTCGACTTCAGCGAGGATCTCGCAACGCCCGGCGTGTTCAGCTTCAATCTCGCCGATGGTGAAGCGGTGATGATTCTCAGCGCGTCAGGCACCACGAGCGGAACGCAACCGGCGAATGCAAAAGCGGCGGCAAGCCACGCAACAGAACTCGCGCGCATCGAACAACAACGCCGCGACGCGCTCGGCTCGCGGTTGCAGCGCTCCGCCGACGCGTACGTCGTGACGCGCAACGAAGGCCGCACGATCCTCGCGGGCTTTCCGTGGTTCACCGACTGGGGCCGCGACACCTTCATCGCGATGCGCGGCCTGCTGATCGCGTCGGGCCGGCTCGACGACGCCGAAGCGATCCTGCTCGAATGGTCGGGCACGCTGTCAGAAGGCATGTTGCCGAATCGCTTCCCCGACTATGGCGATACACCGGAATACAACTCCGTCGATGCCTCGTTGTGGTTCATCGTCACCGTGCACGATTATCTGGCGACGCATCATGCGAGCGCTGCGACGCAGCAGCGGCTGCAACAGGCATGCGAAGCCATCCTCACGGGTTACACGAACGGCACGCGCTTCAACATCCAGGCGTCGGCCGACGATGGCCTCCTGAGCGCCGGCGTGCCCGGCGTGCAACTCACGTGGATGGATGCAAAAGTCGGCGACTGGGTGGTCACGCCGCGAATCGGCAAGCCGGTCGAGGTGCAAGCACTCTGGATCAACGCATTGCGCATTGCAGCAACGTGGAATCCGCAATGGCAGCCGGCCGCCGACCGAGCGTTGCGAGCGTTTCATGAACGCTTCGTCGATCCGTCCACGCAAGCGCTTTTCGACAACGTGGACGTCGACCACGTCAAAGGCACGACAGATCGCGCGATCCGTCCCAATCAGATCTTTGCCCTGGGCGGCCTGCCGTTTCCATTGATCGAGGGCGCGGCGGCGCGCGCGGTGCTTGATCAGGTTGAAGCACAGTTGCTCACGCCGCTGGGACTGAGGACGCTCGCGCCATCCGACCCTGCCTATCGCGGACGCTACGGCGGGTCTCCACTCGAGCGCGATGGCGCCTATCATCAGGGAACCGTGTGGCCGTGGCTGCTCGGTCCGTTCGTCGAAGCGTGGCTGCGAGTCCACGGTGGCGCGGCGGATGCCCGTATGCAGGCGAAAACGCGCTTTCTCGACCCGCTCTACGCGCATCTCGACCACGCCGGTCTCGACCATCTCTCCGAAATCGCCGACGGTGATGCGCCGCACGCACCCGCCGGCACGCCGTTTCAGGCGTGGTCGCTGGGTGAGTTGCTGCGCATTGAACGCCTGCTTGCCGAGTTGGTGGCCGCCGGTGCCTAAACCGCGCTACGATGTGTGTCCCACCGCCAAGCCGAATGCAAGGATGTAGTCATGCCACCGCTGCGCGCTGCCAATCTGCTCGCCACCGTTGAAGGTTCACGGCTGCATTCGGCCGATTGTGCGCATTGGCAGCGCTGGGGCCCGTATCTCAGCGAGCGTCAATGGGGCACCGTGCGCGAGGATTACAGCCCGGACGGCACGGCCTGGGACTATTTTCCGCACGACCATGCGCGCAGCCGAGCATATCGCTGGGGTGAGGACGGCATTGCCGGTTTCGGCGACGACAAGCTCAACTGGTGCGTTTCACTCGCGCTATGGAATCGTAACGACGCGATCCTGAAGGAGCGCCTGTTCGGCGTCACGAATGCGCAGGGCAATCACGGCGAGGACGTGAAGGAACTGTACTTTTACGTCGACGGCACGCCGACGCATTCGTACATGCGCATGCTCTACAAGTACCCGCACGCCGCCTATCCGTACGACGACCTCGTTCAGGAAAACGCGCGCCGTGGCGGCGACATGCCGGAGTACGAAATTCTCGACACGGGCGTGTTCGACGATTTGCGCTACTTCGACGTGCAGGTGGAATACGCCAAACACGCGCCGGACGACATCCTCATGCGCGTGACCATCGAGAATCGCGCGGACCAGGCGGCCTCGCTGGATGTGCTGCCGCAAATCTGGGCGCGCAATTCGTGGTCGTGGAAGGAGAACAAGGACAGGCCCTCGCTCGCCGCCGGCACGGACCATAACGGCGAGGCGCATGTGGTCGGGCATCAGCATGGGCATGAGCCGATTGTCGTGACGGCCTGGTCGAAAGACGCGCCGCAAGTGACGTGGCTCTTCTGCGAGAACGACACCAACGTCAAGCGCCTCTTCAACATGGACGGCGCGGGTCCGTTCAAAGATGGCTTCAACGATTACCTCGTGCACGGCAATGAACAGGCGATTCGCCGCGACACCGGCACTAAGGCCGGCGCGCATGCCGCGATCGAGGTCGAACCGTATGGACGCGCCGTGGTGTACATGCGCTGGCGTCCGCAGTCGAGTCCCGACGACGTGCAACTCGATGCCGACGCGATCTTCGCGCACCGCATCGCCGAGGCCGACGAATTCTATGGCGCGCTGCAACACGAGATCACCGATCCCGACGCGCGCCTCGTGCAGCGTCAGGCGCTCGCCGGCATGCTGTGGTCGAAGCAGTACTACCAGTACGACGTGCAGCGCTGGCTCGAAGGCGATCCGCTTCAGCCGACGCCGGCCGCCAGCCGCAAACAAGGCCGCAATAGGGATTGGCGGCACCTGTGCAACGCGGACATCGTGTCGATGCCCGACAAGTGGGAATACCCGTGGTACGCGTCGTGGGACCTGGCGTTTCATGCGGCTGCGTTCGCACTGATCGACCCGGCGTTCGCGAAACGGCAACTGCTATTGCTGGTGAAGGACCGCTATCAGCATCCGAACGGTCAGATTCCCGCCTACGAATGGGCGCTCGGCGACGCCAATCCGCCCGTGCATGCATGGGCCGCGTGGCGCGTGTATGAAATCGACCGCGCGCTCACCGGCAAGGCGGATCGCGATTTTCTGGAACTCGTGTTCCATAAGCTGCTGTTGAATTTCTCGTGGTGGGTGAACCGCAAGGACGCCGACGGCCACAATATTTTTCAAGGCGGCTTTCTCGGGCTGGATAACGTCGGGATCTTCGACCGCTCATCGCCGCTGCCGACCGGCGGGCACATCGATCAGTCCGACGGTACGGCGTGGATGGCCGCGTACGCGCTCGACCTGATGCGTATCGCGCTGGAACTCGCGTACGCCAATCATGTGTTCGTCGACATCGGCGTGAAGTTCTTCGAGCACTTCCTGTATATCGCCGAGGCCGTGAGTTGCGACGACGGCTGCGAAACCGGCCTGTGGGACAGCGAGGACGAGTTCTTCTACGACAAGCTGCACCTGCCGGACGGCAGCAGCATTCCCATGCGGCTGCGCTCGATCGTGGGTCTGATTCCGCTATTCGCGGTGCACGTGCTCGAAGAGCGTCTGCACGGCGGCTTGCCGGGTTTGCGCGAACGGCTGATCTGGTTCCTCGAACATCGGCCCGATCTGGCGAAGCTGGTCTCGCGCTGGAACGAGCCGGGCAAGGGCAATGCACTGCTGCTCTCGCTATTGCGCGGGCATCGCATGAAAGCGTTGTTGCGTCGTGCGCTCGACGAAAGTGAATTCCTTTCCGATCATGGCGTGCGGGCGCTGTCGCAATACCACCGCGATCATCCGTTCGTGTTCAATCACAACGGCAACAGTTTTACCGTGAAGTATTTGCCGGCCGAATCCGATACGCGCGTGTTCGGCGGTAATTCGAACTGGCGTGGTCCGATATGGATGCCGGTGAACTATCTGCTGATCGAGTCGCTATACGAATTTCACCGCTATTACGGCGAGGATTTCAAAGTCGAGTATCCGACCGGTTCGGGCGAGAAGTTCTCGCTGAGCCAGATTGCCGACGAACTGGCGCGCCGCTGCACCACGCTGTTTCTCAAGAACAGGGACGGTGAGCGTCCGGTAATGGGCGCTTATCCGCAGTTGCAGGCCGACCCGCGTTCACGCGATCTGATCCTGTTCCACGAGTATTTCCATGGCGATAACGGGCGCGGCGTGGGCGCTTCGCATCAGACCGGCTGGACCGGGCTGGTCGCGTTGCTGTTGCAGCCGCGCGCGATGAGCGCGTCGGGCAACGTACCGCTGGCGGGCGAAACGGATCAGGCGCCGATTCCGACGTCACCTTCGGCGCAAGCCACCGCGCCGGCATGCCCGGCCGAGCCCGCGCCGGTTGCCGAGCCGGCGCATGCATCGGTGAAGTAGTGCGCAGCGGCGGCGCGAGCGAGTGAGGTTACACAAGCCATACAACGTCGCAGGGTGAACAGGTTGCGTGGCCGTTTTTGAACTGTGTGGGTTCAAGCGTGGTCTTTCATATACCACCACGTCCGTTCCATTGGTTTCCAAAAGTGAATCCCATGTCGACTACACCGAATACCCCAGCAGCCGATCGTCCCGCCGCCAGCCAACCACCGAGCTGCAAAGTCAGCGCGAGCCCGCAGGAAGCGCCGGCCTCGCCGCCCGGCAAGCGGCCCGCGCCGCCATGCACGCTGGTGATCTTCGGCGCCGGCGGCGACCTGACCAAGCGGCTTCTGATGCCGGCGCTGTACAACCTCGCGGTGGATGGCCTGCTCGATGGCGGGATGAAAATCATCGGCGTGAACCACGGCGAGCGCGAGACGAGCGCATGGCGCGAAGATCTGCACAAGTCGCTCGAACAGTTCGCCGCCGACAAGGCCAGCACCTTCCACGCCGGCAAGCTCGACGACAAGGCGTGGGACTGGGTCGCGCAACGCCTCGAATACATGTCCGGCGAATTCGAAACCGACGATACTTTCACGAAGCTCAAGCAAAAGCTTGAGCAGACGCCGGGCGGCAACGTCATCTTCTATCTCGCGGTCAGCTCGCGCTTCTTCAAACCGATCGTCGAGCATCTCGGCAAGGCGGGTCTGCTGAAAGAGGGCGACGGCGGCGGCTTCCGCCGGATCGTGATCGAGAAACCGTTCGGTGTCGATCTCGCTTCTGCGAAAGATCTGAACGCGCATATCCTGTCGTATGCAAAAGAAGATCAGGTGTATCGCATCGATCACTTTCTCGGCAAGGACACCGTGCAGAGCATTCTCGCGGTGCGCTTCGCCAATGCGCTGTTCGAACCGATGTGGCGGCGCGAATATATCGATAGTGTGCAGATCACGGCGGCGGAAACCATCGGCGTGGAAGGGCGCGGCAAGTTCTACGAACAGACCGGCGCGTTCCGCGACATGCTGCCGAACCATCTGTTCCAGTTGCTCGGCATGGTCGCCATGGAGCCGCCCAATTCGTTCGACGCCGAAGCCGTACGCGACAAGAAGGCCGAAATCTTCGACGCGATCAAGCCGTTGACGCCGGACGACGTCGTGTTCGGTCAATACGAAAAGGGGCCGGCCGGTGTCGGCTATCGCGAGGAGCCGGATGTCGCGGCGGGCAGCACGACGGAAACCTACGCCGCGGCGCGCGTGTTCGTCGAGAACTGGCGCTGGGCCGGCGTGCCGTTCTATTTGCGCACCGGCAAGCGGCTTGCCGCGCGTCGCACGGAAATCTCGGTGCAGTTGAAGCCGGTGCCGTTCCGCCTGTTTCGCGACACACCCGTCGACGCGCTCACGCCGAACGTGCTGACCTTGCGCATCGATCCGGCGCACGGCACGAGCTTCGACTTCAATGTGAAAACGCCGGGGCCGGTCATGCAGATCGGCGCGGTGCAGTCGTCGTTCGACTATGGCGACTTCTTCGCGGAACGCGCCAATGTCGGCTATGAGACCTTGCTCTACGACTGCATGCTCGGCGACGAGACGTTGTTCCAGCGCGCCGACAGTATCGAAACGAGCTGGTGCGCGGTGGACGACGTGCTGCATCCGACATCCGGCGGCGCGGTGCCGGTGCATGGCTATGCGGCCGGCGGCGAAGGCCCCGCGGAAGCAGACGCGCTATTGGCGCGCGACGGCCACGCATGGCGGCCGCTGAAACGGGATGCTGTGCAGAAGAAGTAATTCAACGACGAGTCGCACCAACACAATCGGGGGGACACCGTGGTGACACGCAAGACGACACGTAAGACGGCGACGAAGACGCCAGGCAAGACGGCAAGCAAGACGGCAAGCAAGACGGCAAGCAAGACGCCAACCAAAGCGGCGCGTAAGCCGTCAAGTAAAACGAAAGTGACAGGCAGCACCGAGCGGATTCTGGCGATCGACGTCGGCGGCACGGGATTGAAAGCCGCGATCATCGACGCGGACGGCAAGATGAAAACCGAACGCCTGCGGGTGGCGACGCCGCATCCGTGCACACCGGATCAACTTGTGGACGCGCTGGCGAAGCTGGTTGCACCGCTCGTCGAACAGGAGCCGCCGACGCTGATGTCGATCGGCTTTCCGGGCGTGGTGCGCAACAACCGCATTCTGACCGCGCCGCACTTCGGCGTTGAAGGCTGGCATGACATCCCGCTCGCCGATTCGCTGGCGCAACGCCTGGGTGGCTTGCCGGTCCGTATGATCAACGACGCCGAGATGCAGGGCTTCGCCGCGATCGAAGGCCAGGGCCTCGAATTCGTGCTGACGCTCGGCACGGGCGCGGGCACGGCGATGTTCCGCGACGGCGAGCTGATGCCCCATCTGGAACTCGCCCATCACCCGGTCAGCAAGAAGGGCGTGGCGTACGACGAATACATCGGCGACGCGGCACGTGAAAAAGCCGGGAATAAACGCTGGAACCGGCGCGTTCAGAAGGTGATCGGGATTCTGGATGCGCTGGTGAACTACGACAAGCTGTGGATCGGCGGCGGCAACGCGGCGCGCCTCGCGTTCGATCTGCCGGCGAACGTGGCCACCGTGTCGAACGATGCGGGTATCGAAGGCGGCGCGCGTCTATGGCATCCGAGATCCGTGCGCGAGACGCGGCAACTGCCCGAAGCGAACGCGCGGACGGGCCGCTTCAAGTGATGTTGGACCACCGCTGAACCCTGGCCGGAGTCAGAAACGATGATTCGCAGCAATCGCTTCGGCGTCGCACGACGCCTTTTGCCGGTCGGCGTGTCTGCCGTGCTGGCGCTTGCCGCGGTGCATGCCCGAGCGGCAGAAGTCTTCGTGGTGTCGTCGCCGGGATTGGCCGACGGCGGCACGCTGGATTCGACCCACGCGGCGAGCGCGAACGATTGCGGTGGCGGCAATGTATCGCCGGCCCTGCAATGGCGCAACGCGCCCGCCGGCACGAAGAGTTATGCGGTGACCCTTTTCGATCCCGACGGCGCGAAGGGTCTGGGAATCGTGCATTGGGTGCTGTATGGCGTCGCGCCCTCGATAACCTCGCTCGGTGCCGGCGTCAGCCAGCCGCCCGGCAGCGTCGCGGGCACGAATCGGACGGGCGGCACGGGGTATCGCGGGCCATGCCCGACGGTGGGGGACAATCCGCATCACTACATCGCGCAAGTCTATGCGCTCGATCTGCCGCCGGATGCGCTGCCGCCCGGTTTGACGAGGGACGCGTTGTTCGCCGCAATCAAGGACCACGTGATTGCGGCGACGAGTACGGTGCTGCGTTACGGGCGATGAACGCCGCGGCCTTCGCCGCCGGCGACTAAGCTCATCGCGCAGCGTCACCCCAACGATATTCCACACTCGCTTCATCGAGCTTCGTCTTGATCTCGTCATCGAGCACGAGCTCGGACGCCGCGAGCGTGTCGCTCAATTGCTCGGCACGGCTCGCGCCGATAATCGCCGACGTGACGAGCGGATTCGCCAGCACCCAGGCGAGCGAAACCCGCGTCAGCGATTCGCCGGTCGGCGCCACGATCGCTTTCAATTGCTCGATCGTCTCGAACTCGCGTTTGTGCCAGTACCGTTGCTGATACATCGCGCCGGCCTTGCCGACGGTTTCGGTGAAACGGCCAGACGTGGGCGCGGCATCCAGTTGATGCTTGCCCGTAAGCAGGCCGCCCGCGAGCGGGTTGTACGGCATCACGGCCAATTGCTCCTCGGCTGCGAGCGGCAACAATTCGCGTTCGATCTGGCGGAACAGCAAGTTATAGCGAGGCTGCACGGAGACAAAGCGCGCCACGCGCAAAACGTCGGCGCGGCCCAACGCGCGCGCCAGCCGATACGCGAGAAAGTTCGATACGCCGATATAGCGGGCCTTGCCTGAGCGAACGATCACGTCCAGCGCCTCGAGCGTTTCGTCGAGCGGCGTATTCGCGTCGTCGGAGTGGAGCTGGTAGAGGTCCACGTAATCCGTGCCGAGGCGTTGCAACGAGGCGTCGATCGCATTCAGCAGATGTTTGCGCGACGCGCCTTGATCCCACGCCGACGGCCCCATCTTGCCCACCGCTTTCGTCGCCAGAATAAAGCGGTCGCGCTTGCCCTTCAGCCAGCGCCCGACGATCTCCTCCGTGCGGCCCGCAATGTTCTCACCGCCGCCGAGCGGATACACATTGGCCGTGTCGATGAAGTTCACGCCGGCATCTGCCGCCGTGTCGAGAATGCGATGCGAGACATCTTCTTCAGTCTGCAGGCCGAAAGTCATCGTGCCGAGACATAGGCGCGACACGGTCAGGCCGGTGCGGCCGAATTTGCGGTATTGCATGGTCAACTCCGGGGATGAACGGAACAGTTCGATAGGCAGTGTTGCAAAAAGGATAAACCGACTCGGGATTGAGTGCCGGCCGCGGGTGCAGTCAGTTGTTATTTATTTGAAAGCTTTCGGGTGGCGTCTTTATGCTTTCGACCGTCAAAGTCTTTCCTTTCAACACGCTTAATATTACAAACCTGTAATGAACTGAGATGAGAGCCGGGTTAAAAATTACAAAATGCCTACATCAGTAAAAAATAGAAACAATTCTGTTACTAGGGGTAAGACGCGTCGCGATTGATGCGTTTTTATGCGTGTGGAATGATAGCGATTCTCATTTAACCACTAGCCAGCCATCCCGTCGTCGGCGTCTTGCGCACGCGACCGGCAGCCAGCCAAATTGCGGCTTTGTCATCGATTCCGTCTCAGGTATGCGGATCCGGCGAGCGCATTTCCGACGGGAATTCCCATGTTCAACCACACGCCGCTTGCGACTGCGTTAGCGTTAGCTTTTGCCGTTCCCTTTGCGACTCCGGCGGTCGCGCAGACTGCTCCGCAAACCACTTCGCAGCCGTCGGCCGCGAATGCAAACGCGACGACGACGACCACCGCAGCCGACAGCGGCACCTTGCCAACCATCGGCGTCGCGGCGCAGGCGGAACAACAGGACTTCCAGGCGGAGCGTGCGACGGTCGGTGCAAAGACGCCCACGGCGCTGCGCGATATTCCGCAGACCGTCACCGTCATCAACAAGGCCGTGCTGCAATCGCAAGGCGCCACTTCGTTCCAGGACGCGTTGCGCAACGCGCCGGGCGTGACGATCGGCGCGGCTGAAGGCGGCCAGATCGGCAATAACATCAACCTGCGTGGCTTCACCGCACAGAACGACATCTATCTGGACGGCTTCCGCGATCGCAACCAGTACTATCGCGACACGTTCGACCTCGAAGAACTCGAAGTGTTGTACGGCCCGTCGTCGATGCTGTTCGGCCGCGGCTCGACGGGCGGCGTGATCAACCAGGTCAGCAAGAAAGCGAACCTGCATGACTCGGCGGAAGTCACGGGCATGATCGGCACCGACGCCAAATATCGCAGCACCGTCGACGTCAACCACAAGCTGACAGATACCTCGGCGATTCGCCTGAACGCGTTCGGCCAAAGCCTCGGTTCGACGCGCGACGAGATGAAAAACAAGGACTACGGCATCGCGCCGGAAGTGCGCTTCGGGATCGGCACACCAACCGAAGTGACGATCTCCGCGCTGATCCAGCACAACTACGACATGCCGGACTACGGCGTGCAGGCGTTGAACGGCCGCCCGTCGCCGGTGCCGAAGAACACCTTCTACGGCTTGACCACCGACCGCACGATCCAGGACATCCAGACCTTCACGGCGGGCATCAAGCACAAGTTCTCGGACAACCTGATCCTGACGAACCAGACGCAGTTCTCGCACTCGATGACCGACGCGCGCGAAACCGCGCCGCAAGCGGTGTTGACGGGACCGCTCGCCACCAGCACCGCGTTGACCAATGGCAATTTCACGACGCTGTCGCCGTCTCAACTGTTCATCAAGTTGCAAAGCCACGACCGTGTGATCGAGAACCACTCGCTGTACAACGACACGATGCTCGAATACAAGTTCGACACGGGCCCGATCAAGCATGACCTGATCACCGGTATCGACCTCGGTCACGACAGCTATTCGAACCAGGCGTCCACCCGGAACAACTTGCCGGTCGTGACGATGCTGAACCCGGCGTATCTGTCCAACCCGGCCGGTGTGACCACCACGGTCGGCAACTACGCCGATTCCGGCTCGAATGAAATTGGCGCCTACGTGAACGACACGGTGTCGATCGGGCAGAACTGGAAGGTCATTGGCGGTTTGCGTTGGGATCGCTTCCAGGCGCAGATCCACAACACGATCAGCCTGCCAGGCTATGCGACGCAGACCAACTTCTTCACCAGCGTGCGCGCCGGCGTGATCTATCAGCCGACCGACTGGCAGTCGTACTACGTGTCGTACGGCACGTCGTTCAATCCGTCGCTCGAAGCGCTGACGGTGACCAACCTCACGCAGAACCTTGCGCCTGAGTCGACCAAATCGTACGAAGTGGGCGGCAAATGGGATCTGCTCGGCGGCAATCTCTCGGTGACGTCGTCGTTCTTCCGTGAAGAAAAGACTAACGCGCGCACGCAAGTCTCGCCGACCGAATACGAGCTCGACGGCGACATTCGCGTCGACGGTTTCCAGGCCGGCGTGACGGGCCACATTACCGACAAGTGGCAAGTGTTCGGCGGCTACACGTACATGGACGCCGTCATCCTGAGTGCGCGCGACGGTACGCAAGGACACGTGCCAGCCAACACGCCGCGCAACACGCTGACGTTCTGGACCACCTACGCGCTCACGCCGCATTGGGAAATCGGCGGTGGTCCGACGTATATGTCGCCGCGCTATGCATCGAACACGAACTACGTGCAAGTGCCGGGCTACACACGCTGGGATGCGACCGCTGCGTACCACGCGAAGAAATACGACGTGCGCCTGAATTTGCTGAACATGACCAACAAGTACTACTACGACGCGCTGATCCCGTCGGACGGTGGACGTTCCGTGCCGGGTATCGGACGCACGTTGCTGGCGACGTTCGACTACCGCTTTTGATATGCGTTGAACGGATACGTTAGGCTTGCCGTTTTCGAAGACGGCAAGCCGACGCAAAAAAGGAAACACCATGTTGCTGCACATTCCGAACGTCCTGAACGCCGAGCAGTTGCAGCTCGTGCGCGAGCGGCTCGACCAGGCGGGCGATGCCTGGGTCGACGGCCGCGCGACCGCCGGCTATCAGGGCGCGCCGGTCAAGCGTAATCAGCAGATCGCCGAGCACACGCCGGTTGCGCGTGAACTCGGCGACGTGATTCTCGCGTCGATCGAGCGCAACCCGCTGTTCATCAGCGCGGTGTTGCCGAACCAGGTGTATCCGCCGCTCTTCAATCGTTACGAAGGCGGCATGCAGTTCGGCAGTCACGTCGACGGAGCCGTGCGCGTGCTGCCCAACGGCGTGAAACTGCGCACCGACGTCTCGGTGACGCTGTTCATTTCCGATCCCGCCGACTACGACGGCGGCGAACTCGTGATCGAAGACACGTACGGCGTGCAGCAGGTCAAACTGCCGGCCGGCGACATGATCGTCTATCCGGCGACGAGTTTGCATCAGGTCACGCCGGTCACGCGCGGCGCGCGGATCGCGAGTTTCTTCTGGGTGCAAAGCCTCGTGCGCAGCGATACGCAGCGCGCGATGCTGTTCGACATGGATACGGCGATTCAACGGCTGAACGCCACCAACGCCGACGATACCGCGCGCCGCAGTCTCGTCGGCATCTATCACAACCTGTTGCGGACATGGAGCGAGACGTGAGCGTACCCGAGGCAATCGACATTCAAGCGCCCGCGGGCATCGACCGGACGACGCGCGAGCCGCAGCGGCTGGACAACGACGAATTGAAAGCGCGCCAGCAGCGCTCGCGCCGCGCCACCTTCGTCAGATGGCTGCGCAAGGTGCATGGCTGGATCGGCTTGTGGGGCGCGGCGCTGGGTTTGCTGTTCGGCACCACGGGGTTCCTGCTGAACCATCGCGGCGGACCGCTCAAAGTGTCGACCGGCGAGCCGCAAGTAGCGGTGCTGCAGGTGCCGTTGCCGCAACCCGCGCCGGAAACGCCGCGTGATCTGGGCGAGTGGCTTAAGCACGAACTGAAACTGGCGGGCACGCCCGGACGCGTTCAGAAAGAGCCGGCTCATCCGGTGGCATGGGGCGAGCGTAGCGTCGTCCAGCCGGAGCGCTGGCAGCTCAACTTCGCGTCGCCGCATGAGAACACTTCCGCCGAGTACTGGGTGGGCAACGGCTATGTGACGGTCAAGCGCAGCGAGAACACGTTTCTCGCAATGCTGACGAACCTGCACAAGGGCGTCGGCCTGAGCGTCGGATGGGTGCTGCTGATCGATACGCTCGCGGGCAGCATCATTTTGCTGTCGCTCACCGGCGTTCTGCTCTGGACGGAGTTGAACAAACGCAAGACCATCGGCGCGGTGTTGGTGCTGGGATCGATCGTCGCCGCGGTGTGTGTGGGCCTGCTGTAAAGACGCTGCAAGCCCGACCCATGATGCCGGATAGCGCCGATAGTTTCGTCACTCAGACGCGGCTGCGGATTCTGCTGGTGGAAGACGACGAACTGATTCGCGTGAGCACGGCTGAATTGCTGCGCACGTTCGATTTCGACATTCTGGAAGCCGAAGGCGAGCATGACGCCAAGCAGATTCTCAGCGAACACGCGATCAGCGTGATGCTGACCGACGTGGGGCTGGCGGGCAAGTCGGGTATCGATCTGGCGCTCGAGGTATGTCGCGAGCGGCCCGATCTGCGCGTGATCTTTCTGACCGGCTACGACCTCGTGCTGACGCCGGCGCAGCGCGCGGTCTTGCCGCACGCGATCCTGCTGCGCAAGCCCTACGACCCGCTCGATCTCATCGATGCGCTGAAAACGCCGCTGCGTTAAACCGAACTGCGCGCGGCCGACGCTTGCCGGCCCGCCAGCGGGAAAGTGCGCGCTCGCGCTAGAATTCCCGCAGACCGCCACAACTGCTGGTTCCACCGGAATTCGCCGATGACCACACCCGTCAACGACGTCGACGCCGCGCTCGTCACGCGGCGCTCGATTCGCGCCTTTCTGCCCACGCCGGTGCCGCGCGCCGATATCGAAGCCATTCTTGAAGCCGCCAGCCGCGCGCCGTCGGGCACCAATACGCAGCCGTGGAAAGTCTGTGTGGTGACGGGCGAGTCGCTGGCGCGTCTCTCACAGGCCTTGCTCGACGCTTACGACGACCCGCAACGCGACGCGCTGTACCAGGAAGAGTATCCGTACTATCCGCATCGATGGGTGTCGCCGTACATCGATCGGCGGCGCAAAATCGGCTGGGATCTGTATGGCCTGCTCGGCATCGAAAAGGGCGACAAGGCGCGTATGCACGAGCAGCATGCGCAGAACTATCGCTTCTTCGGCGCACCGGTGGGCTTGTTCTTTACCATCGACCGGGTGATGGAGCGCGGCAGCTGGCTCGACTACGGCATGTTTCTGCAGGCGATCATGACGGCCGCGCGCGGGCGCGGTCTCGATACGTGTCCGCAGGCCGCCTTTACACCGTTTCATCGGGTGATTGCGGAGCAGCTCGGCTTGCCGCCTGAAGAGCAACTGGTGTGCGGCATGTCACTCGGTTTCGCCGACGAAACCGCTTTGGTCAACACGTTACGCACCGAGCGCGAACCAGTCGAACGGTTCACGCGATTTCTCGATTGACGGCGCTCGATCGCGATCGAGGCAAGTCCCCACTTTCCATCGGACCTATATGAAAACGTCGCGTCGCCATTTTCTGCTGCTGGGCGTGAGCGCAGGCTCAGCGCTCATGCTCACCCGTGCCGCCTTCGCAGACACCGCGAATACACTCAACGAAACCGATCCAAAGGCGCAAGCCGTCGGCTATAGAGAGGACGCGTCCAAGGTCGACAAAGCGAAGTTCCCCGGCTACGCCACCGGACAAAATTGCGGCAACTGCTCGCTGTTCCAGGGCAAAGCCAACGACGCATACGGCGGGTGCACGCTGTTCGGCGACAAGCAAGTCGCCGCGCCTGGCTGGTGCAGTTCGTACTCGAATATGTGAACCGCAAGAGGCGGCGCGTGATTCGGTCCGCCGCGCGCCGCGTTCACAGCGGTCAATTCAACGCGCTCAGCACCAGTTCGTGCGAACGGCCGATCCACACGGCTGCGTCGCGATGATCGCGTAACGCGTCGCCGGTATTGGGATGCAGGAAGATGTCCAGCGCGCCGTGATTCAGCGCGAGCCAGCCGACCAGTTCGGCGAACTGCGCCTGCGTGAACGCGAGTTGATACGACCACATGGGATGCGGTCCCACCGGGCGCTCGTGAAAGCGGCCCAGTTGCAGTGCGTCGCCCCAGTGCGCGTCGATCTGCTCGCGGAAAGTCCACGCGGCGTCGCGGCTGCCCGCGTCGAAATACACGTGGGCGTGCCAGCTTGTGATGGCGGAGGTGTCGCGAAAGGTCATAACAGGTCCGTTGCGTATCAGTCTTTATCCGACATTCATTCTGCTTCAATTTCCGCCGACGCGCGCGGCGCGCGCCTCATGTGAAACTGTCTCTCATCTTCGCCGACGATCTCGAAGCCGAGGCGCTCGTACAGTCGCTGCGCGGGATTGCCTTTGAGCACCTTGAGGGTGACCGGCAATGCGTCGGCCTGCGCGGCGCGCAACACCATCTGCAGCGCGCGTTCACCGATGCCGCGCCCTTGCAGCGCCGGCGCGATCTGCAATTGCACGACGACCCACTCGGCGCCGGTGCGATGCGCTTTGAGCAAACCGGAGGGCGCGCCGTCGATGCAAATCACGCGCGCTGTGTCATAACGATGCAGCAGACGCGCGCGATGCTCGGTATCGTCCGACGGTTCGCCGACGCGCGCGAGGTGCTCCGTCATGGTCGCCTTGCGCAGCTCGAATAGAAAGGCCTCGTCCGTGTCCAGTGCCGGACGCAGGGTGAAGACAGGTTCTTGAACGGACATGTTGGTAACGTTGCCGGCGTGCCGACGGCCAGTAAGAATGGTCGTGAATTGTTGCGCCAGCAGCGCTTTTTTACCACGCGGTTATGTTTGTGCCTCTCGCGTTTGCTAGTCGCCGGTCGCGCCGATGCCGTCGTCATAAGGTCCGCGCTGCGAAGGATTCGTGCGCTACCGCGTGCGTTGCTTCAGGCGCGGTCGGCGTTTGCGGCTTGCTGGCGGCATGTTGCCGGCTGTTTGCGTCGTGCTCGCCGCGGTGCGTGCGATGCGTTTTGCGCTCGTTGGCATGCGCTTTGCTGTTGCCTCATCCGCGAATTGCTGGCGCGTGCGGGTTCGTACGTCGAACCACCGAGACACGACGCCAACCTGGCATAACAACGAAAATGCTGAATACGAAACCACATACGGTCACGCACGGGGTCGACGGCGACGCGATGACGCTCGTCTTTTATCCCGATACCGGTTGTCTGCGCTTTGCCGATGCCCGCGGCATGTGCCACGAGCTTCGGCCGCCGCATTCCTGGTTCGCGCTATCGTCCGCGTTGCGCGGCGTGCGGCGCGGTACGCAAGCCATGACGGAAGGGTTGAATGCGCTGCTGCATGAGTTCTGCGCGAAACGTCCGCGCTGGTCGAGCGCGCATGCTTCGGCCCACTCGACGGTGGTCCAGCGCACAGTGAGCCTGGCCGTGGCGCGTTAGCGTGCATTGATCAGTCGAAGGAACTCGACGCGTGTTTCGCATTTACATTCAGTTTTTTTCGGTGTCGTTCGTTCAACACGGCGAGCGGTTTAACGAACTTTGCGAGGTGGGCCATGGAGATTATCGAGTTTGAACCAAGCGTCTCGGCAGACGGACGCGCGGTGATTTTCCAGCTTTCGACGCGAGGACGGGACCTCGAGTGCGCCGTCACGCGTGAGGCCCTGGAACAGCATTTCTGGTTGCAACGCGACGCCGGCGAGGACCGCGTACTGAAGACTTTCGCGGACGGCCGCAAACGCATTACCGCCGTGGCGGAGAGAAAACTGCTGGCGCGTCCAGGCGAAAAAGTGCTGCTGACGATCAGCGATTTTGTCTCCCGCGGTTGACGAGATCACGCTGCTCGTCTTGCAAGCGCCCATGCTCGAAGGTCAGCGAGCGACGGTGACGCGCCGTCGCTCGCGTCGTTGCTGATCCGATCGGCGCGTTTTTTCGGCAGTGCGGCCGACGTCGTCGACGACGAACTGGCCCAGTCAATAACCGCATGTTTCGCAGTGGCGGCGCAGGCTACGCGCTACTCACCTCTGAGGAAATCGGGCTGTTACACCGATTCGCCAAACTGGCTTGCCAAATCCCTTCGCTTCGCCCAATTGCATTCGCATGTGCCGGAATACACTGTTTTCCATGGAGCGACAAATCACCGAGCCCCATCGACGCGGTCTTCCCCCGCGTTGTTTTGAACCGTACCGTTGATGGCAGTTTGCCGCGGTTGTCGAACGCAGCAGGGCAGTAAAGCAGTAGGTAGTAGAAGCAATGCAAACGGCGCGCGATCCATGTAATTTGCGCGTGAATCAGCAGGGGGTTGCAGCCAGGCGATGTTGAAGGCGAAGGACCCGGCTGTGATTGCAGTGAGCAGTTCCGAAACGAATGTTTTTTCGCAGCAGCAGTATGGGCAGCACGGTTTTATTTGTCGTGGTAGTTCACGCAGAACAGCTTTATTTGCAGTGGCAGTTCATGCAACACAGCTTCAGCAGGTGTAGTTCAAGTAACAACAGCTTTGCTAGTTTGCGGTGGGTATACGTCGGCAAGCATCCACGCGCGAGTACGACTGTTCCATCCTGTCAGGCCCTGTTCCCTCGCGGGAACAGGGTTTTTTTTCGTCGTGACACGCGACGCGACTTGCAATTGGCAAGTTCGAGCCGATATCCCTACGCTGCGCGCTACGCTTTTGGCGGAATCGAACAACCGGCGGGCTGCGTAGTGTGGGATGCTGCACACAAACCGGACTTGAAGTCGTTTAAGTCTGTCTTAATAGTTGCTTGCCATGATGGCTGCACAGACTCACATCAGGGCCTGTCAAGCCGCCGGCGTATTGGCGGCGTTTGCCACCGGAGCAGAAGAATTCGGTGGCGAAGCCGAGAGTTAGAGAAGGAGGTTGAACCGATATGTCCAGTAAATCGCGAGTCCGCAAGCACAACCAGTCGGCCATGTCCCCGTTGTTGCGCGCGCTGACCTATAGCCGCACCGCTCATGAGCCGGTTACGTCGGCGATGCTCCTGCAGTGCTACACCGCCCTCGATGCATTCCGGCACGGCCACGGCTCGCGGAATCTGCATATGACCTTGAGCCGGCATTTGCTGGTATCGCAAGAGTTGGCGCGTCTCGGTCTTGGCGAAGATGTTCCGTCTGACATCGAAAGCGCACATGCGGCGATGGTTCAGCTCGATATGCGTGAACACGACGAAGGCGCGTGGGCACTGCAAGACGGCGAATACGCCCGCTTGTGCACGGCGTTGGCGATTCTCGACGGACAACTATCCGTGGCATCGCTGAGCGAGATCGCGAGCGCGGAAGCGCGAATGATCGAAGGATTGATGAGGTCCGCGCAGGTGCAGGCGATTGCGGAGGCCGCGGTCTGAGCCGCCCGCACGCGTTTCTCCTTTCTCATACGCGCAGATGAAACGCCCCACGTGGGGCGTTTTTTCGTTCAGCCGCGTTGACGTACTAAGGGACGGCACTAATCGTTGTACGCCGTCGAATCGTAGAACGCGGTTGTGTCCTGCCCGCCGTTCAATTGCACGAGCCGTGAATATCCCGAGGTCAGCGGCGGGAATCCGCAATTCAAGCAAGTCAGCACGCCGAGCGAATTGCTGCCTGCGCTGACCGTCGCCTGATACTGTCCGACGACGGCAGAGCCGTTCGGCGCGCCAACGAAATAGCCGTCCACTTCCGGGGCTGGCCCCGAGGCTGTCAGACCGGTTGCCTGAATCTGCACGGATGTCACCGGAAACGCGAGGTCCTGCCCGTTCATGAGGCCCGACCACGTCACGCTCGCCGTGCTCTGCAGACCCGCGAGCGAACCGCCGGGCGTCAGGAATTGATTGGCGAAATCCGGCAGCAGCGTCGGCCATACGATCGAGTTGCCAGCCGCCGCGCTCAATGCGCTGCCCGGATTGATGATCGGCGACTGGCCGAGTTGCGCGCCGTTCCTGTCGTAGAACGTGATCGTGTAGGTCGAGTAAAGCGGCACGATGCTCGCGTCCACCGGGTGCACGGCGTAGTAGCCGCTCGCGGCGGGCGCGAGGAAGTTCGCTGTCGACGAAATCGATTGCCACGACCAGCGATAAAACGTCGTGTTGCTGCCGGTCGTGGCAGGCGACACCGGCGCGGCGCTCAACGCCGCGTCCGACAAAGCCAGCGTGCTGCCACCGGGGACCGTGCGCTGCATCAGCCAGACCGGCGCGGCGAGACCCGGACCGGTAACGGAAGCCGAATACACCGACGGATTCGACGCGGTCGGGATCGTGATCATCAGGCCCGACTCGTAACGGTCCACATCGTTCGGCTTCAAATCGAGGAAGGCGCGTCGCGCGATTTGCGAGTTGATCGACACGGCGAATTGCGACTGATTGCCGATCAGATCCCAGCCAAACTGCGTGCCGTCGGTGAGCGTGACCGGCGTCGCGCGTTGTTGCACGATGCTGTAGAACAGGCCCGCCGACTTGCCGTCCGAGAGCGTGACCGGGAACTGCACGAGCGTCTGCTGCTTGCCGTTGAGTGCGACGAAGGCGAGCGTCTTCGGCGAACCAAATACGGCGCCGGTCAAGTCCGCATCCGTGAAGCCATGGCCGACGGCGAGATCGGTCGAACCGTTCTCCAGGAACGTGGCGTCGATCGCCGGCGAGCAGGACGCGTTGAACGTCCCGGATGCGGCGCAGGCGGTCAGCAGCGTCGCGAGCGGTTCCAGATAATTCGCGGGTGCGGGTGGCGGGTCGAGTATCACCCCTCGCGTGGTGCTCCTGTTCAGCGCCACGGTCGTATTGGGCGCGGCATTCGACAGCAGCATCAAGCCGCCGTTAGCGGCCGGGACGACGGACACCGCGTCGATGACGGCGTCGACGCCGGTATGGTCCGGTGTGAACGCCCCGCCCATCAGATCGAAGTCGATCCCTCCGACGCCGTTCCGCGCGAGGATAGTCCCCAGTATCCCGCTGAGCGTATCGGCTTCGATCTGCACGGTGGCCTGGGCTACCTTGGCAAGCGCCGTGGGCGACGCGAGGTCGAGCGGGTTGCCGGAGACCGTGAGCATGGCGGCAACCGCGGTGGTCAGCGTCGTGACGTTGGCGACGGCCGGCGCCGGGCCGTCCGGTAACTGGGCCAGCACCGAAACGAGCGGGGCGGACAAACGGGCAGCGTCGCTGGCGACGATCAGGAACGGCGGCGTCATGCCCTTCACCGAGATCGAGTACACGCTTTGCCCGTTGGCCGACCCGTTAACCCAGACGCCGGTCGAATCGATCACCGTGACATGCGCGTCAGGCATGAGGCTGCCTGCGGTCACCGTCCCGGTGAGGACGGTCGTCGGGACCGTCGGCGTGCTCGACGAGCTGGAGCCCGAATTGGAGCTGGAGCCGCCGCCACCGCCGCAACCGCTGAGTTGGAAAAAGGCCAGGGCCACGATGGCGGCAACGCCGTTGCGCACTAACGATCGATGCATGATTTTCCCCACTGCTCTAATCATTCGATTGCTTGTGAATCGGCCGTTTTTTTGCGGGCAGATTTTGCCAATCATTGCGCGCAATCTGGACCGTGCACCGTCCTCAAATTGGAAGCCGGTTATTCACGTGTGTCAACACGATAAAACGCCACCTTCACGGCGGTCTTTAGTGCGTTGGGGGATGATTTCAACGTGGCGTTATTGTGCCGCACGGTAAAAAGCATTCCTGATGACGTGCGCATATTACGAGTCTCCGTAAGACGCCCGATTGGCCGCCGCGTCAGCGCCGGATCGGGTTTGCCGGAGGCTTTCATGCTTGTTAGACTGCCTCTCGCAAGCCCACCGCACGCGCGTTTTTGTCTTCATACGCCTCCAGGGCGTTCACATCCGCGGCGCGATCAAAATCGGAGACACCATGTCTTATATGCTGCTCATCGTCGAACCCCCGAATCAACGCATTGAACGCGGCGAGGCCGCAGGCCGCGAAGTCTACGATCAGATGGTGCACTTCGCCGCCGATCTGAAAGAGCGCGGCAAACTGGTCGCGGTCGAATCGCTCACGTCCTTGAATGACGCCGTGCGCGTACAGGTGCGCGACGGCCACCCAAAACTGCTCGACGGCCCGTTCGCCGAGGCCAAGGAAATGGTCGGCGGGTTCTTTCTCCTCAATTGCGAAACGCGTGAAGAAGCCGTGGCGATTGCCCAAGCCTGCCCGGCCGCAACGTGGTGCACGGTCGAAGTCCGCAAGCTCGGGCCTTGTTTCCTCTAGCCGGTTCGCGCATCGACAGCATTTGTTCTCGGGGTTTTCCCTGGAGGATCGGCAAGTGTGTCGATCCGGCTGCGCGTTGCTCGTCGTGTGAGTAAGAAGCCAGCCTAGGGGCGCGGCTCTCCCTCTCACAACGATAAGGAGTAACGGCGATGCGATTCATGATCCTCGTAAAAGCGACCGCTGCCAGCGAAGCCGGTGAGATGCCGGAAGCGTCCCTGATGGCCGCGATGGGCGCGTACCACGAAGAACTGGCCAAAGCCGGCGTGCTGCTCGACGCCACCGGCCTGCAACCGAGTTCGAAAGGCTGGCGCGTTCGCTACAGCGGCGGCAAGCGCTCGCTGGTCGACGGCCCGTTTCCGGAGACCAAGGAACTGATTGCCGGCTACACGCTGATCCAGGTGCGCTCGCGTGAAGAAGCCATGGAATGGGCGCGGCGCTTTCCGGCGCCGTTCGGCGAGCAAGCGGACGGCGAAATCGAAGTGCGTCAATTGTTCGAACTCGACGACTTCGAACCCGGCCCGGAGTTGGACCGGTTCCGCGAACTGGAAGCCGGCAAGCGCTGAAGCGGAAACGCAAGGCGCGCGCCGCTCCGGTTTTATCGAGAGGATTCATCATGCTCAAGACCATACTGATTGCCGTGGTCGCGGCCGTGGGCCTGCTGCTGGTCTACGCGGCGACCCGGCCCGACACTTTTCGCATCGAGCGCAGCGTGCGCATCCAGGCGCCGCCCGAGCGGATTTATTCGTTGATCGACAATCTCCATCAATTCAACTTGTGGAATCCGTTTTTGCGTAAAGACCCCGCGACCCATGGCACCTATAGCGGCACCCCGAACGGCAAGGGCGCGCGTTATGCGTGGCAAAGCGAAAAGGTCGGCGTGGGGCAAATGGAAATCGTCGATACGGCCGTGCCGTCGAGCGTGACGCTCAACCTCGATTTTCTGAAGCCGTTCGAAGCGCACAACATGGCCGAATTCACGTTGAAGCCTGAAACGGGTGCGACTGAAGTGACCTGGGCGATGCACGGACCCGCGCCGTTCATGTCGAAGTTGATTCAGGTGTTCTTCAGCATGGACAAAATGGTCGGCAAGGATTTCGAGGACGGCCTGAACAATCTGAAGACGCTCGCTGAGGCGAGCTGAACACGGCGCACCGGGCCGCAGACGCCCGAGCCATAACCCGATCACCGGACTCCATCATGCATAAGCAGATCTACGTCAATCTCGCGGTCGACAATCTCGAACGATCGAAAGCCTTCTTCAGCGCGATCGGTTTGAGCTTCGAACCGCAATTCACGAACGAACAGGCGGCCTGTCTGATCCTCGGCGAGAACCTCTACACGATGCTGCTGGTCAAGGACCTGTTCAAGTCGTTCACCCGCAAGTCGCTGTGCGATCCGAAGGAAAGCACGGAAGCACTGGTGGGCCTGTCGTGCGAAAGCCGGGCGGAGGTGGATGCGCTGGTCGCCAAAGCGCTCGCCGCCGGCGGCACCGTACCGCGCGCGCCGCAAGACTACGGCTTCATGTATGGGCACGGCTTCGAGGATATCGACGGCCACATCTGGGAGCTCATCTACATGGACCCGAACGGCAAGGCAGCGGGCTGAAGCTGTGACCACGGCAGCCACCCACCGTGCCATCGAGGCAGTCTGGCGGATCGAATCCGCCAAGGTCATCGCCCATGTCGCGCGGATCGTGCGCGACGTCGGGCTCGCCGAGGAATTGGCGCAAGACGCGCTGGTGGCCGCGCTCGAACATTGGCCCGACGCGGGCGTGCCCGACAACCCGGGAGCATGGCTGATGGCGACCGCAAAGAACCGTGCGCTCGACCGCTTGCGGCAGGAAGCGTTGCATGCCCGCAAGCGCCAGGAGCTGGGTCACGATCTCGACGCGATGGAGGCGCATCTCGTGCCCGATTTCGTCGATGCCCTCGATGCCGCCCGCGCCGACGATATCGGCGACGACCTGCTGCGGCTGGTGTTCACCGCGTGCCACCCGGTGTTGTCGACCGATGCACGCGTCGCGCTCACCCTGCGCCTGCTTGGCGGCCTCACCACGGACGAAATCGCGCGCGCGTTTCTCGTGCCGGAGCCGACCGTCGCGCAGCGTATCGTGCGGGCCAAGCGCACGCTCTCGGCGGCCAAGGTGCCGTTCGAGGTGCCGCAGGCGGACGCACGCGCGCCGCGGCTCGCTTCGGTGCTGCAGGTCATCTATCTGATCTTCAACGAAGGCTACTCGGCCACGGCCGGCGACGACTGGATGCGTCCGGCGCTCTGCGAGGAAGCGCTGCGGCTCGGCCGTGTGCTGAGCGGCCTCGTGCCCGACGAAAGCGAAGTGCACGGCCTCGTTGCGCTGATGGAGATTCAGGCCTCGCGCACGCATGCCCGCACGGATGCGCAAGGCCGTCCGGTGCTGCTGCTCGATCAGGATCGCAGCCGCTGGGATCCGCTTCTGATCCGTCGCGGGCTGGCCGCGCTTAACAGCGCGCATGCGTTGGGCGGCGCGAGCGGCCAGTATGCGCTGCAGGCGGCGCTCGCCGCCTGTCACGCCCGTGCGCGTCGCGCGAGCGATACCGACTGGGCGCAGATTGTCGCGTTGTATGACGCGCTAGCGCAGGTAGCGCCGTCGCCGGTGGTCGAGTTGAACCGCGCGGTGGCGGTCGGCATGGCGTTCGGTCCGGCGGCCGGCCTGGAGATCGTCGATGCGCTGGCAAGCGACGCCGCACTCGCGAACTATCACTGGCTGCCGAGCGTGCGCGGCGATCTGCTGGCGAAGCTCGGACGCGTGGAAGAAGCGCGCGCCGAATTCGAACGTGCCGCCGGGATGACGCGCAATGCGCGCGAGCGCGAGTTGTTGCTCGAACGCGCACACGGTATCGCGCATTGAAGCTCGCCGTGTATCGCGCTGACTTGTGCGGCCGTGTCAGACGGCGCTCGCCCGCAGCAGATAAAACTCGCGCGGGCCACGCTCTTGCGGCGGATCGCTGAGCGGCTCGAGGTAGCGGGTGATGCCGATCCGATCGAATCCCGCGGTCACGCAGGCGGCTTCGAGTGCCGCCGCGTCATGCACAGTGAAGCCGTACTCTGCGAAAGGCATCTCGATTGCTGCCTCGGGCGTAATGGCCGCGATCACCAGCGTGCCGTCCACGCGTAACACGCGGCGTATTTCTTTCAGGCCGGCCGTCAGGTCGGGCCAAAAGTATGTGCTGTTGCTCGTAACCGCTTTGTCGAACGAAGCCGCGGCGAACGGTATGGCGACGACGTCGGCGCTTTCGAGCCTGACGCGGCCGTCGCGCACGAACTCCGCATTGCGGCAGCGCGTGGCGGCAATCATGGTCGGCGATATATCGATGCCGGTGAAGCGCAACCTCTCAGCCAGATCGAGTACGAAGGCGATGTGGCCGCCGTTGCCGATGCCCACTTCTAGCACTCGCTCGTTCGCGTGCAGGTCGAGTAGATCGAATGAAGTAATGATGACGGCGCGATTCGAGCGCTCCAGCATATCGGCGACTGCTACGCCTATCTTGCCCGCAGGACAGCCGAGCTGCGGAATAAGAATGCTTTCCTCGAGGTTGGCGGTCACCTCGCCTGACGGATCAGTTGTTTCTCTCACAGCGATTCCTCCATGACAGATCGCGCCGAATGCGGTGTTCGCCGCACACGCGCTGACGGTAATACGTCCTCCTCAATTTATGTCATGGAGCCGCGCTGCGGGTATCTCTTTAATACCCGCCTTTTTCGACGCGAGATGGAGTGCAAAACAGTCTGAACGCACGCCTCGTGCGTAGGAGCGCAGAACTACCGGATCAACTGACGCACGCCCAACGCGACGATCAGCCCGCCGCACACGCGGTCGATCCACCCCTTGCAGCGCCGGTACGCGGTCGCGATCCGCTCATGCGACAAGGTGAGTGCGACGAACCCGTACCAGCTGCTCGCGACCACGCACACCATGCCGAGCATCGCGGCAAACGTGCCGACGCTCACATGCGCAGGCGCGGCGGAAGAGAACACGGCGGCGAAGAACGCCATCGACTTCGGATTCGCGATGTTGGTCGCGAAGCCTTGCGCGAACGCTTGCCGGAAACCGCCTGCCGTGGCATTGACGCCGGCGGTCGGCTTGCCCGCCGACGCGTTGACGATCAGGCGTCCGCCGAACCAGATCAGATAGCCGGCGCCGGCCAGCTTCACCGCCAACGCGAGCCACGGAAAGGCCGTGAACACGATGCCGACGCCGAGAATCGCGCAGCTTGCCCAGAACAGATTGACCAGCACGATGCCGCCGACCATCGCGAGCGCTTCGACGCGCGTCGCCGATGCGGCCTTGTGCGCGACCGCGACGAAGTTCGGGCCGGGAATCACCACGCCGGCCACGTACACAGAGAAAACGCCTAGAACCGCGGACCCATCAATCACGCTGTACTCCTTCATTCGCACCGCGCGGCCACTATGGCTGCGCGATGTTTCACCCATCAAGCCGAGAAAAACGCCAACGCGCCGGTGATCACACCCGCACCCGCCACCACGAACGAGAGATTGCGCAGCCATTTCTTGCGGGTCAGCAATGTGATCGCGCACAGGGCGATCGCCACCTGAATCAGCGTGGTGGCCTGCGCCCAGCGATGATGGCCGTGCAGCAACCCTTCGCTGCGCGCGTCGTTATCGACGACTTCCTTTTCGATCGCTTCAGCTTTCGCGCGGATCGGCTCTTTCTGCTGCTTGTACTTGTCGACGTCGGCGAGGAATTTCGCATGCGCGTCCGTGTTGCCGGTGGACAGCGCCGCGCCGAGTTCGGCGAGATTCTGCTTCTCGCCCTTCGCCTGGTAGTAGTTCCACTGGTTCGACGCTTCGGTCTTTTTGATCGCGGCTTCGTTCTTGTAGTACAGCGCGAGATTTTCGCTGTTGCCGCTCTGGTACGCGCACAGCGCGCCGATCGTCGCGAGAATGGCCGTCATCACGGCCATTCGGCTCGCGAACGGATCCACATCGTGATGACCGGCGTGTTCCACCGCATGGTCGTGCGGACCATGCACTTCATATTCTTCAGGCATCTGATTCTCCGAGGCAAAGCTTTTCTTGTCGTAGGCGGGCGACGCACGGGCCCGTCGGGCTCAATCTTAGCGTGTGACGCAGGGTGACGGAAAAGGTGCCCCTTGGAGAGGCGGCCGCGCCGGTGTTTTATCCGACGACTGCGCTGAATCCGGCGCGAGCGAGGCGCGCCGGCAAGATGCGTGTCAATAAATGCCTGATGCCAGCCAGGTCCGCACCAACGGAATCATGTGTTCGCCGCCGAGCATGCCGAGCAGCCCGACCAGCGCGACGGTCGGCGGCGCGGGCGACTTCACGTCCATCACGCTGTAGAGGAGGCCGACCAGCACACCGGCGGCCAGCGAGATCAAATACGCTTTCATGACTGTTGTATCCAGGTGAGAGGCGGGCTGCCACGCCCGCCGGCCGCGACGGCAATTACATGGTGATGACGACCCGGCCGCGTGTGCCGGCGGCCACGGCCTCGTAGGCTTCGCGAGCGCGTTCGAGCGGGAATGTCTGCGCGATGGCCGGGCCGGTCAGCTTGCCGGTTTCGAAGCCTTCGACCAGCGCCGTCATCAACGGCGCCGATTCCGCGACGCCGAGCTTTGCGCTGTCCACACCCAGCAATTGCGTCTCGTTGTGATAGAAGTCGATCAGATCGAATTCGACGCGGCGCTTGCCCGTGCCGCTGATTTCTAGCACGCGGCCACGACGTTTGACGAGGCTCAATGCGGTCTCGAACGCCACGCCGCCGACTGTGTCGTACACCACGTCCGCGCCCGCGCCGTCGGTGAGCGCCCTCACGCGGTCCGTGACGTTTTCATCGAACGGCACGTAGTCGTCGATCAGGCGGCCCGCCGGCGTGTCCGCGTCGAGCGGATGACGGTCCACGGCGATCACACGGGCGCCGCGCGCCTTGGCAATCTGCACCACCGCACCGCCCACGCCGCCACCCGCGCCGATCACGGCGATGGTTTCACCCGCTTGCAGATGCGCGTACTCGACCGTGCCGAGCCAGGCGACCACGAAGTTCACGCCGATCGCGGAGGCTTCCGCATGGCTCAGCGTTTTGGGTTTGCGCGAGAGTGCCGCGAGCGGCACCTTGATGAACTCGGCGTGCGTGCCATCGCGCGTGAAGCCGATGTCGCCGCCGGTGCCCCACACTTCGGCGCCGAGCCAGGCTTGCGGGCCGTCCACCACCACACCGCTGAAGTCGCGCCCCGGCGTGCGCGGCAAGACCGTGTGTCCGAAATGCCCGGAGACGTTCTTGACGTCGCTCGGGTTCACCGAGGCCGCCTTGACCTGCACGACGACGTTGTCGGCATCGGCTTGCGGCGTCGGCAGATCGGCGTAGTCGAGCACCTCGGGGCTGCCAAAAGATTTGAACTGGATGGCTTTCATCGTGTGTGGCTCCAATTGGATTCCGGGCTGCTTCGCGCAGCAGATTGAACGTTAGTCTAGGTGACCGGTAGAAAGGCGTTGAGACAAAGACTTTCGAAATTCGGACAAGACGCGTGGAAAGCCGTGCGCCCGCGATGCTGCGAAGCTGATCAACTTTGACGGCTTTTTGCGGCTTCGGGCGAGACAGCGGAAGCGGCCTCGCTCAACGTGCCGCTCGGATCGAAGCCGGTCGGCGGCGCGCCCAGTTCGCGCCGGAACATGTCGCTGAAGCTGCTCGGCTGGAAACCGAGCGAGCGCGCGATGCTGCTCACCGGGCGTCCTTCGGCGAGCCAGGAGACGGCGACCGCCAGTTGCACCTGGCGGCGCCATTCGGCAAAGCCGACGCCCAGTTCGCGCGTGAAGAGCCGCGCCAGCGTTCGCACGCTCGCCCCGACCGAAGCCGCGTGCTGCTCGAAGCTGATCGCGATCGACGGATTGTCGATCACCGCGCGGCACAACGCTTCGAGCCGCCGGTCCGAAGCATCGGGCAGCGCGATGCGCAGCGACGAGCGCGGCGCGTGTCCCAGTTCCAGCATGGCGAGACGGTACGCGGCGTCGAGATAGGTTTGATCGCGCGAGTCGCTGCCTTCATGCTCCGCGATCGAGGTGATCAGTTCGCGCAGCAAGCCGTTCACCTCGAACACGTCGCTGCGCCGGCTTAGATGACCGACATTGCGCGCGTGGAGATAGAGATTGCGCATCTCCACCTCGCTCATCATGTGGATGGAGTGCAGCGTGCCCGCCGGCAGCCAGACCGCGCGCTGCGGCGGCACGACCAGCGCTTCGCGGCCGACCTCGACCCACATCACGCCCGATACCGCGTACAGCACCTGCGCCCAAGTGTGCGAATGCGGGTCGATGCGCAGCCCGCGCGGATAGTGCCGCGCGAGCGAACGGGCGTCGGCGTCGTCGTGGAGTTCGGGTGGGCGGGCTTTGGGCACGGGGGTTTAAGGTCAGGCTTCGCGTATTGCAAATGAAGGTCGCGGACCGGGTCGATCCGTTCGCGAAGCATAGCGCGAGGCGCGGGCCTGTGCAGCTTGCGCGCCGGTCGGCGCGTTCGGATGCGCCTGGATGCGCTTACGTGCGATGGCCCATCAACGGCAGCAGCAATGAGAGGGTCACGATCGAGCCCACGGTCGACAGCAAGATCGTTCGCGAGGTGATATGCGCTTCACGTTCGTAGAACTCGGCGAGCATGAACGGGCCGGTGCCAGTGGGCAACGCGGCGAGGATGACCGCCATTTCGACCAGCGTGGACGGGAGTCCGAACACGCGCGCCGCGAGCCACCACGTTAGCGCCGGCTGCACCAGCAGCTTGACGCCGGTCAGCAACCAGGAGATGCCTCGTGCGCCGTCGTCGGACGGGCGTTTCTCGGCGAGGAACAGGCCGAGGCTCACCAGCGCGCACGGACTCGCCGCGCCGCCCAGCAGTTTCAGGAAGGTCTCCGCGCTGGCCGGCAACGCGACATGGAGACTGGCAAACAGCACGCCCGCAATCGGCGACACGATCAGCGGATTGCGCGCCAGTGAACGCAGCACTTTCAAACCCAGCTTATGCGGCGTGCGCTCGGTCTGCAGACCCACTTCGATCAGCACGATCGCAACCGCGAACAGCACGCACGCGACAAGGATCGTGGCGATCGTGGTCGGCGTCAGGCTAGCCGAGCCGAACGCGATCATGCCCAGCGGGAAGCCGATATAGCCGGTGTTCGGATACGAGGCCGCAATCGCATCGACGCTCGCATCGGCGAGATGCCGGCCGCTCATCAACCGCATCGCCAGAATCAGGACGAACACGCTGACGCACGCAATCGAAAATGTGGCGACGAAAGCCGGTTGATAGAGCTGCTGCCAGGTGGCGTGCGCCATGATGTCGAACAGCAACGCCGGCAGCGCCAGCCAGACCACGAAGCGGTTCAGCTCCGACGCCGAGTTCGGTCCGAGCACGTTGCGCCGGCGGCAGGCGAAACCCGCGAAAATCAGGCCGAAGACGGGGAGCAGGATTTCGAGGGTGGCTAACATCGGCGCAGAAATGTGGGGAGGATGGCGATTCGCCAGCGTAGTGGCTAGCGGCGATACAATCCAATACTGTTTTTTGTGCCGGACAATACCTTTTTTGCATTGTCATTTCGCGTGAGTGCATCGTGATCGATATCAAGCCGCTGCGCTACTTCGTGACGCTTGCCGAGACGCGCCATTTCGGCCGGGCGGCCGCGCGTCTGAATCTGTCGCAGCCGCCGTTGAGCCGGCAACTGGCGGCGTTGGAGGCGAGCATCGGCGTGACGCTGGTCGAGCGCAGCCCGCGCAGCGTGACCTTGACCGCCGCGGGTGAGCGTTTTTACGCCGATGCGAAAGCGATTCTCGCCTCCGTTGAGCAAGCCGTCAGCAACGCGCAAGCCGCCGCGCATGGCGACGCCGGCAAGCTCGCGATCGGCTTCACGATGTGTGCAGCGTATAGCGTCGTGCCCGGTTATGCGCGAGCTTTTGGCGCCGCGTTTCCCGAAGTCGCGTTGAACTTGCGTGAGGTCGTCTCCAACGATCTCACCGCGCAGGTGCTGGCCGGCCAGATCGACGCGGCCATCATGTTCCCGAACGTGCCGGACAAGGGGCTCGCCACACGCACGATTCTCAGCGAGCCTTTATGCGTTGCGCTGTCGCGCAGCCATCCGCGGGCTCGCGCGCGGCGTCTGAAGATTGCGCAACTCGCCGGCGAACCGTTCGTGCTCGCATCCGAAGAAGTCGCACCGACGTTGCGCGCGACGATCCTAAAGCATTGCCGCTCCGGCGGCTTCGAACCCGACATACGTTTCGAAGTGCAGTTGCAACAGACGGTGCTGAGTCTCGTCGACGAAGGGGTGGGCGTGGCGCTGGTGCCGGCTTCCATGCGCCGCGCGCAACTAGCCGGCGTGGTGTTCCGGCCGCTGGTCGATGCGCCGCTGATCCAACAGGTGTTGGCGTGGTCGCCGGCGAATCGCAATCCGTGCCTGGCGCGCTTTCTCGAACTGGCGTGAGGGCCGGGCTCATGAACTGGCGAGGGGGTTTGTCTTTGTCGGGTCTACGGTGTCGTCCGGATAGCGCAGCGCATCTTGCTTGATGAGCCGGCGGCACCAGAAGGTCCAGGCTGTCAGGCCGGCATAGACGCCGTACCTCAGCACGTTGGACGCGATGGCCGAGTGCGGGTCATCGGGCCATTGCCAGACGATCAGACTGCGCAAGATGTTCTCGCCCGTCAAGCCGATGCCCCACACGAGCGTCATCAAGCGGATGTACGCGACGAGCGAGGGACGTTCGCGCCAATGCTTTTCGAAGCTCTCGATGTTGCGATGATCCTCACGCGACATGGTCGAGCGCGCGAGGTAAAACACGAGCGGCTTTGGCAATGCTAGCGACACCAGGAACGACGCGCCGATCATTCCGGACACCATCGGCTCTTCGATCTCGCGCATTCGAGCGTTGCCGCCGAGGCCCACGCTGATCGCCAACAGCGAAAGCAGGATGCCGACCAGCACGAGCGCGCTGAGCGCGTCGAAATGGCGATAGCGAAGCAGATCCCAGCTCATCCACGCAATCAGCGGCAACGCCGACGCGGCCAGCGCGCCGAGCTGGCCACAGTGCGGGAAGGCGAGCCGGTAGGCGAGCCAGGGCAAGGCGACGTTCACGATCAGCGCGGTGAGGTAGCGCAGGCGAGGTTTCATCGACGGAGCGGTGGTGAGCGTGGCAACGATGTATGGCCGTACCCGGCGAGTGTAGGGCGAAGTCTCTTCGCATGCCATAGCTTGCGGCGTGCACGGCCAGGATTTTGTCCACGTCCCAGGCGCGCAAAAAATCTGCGATCATCGAACCGCTGTTTGCCGAGCCACTCCATCAACTATCCGCTCCTACGCAATGTCGATTGCTCCCCCACTCCTCACCACCCCCCGCCTCACCCTGCGACCCCACACCCGCGACGATTTCCTCGAAAGTTACGCGATGTGGTCCGATCCCGAGGTGATCCGCTATATCGGCGGCAAGCCCTTCACGCGCGAGGAAGTCTGGGCGCGTCTGCTGCGTTACGCCGGTCATTGGGCGATGCTGAACTATGGCTATTGGGTCGTGCGGGAAAAGGAGAGCGGCCGGTTTCTCGGCGAAGTCGGCTTTGCCGACTACCATCGCGAGATCGAGCCGTCATTGATGGTGCCCGAAGTCGGCTGGGCGCTGGACCCGGCCGTGCATGGCCGCGGCTACGCGACCGAAGCCGTGCGTGCCGCGCTGGAGTGGGCCGACCAGCAATGGCCGGATGGCGAGACGGCCTGCATCGTCGCGCCGGAGAATCTGCCGTCGCTGCGCGTCGCTCATAAGTGCGGCTATCGTGAGCAACATCGCACCACGTACAAAGGCAAGCCGACCATCGTGCTGCGTCGGCAGGCACATACAGGTTGAGCCGGCGCGCGGCGCGCGCCGCAGTTGCCGGTTACGTCGAGCGAGCCGTGTGCGCCGGCCGGCTCGACAATCAGCTCACTGCGCGTCGCCGCTTGCCAATGACCGCTGCTGTGCGATCAGATCCACCAGCCGTTCGACCTGCTGGCCTTGCGCATCGAAGTTGCCGGTATCCAGCCATCGCGTGTAGCTCGGACGCAGTGCGGGCCATTCACTGTCGATGATCGAAAACCACGCGGTATCGCGATTGCGTTCGCGATATACGATCGCCTGACGGAAGATCCCCTCGAACGTGAAGCCGTAGCGCAACGCCGCCGTGCGCGACGGCTCGTTCAACGAATCGCACTTCCATTCGAAGCGCCGATAGCCGAGTTTGTCGAACACCTGCGTCATCAGCAGAAACATCGCTTCGGTGGCGATGCGCGTGCGCTTCAGGCGCGGCGAATACGTGACGTGGCCGACTTCGATCACGCCGTTCGCGCGGTCGATGCGCATCAGCGCCAGCGTACCGACAGCCTTGCCGGTCGCCAGATCGATCACCGTGTGGTGCAGCGGATCGGTGGAGGCGGCGGCGCGCGTCAGATGCTCGCGATAGGCGGCGAGACTCTCGAACGGACCGACCGTCAGATAGGTCCAGTCGCGGCCGTCTGTGGCGGAGCTGTAAGCGTCGTAGAGGTCCTCGGCGTGACGTTCCACGTCCACCGGTTCGATCCGGCAATAGCGGCCTACCAGCGGCTCGCGGCCAGGGGCCTGAGCGCCGTTCCAACCCGGCACGGGGGCGCCGATCGGCTGGTCGAATGCGTTACGTCTGGATTCCATATCTCTGGTCCCATGCAAGATGGTTGCTGTCGGTTACGAATGATCGTCGATGATGGAGAACGATACGGCAAACGTGGTATGTTAAAAAGATCCACGCCAACCTCATTTGATAGGTCCAGCTGCGATGATCGAGATCATTGGCCCGCTTGCCAGCCCGGCTGCGTCGGCGGCCGCCGGCAACGGTGCAAAGCCCGAGCCGCTGCAAAAACAATTGCTCGAGCGCCTGCAGCAGGCGATTCTCGCGGGCCGTTTGCCGGCGGGATCGCTGCTGCCGTCGTCGCGCCTGCTCGCGGCGGAAATGGGCGTCTCGCGCAACACGGTGGTGATCGCGTACGAGCATCTGGCCGCCGTCGGCTATGTGGTCGCCGACAAGAAGGGCACGCGCGTGAGCCCGCTCTCCAGCCCGTCCGCACGCGGTGAGCCGCCCTCGCAGCCTGCCGCGCCGGAGGTGGCCTACGCGTCGCGCGTCGGGCAGTTCGCGGCCACGCGCACCCACGCCGACAACACCTTCCCTCTGACGCCCGGCACGCCCGCGCTGGACCGATTCCCGGTGACCGCGTGGCGGCGCGCGCTCGAGCGCGCGATGGAGCGCGCATTGCCCCTCGCGCTGGGCTACGGCACGCCCGCTGGCGAGCCCGCGTTGCGCGACGCCATCGCCGCACATTTGCGCATGGCGCGCGGCGTGCGCTGCGAAGGATCGCAGGTGGTGATCACCGAGGGCGCGCAGGAGGCGCTGAACCTGTGCGTGCGCCTTTTCACCAATCCGGGCGATGTCGCGTGGGTCGAGGACCCCGGCTATCGCGGCGCGAAGGCCGCGTTCAATCTGGGCGACCTGACCGCGCTGCCGATACCCGTCGACGCGGAAGGCATGGCGGTGCCATCCGACGCATGGCGCACGCAGCCGCCGAAGCTGATCTACACGTCGCCCGCGCATCAGTATCCGACGGGTTCGGTGCTGTCCGTGGCGCGTCGTCTGGAGCTGATTGCCCAGGCGCGCCGCAGCGGCGCGTGGCTAATCGAAGACGATTACGACGGCGAGTTCCGCCACACCGGCGAGCCGATTGCCAGCATGCAAGGGCTGGTGGAGGACGCGCCGGTGTTGTACGTCGGCTCGTTCAGCAAAACGATGTTTCCCGCGCTGCGCATCGGCTTCGTGGTGTTGCCGCGACCGATCGCGGCGCACACTGCCGTCGCGGTGCAGGAGATGCTGCGCGGCGGCCATCGGCTGGAACAACTGGCGCTTGCGCATTTCATCGAGAGCGGCGAGTTCGGGCGGCATCTCGGGCGCATGCGGCGTCTGTATCGCGAGCGCCAGCAGGCGTTGCGCGACGCGCTGACCACGCATTTCGCGCCGTCGCAGATTCTCGGCGGCAATTGCGGCATGCATCTGACGCTGCGCTTGCCGCCGCGCATCGATGACCGGACCCTGGCCGAACGCGCGCTCGCGCAAGGGCTCAATCCGCGTGCGCTGTCGGGTTTCGCGTTACAGCCGCGCGCCGAAACGAATGGGCTCGTGATCGGTTACGGCAATACGCCTGCCGAACGACTGGCGCCCGCAATTCGCGTGCTGGCCGGGCTCGCGGCCGAGTTGGACGGCAAGCCGAAGCGCCGTCCGGCAGCCACGTCGGGCACGAAGATGCACGTGTAACTTTTTGCGTTTGTCCGCGCGGGCCATGTCGCGCTATCGTGTCGCTTATGCGCGGCGATTTCGGAGTGTGCGACATCGACGGATCGCCCGCAGCTCATGCCGCACGCGCCGCACTGCAACATCGCGTGATACGTGGTGCCGCAAGCGCGCTTACCGGGTCGTTGTTGGCCCGGGCATGAAGAATGCCTTTGTTGTGGTTATCTATGACGATCTATCCGACCGGAGACGACATGAAGGAAATCGAACCGACCCCGTGGTTTGAGCTTGAGGCCCACACGCCCGTCCGTGAAGGCTGGTACGAGGTGCAGTTGACGAGCGGGGACACGGCTTTTGCGAAATTTGGCGACGGCGTATGGACGGAGAAGCCGTTGCTCGTATTTACACACTGGCGCGGCTTGTCCGCCGATCCATCAACAGCCGGCGAAGGCGAGACCGAATCGATCGCCGCCGAGGCCACCGCGGCGCAAGGCGTGCGGGCCGCCTGGAACGCGTTCTTCCCGGGACTTGGTGAGGAACAGCACAAGCCACTGGACGCCGTCCCCAACGGTAAAGCGCCGCACTGAGGCACGCCTGGGCGGCGGCTCACGAGTTGCCGCCCTGATTTGCCTGACCTTACTTGCGCTTCAGCGCTTGAGCGCCTCGGCAGCCAGCTTGCCGATCTCCCTATCGATGTCGGGCGCCTCGCCCGTCTCGATAATCCACGCCGCGGACAAACCGGACCACGCCAGTATCCACTGCAGCAGACGGCGCCGGTCGAGTCCGGCCATCCGCGCGACCCGTTCCACGCGACGCTCGAACGACCCCGGTCGCAATGCCGATTTGTCGTCGGGATTGCAGAAAATGTTCGCGTAGTCGAATCCGCGTTCGCCGTAGAGGCCTTTCGGGTCGATCGCCTGCCAGCCGCGCGGGCCGAAATCGAGTACGTTGCCGTGATGGATGTCGCCGTGCAGCACCACAGGGTCTTGCGGCGTGGCGAGTAAAGCTTGCGCGACGCTGGCGCTGTCCTGCAACCAGCCGCCGTATTTTTGCGCGGCAGGCCAGAGGCTTGCAAACCAGCGTGGCAAATCGATCAATTCGGGCAGCGGTTTGTTTCGCGGCGCGTGGAGCCGCGCGGCGGTGGCGCAGAGAATGTCGGTGGCTTGGTCGTCGGCGTCGCTATTGCCGGTGCGTGCCAGATCCGCCAGCGCGTGACTGCTTTGCGCGCGCTCGAGCAGCAGGGCGTCGGCATCGTGCGCGAGCACGCGGGCCGCGCCTTCGCCGTCCCACCACAGCATCAACCGCGCGCCGAATTTCTCTTCGGGTTCCTGCGCGACTTTCAGCATTGCGGGCATGCCGTGGTGGCGCACCGGCAGCAGCCGGCTGCTGTGCGTGCGAATCGGCTCGCCGTCCTGCTGCAGATCCCATTTGACGATGTACTCGGTGAACATTTGAGCTTCAGTTCGCGAGCGCGGCGATGTTGCTGTTAGCGGTATGCAGGCAGACGATGCGCACGGCTCCTCCAACGAGTTCGACGGTCTTGCATTCTCGCCTGGATCGGCTAGAAATGGCACGCGCAGCGCGCAGCGCGTATCGAGCCCCGACGCTACAATCGCTCTCATTCATTTGACGCGGAATCTACGTATGAAAATCACCCGAGAACCCGTGGCCTTGCCGCGGGCCACGCAGCTGCTGAATCATGGGCCGGTCACGATCATCACCAGCGCGCACGGCGGCCGCTCGAACGTGATGGCGGCGTCGTGGGCGATGCCGCTCGACTTCAATCCGCCGAAGGTCGTGGTGGTAGTGGATAGCCGCACGCTCACGCGACAACTGATCGAGGCAAGCGGCGTGTTCGGACTACAAATGCCGAGCCGTGGATTCGCTGCGCAAACGCTGGCGGTGGGTACGAACGCGGGCACCGAACTCGACAAGTTCTCCGCCTTCGACCTGGAGACGTTCCCCGCGCAACAGATCGACGTGCCCATGCTCGCGGGTTGCATCACGTGGATGGAGTGCAGAGTCATTCCGGACGATAGCCAGCGCCACGATCTGATCATCGGCGAAGTTGTCGCAGCGTATGCGGATAGCCGCGTGTACTCGAACAACCGCTGGCATTTCGGCGATGATCCCGATCTGCGCACCTGTCACTACGTGGCCGGCGGGACGTTCTTTGCCACGGGCGATGCGTTCGAGGTGGACGCCGTGGCGAATGGCGCGGCGGAGTGAGCGTCGGCGGGCGCGCAAACACGCGCAACACTCACGCGTCGCCCTCGGCAAACTTCTTCAGCGCGTCTCCCGCCAACCGATACCGCACCCATTCGCTTTGCGCGCTCGCGCCGATCGATTCATAGAAGCCGATGGCCGGCTCGTTCCAGTCGAGCACGCTCCATTCGAAGCGGCCGCAACCGGTGTCGCAGGCAATGCGCGCGAGGTGGCGCAGCATCTGTTTGCCCGCGCCACTGCCACGCGATGCCGGCGACACGTACAGGTCCTCCAGATAAAGCCCCTGCTTGCCGAGCCAGGTGGAGTACGAAAAAAAGTAGACGCAAAAGCCGATGGGCTCCCCGTTCATCTCGCAGATCAGCGCCTTCGCGCTGGAAGCGGCGGAAAACAGGCTCGCTTCGATGTCGTCGACGGTCGCGACGACTTCGTGCTTCGCCTTTTCGTACACCGCGAGTTCGGTGATGAAGCGAAGAATCAACGCTGCGTCGGCGGCGTAAGCGGGACGGATATGGATAGTCAAGGTCAGAGGCTCGATTGATCGGTTGAGTTGCAGACCGAAGTTTCGCGCAGACGCACGGGCTTCGGATCAGACATACATCGTAGCGTTTAACGTGCCGTTCTGACCAGAGCGCGACAAGAATGCGATTGACGTCCCGTCACAAAATCGTTTACTGTCGATCCATGGACTTCCATTCGATTCCCTTCGCTGCCGTCACCACCACGACGACCACCTTCGCAGGCGGGTCGTCTGGAGGTTGCGCGCACTAGAAGCAGGACGCTGTGGCAAACCACCAAAGGCCTCGCCGGAAACGGACGGGGCCTTTGGCGTTTCAGGACCTCCGTTTGCGGCATCCATTCGCGGTAACCGATCAAATGGAGCAAGACTGTGAACGACATCGACCATCGTGTACTAGGCAATAAACTCGACCTCTTCCATCAACAGGAAGAAGGCGCCGGCATGGTTTTCTGGCATCCGCGCGGCTGGGAGCTGTATCGCGTGCTCGAAGATTATGTGCGTGCGCGCATGCGTCGCGCAGGTTTTCGCGAGATTCGCACGCCGCAATTGCTGGCGCGCTCGCTGTGGGAAAAGAGCGGGCATTGGGAGAAGTTCGGCGCGGCGATGTATTCGTTGGCCGATGCAGAAGAAGGCCGCGCGCTGTGTCTGAAGCCGATGAGTTGTCCCTGTCATGTGCAGGTGTTTAATCAGCGCGTGCGGTCGTATCGCGAGTTGCCGGTGCGGTACAGCGAGTTCGGCGCCTGTCATCGAGACGAACCGTCGGGTTCGCTGGAAGGGCTGAAGCGCACGCGTGCTTTCGTACAGGACGATGCGCATGTGTTCTGCATGGAGGCTCATATCGAGGCGGAAGTCGGCCGCTTCTGTGCGTTGCTGCGCGCGGTCTACGCGGATCTCGGTTTTCCCGAGTTCAAGGTCGCGCTAGCGACGCGGCCGGCCATGCGCGCGGGCGACGATCAAACGTGGGAACGCGCGGAAGATGCGTTGGCGAACGCGGCGCGTGCGGCTGGTCTTGAGTTCGACGTGCTCGAAGGAGAGGGCGCTTTTTATGGGCCGAAACTCGAATTTCATCTGATGGACAGCCGCGCGCGGAGTTGGCAGTGCGGCACGATCCAGCTTGATTTCGTGTTGCCCGAGCGGCTCGACGCGGAGTTCGTCAACGAGCGCAATGAGCGTGAGCGGCCTGTGATGATTCATCACGCGGTGCTTGGCAGCATGGAGCGGTTCATCGCGATGCTGATCGAGCACCACGAGGGATGGTTGCCGGTGTGGCTGGCTCCTGAACAGGTCGTGGTTGCGACGATTAGCGATGCGAATTGCGCTTACGCGCAAGAGGTCATGCAGGCGCTCGATGATGCCGGTGTCAGGGCGGTGCTTGATAGCAGGCCTGAACGGCTGGAGAAGAAGATCGTCGATGCGCGCGAGAAGCAGGTGCCGCTTCTGGTCGTGGTGGGTTCGCGCGATGAGCGGGATCGGACGATTAGTATTCGCTTGCGGGATGGGCGGCAAATGACTTTGTCGTTTGCCGAGGGCGTCGAGTATTTGAGGGTGGCGGCGCGGCCGCCTGTGGTGGCGTCGAGGATTTGACGTGACGCTTGCTGGGGGGGCGTTTTGAGTCGCGCCCTCCGGTCTGTCGACTCGACGGCGGGCGGCGCGGCGTCATGGCTCAGAGGCAAGAACCTACCGCACCTCCGCAAACAACCGCCCCCACCGCCCCAACGGCTCCATATCCACCCCCACCATCCTCAACGCCTTCCAAACCACCGTCGCCACCGTGTCATACGCGGGAACATCCGTAGCCGTCTCAAACGCACGCACCAGATGCGCCGCATGCAAATTCGTGCAGAAGGTCGTCACCGCATCCGGTCTCGCGAACGCGGCTTCGCGCATCATGATCGAGAGTTGTGTATCGGGCACTTCGGCAAAGCTGAAATTATCCTGCAGCCCCAAATGCCGCTCAGCCACGCATTCGATGCCAAGCTTCTCGTAGTTACGCACGATCCGCTGCTGAACATCATCGGTATAAGGCGAAACGAGACCCAATCGCCGTACGCCGGTCTTCTCAAAGATCTCGTTAAGCGCCAGCACTGAAGTCGTCGCAGGAATGCCCGTCGCCTCCGTAATCTGTCGACACAGCGCCTGATCGCGCTCGAACCCCAGCCACCCCGCCGACGTGCCGCTCCAGCCGATCACGTCCACCCGCGCATCGCCCAGTTGACGCGCGGCCGCCAGAATCCGGCTCACATCGAACTGGCCGAGCGCCTGCTCGGACAACGCGATCTCCGTCACCGTGAAGCGGGCAAAATGCGCGCTGACGCGCGGCAGTTCGCTCAGCATCGCCGCCGTCATCGGCTCGAGCGCGGTGTTCGACGACGGCGTCAGAATACCGAGCCGGATTCGTTTGCTTTGCATCGCAGCGTGTCCTTGACTCTTAGCTTAATCGGCCAGCAGCAACTTCACGCCCTCGGCGGCTTCATAACGAAGCGCGTCGAGATCGAGACCCGGAATCACGCCGTTATCGACCACCACGCGGCCATTCACCACGTTGTAGCGAACGCGCGCCGGCTCGCCCGCCGTCACCGGCGCAACGGCAACATCGTGAAAACCGTTGAAGCGCAGGTCGCTAACGTCATACAGCACGAAGTCCGCCGCCTTGCCGACTTCAAGCGTCCCGACCGCGTCGAGTCCGAGCACGCCTGCGCCGCCTGCGCTGCCCCAGTGGATCGTCTCTTCCACAGTGGTCGCGGACGCGCCCTGCGCCGCGCGATGCACGAGCCACGCGAAATGCGCTTCGTTGGTCATGCTGCCGGATTCGTTCGACGCCACGCCATCCACGGCGAGCGACATCGGCACGCCCGCGGCCGCCATTTGCGGCGCAGGCGCGATGCCGCTGCCCAACCGCGCATTACTGACCGGGCAATGCGAGCAACCGCTGCCAGTTTCAGCGAGCATCGCGATCTCGCTCGCTTGCAGATGCACGAGGTGCGCAAACCAGACATCGGGTCCAAGCCACTCGTGATCGGCAACGAACTCCACCGGCAGTTTGTTGAAACGCTCCTTGCAGAAATCGACGTATCGGGTCGTCTCGGACAGATGCGTATGCAACCTCAAACCCATCCGCCGAGCCGCGCGCGCGACTTCAGGCAACAGTTCGGGCGGCAAGGAAAACGTCGGCGTGGTCGGCGCGACGACAACGCGACGCATCGAAGCCTCGCCACCATCGTGATAGCGCGACTTCAAACGTTCGATATCGGCGAGCATCTGATCGAGCGTCTCAGGCTTGAGCGCGACTTTGGAAAAACCCGGATGATCTCCCGCCGCCTGCAATGCGCCGCCACGACACAGCACGAAGCGCATGCCGAACGAAGCCGCTTCGTCGAATAGCAGATCGCCGGTTTCGGTGGTGCCGTCCGCGTGATAGAGATAGTGATGATCGGCGCAGGTCGTCACGCCGGAGAGCAGCAACTCGGCAAGACCCAGGCGAGCGGCAACGCGCGCCAGATCCGGCGTAAAGCGCGCGAGACGCGGATACGGCACGGCAGCCAGCCATTCCTGCAAATCCGCATTGATACCAGACGGCACGGCCTTCAGCAGGTTCTGGAACAGATGATGGTGCGTGTTCACCCAGCCCGGATAAACCACACAGGAACGCGCGTCGATCACGCGTTCATCGGCACGAGGTTCGAGATTCGGCGCGATGGATTCGATGCGGCCTTGGCGAATCCGCAGATCGACCTGGCCGAGCCTTGCGCGCTCGCCGCCCATTCCGCTCATCACGGCGGCAGGGTTCTTGATCAGCAACGCTTCAGTTTGCATGCTCACGATTCGATGTCCTTTCAGTTACTGCGAAGCGGCCGTCTTTGCAAGGACGGCCGTGCTCGTCATGCAGCGTCCGTTATTCGCGGACCATGTTGTGCGCCGGCACCACGTCTTCTTCATGCGCGCCGTTGAGCACCGCGTTCAGCACCACGGAAACGAGGCACGCCAGCACCACGCCGCTATGCAGGAACGGTTGTGTCCAGTCGGGCATGTGCTTGAAGACTTGTGGCGCCATCACCGGAATCAACGCGGTGGCGATCGTAAAGCCGACGATCAGCACGTTGTAGCGATTGCGCTCGAAGTCCACCTTCGCCAACGTCTGCACACCCGCCGCGACCACTACGCCGAACATGGCGATACCTGCGCCGCCGAGCGCCGCGGAGGGCGTCGAGGCTACGACCGCACCAATCTTCGGCACTAGCGCCACTACGCACATCAGCACGCCGCTGATCGCCACCACCCAGCGGCTGCGCACGCCGGTCAGAATGACGAGCCCGACGTTCTCCATGAACGCGATGAACGGAAACGCCGCGAACATGCCGGCAATCGCGCTCGCCAGACCGTTGGCGCGCATGCCGCGCACCACGTCCTCCTCACTCACGTCCTTATCGACGATGTCGCCGATCGCGACGAACAGGCCCATGGATTCGACCATCTGCACCACCATCACGACGATCATCGTCAGCACCGGCACCAGCGAAAACACGGGCGTGCCAAAGTGAAACGGCATCGGCATGGTGAACCACGGCGCCTGCGCCACGCTCGTGAAGTTCCCCATGCCGAGCGAGCACGCCAGAACGCCACCGGCAATCAAACCGATCAGCACTGACAGATTGCGCAGGAACGCATTGGCAAAGCGGTTGATCGCGAGAATCACCAGTGCGACGAACAGCGTGACGCTCAGGAAGGGCAGCGCGCCGAACTGCTGTTGCGCGGCCTCGCCGCCACCGGCCCATTGATATGCGACGGGAAACAACTGCAAGCCGATCACCGTCACGATGCAGCCGGTCACCACGGGTGGGAAGAATCTTCGTAAGCGCCCGACCAGCGGCGCGGCGAACATCGTGAACAGACCCGCGCCAATCACCGCGCCACACACGCCGGCAAAGCCGACGCCCGGACTCGTGCCGATTGCGATCACCGGCCCGACGCTGCTGAATGCGACGCCTTGCAGAATCGGCAGACGCACACCGAACTTCCAGACGCCGACGGTTTGCAGAATCGTCGAGATGCCCGAGCAAAACAGCGCCGTGCTGATGAGCACGGTGGTGTCGGCCGGCGACATCTTCAGTGCCGACGCGACGATCAGCGGCACCGCAATGGCGCCGATGTAAGCCACTAGCATGTGCTGCAAACCGAGCGTGATCATCTGGCGCTTCGGCAGAATGCGATCGACGGGGTGTATGGCGGTGTTCATGACGTGTCTCCAGATTATGTTTATCGATCGGAGCGCGCCGCGCGGACCTAGCCGCGCGGCACTACATCGCGCGCCGACCGGATCTCCCGTCAGGCCGCAACCGGCACGGCAAGACAGGCATGGAAGCGGTCGGTCAGTGCGGCGCGATCGAGATCGCGTCCGATGAAAACGATGCGGCACGAACGCGGCTCACTGCCCCACACTTGCGCCGCGCGCAGTTCGATGACGTTGTGCACGCCTTGCAGCACATAGCGATGCGACTGGCCTTGCACGGCGAGAATGCCTTTCATACGGAACAGGTTCGCGGCATCCGAGTCGCGTAACTCGGCGAGCCACGCTTGCAGTGCATCGAGGTCGATATCCGCATCGACTTCGATCCCAACCGAGGAAACGCTTTCGTCGTGCTGGTGGTCGGCGTGATCGTCGTCGTGATGAGCGTGCTCGTGCTCGTGCTCATGCTCATGCTCATGGTCTTCATGGCCATGCGCGTGTTCTCCTTCATGCAAGCCATCGGTCTCGACGAGAATCTGCGAGAACTCGTTCGCGCCTACGCCGAGAATCTTCCCGAGGTCGATCTGCGCATAGCTCGACTCGACGATTTCCGCCGTGGCATTGAGTCCGCGAATGCGCTGCGTGAGCGAAGCGATATCGTCCGGTCCCACCAGATCAACCTTGTTGATGACGATACGGTCCGCGCACACGATCTGATCGACGGCCTGATTGTCGCTGCCGTCGAGTACCAGATCGTCCAGATGCGCAGCGATATGCTTCGCGTCCACCATCGTGACGACGGCGTCGAGGGTGACTTGTTTGGCGATGGGATCATCGAGAAAGAACGTCTGCGCAACCGGATACGGATCGGCGAGCCCGCTGGTTTCGACGATGATGTGATCGAGCCGGTCCGGCCGTTCTACCAGCATACGCACGATCCTCACCAGATCCTCGCGCACCGCGCCGACGCAGCACACGCAGCCGTTCGTCATTTCGTAAATCTCTTCGGTCGATTCGAGCACGAGGCCACCGTCGATGCCGATTTCGCCGAACTCGTTTTCGATCACCGCGATCTTGCGGCCGTGCTTCTCGCGCAGGATGTAGTTGAGCAGTGTCGTTTTGCCGGCGCCGAGAAAGCCGGTCAGCACCGTGACGGGGATTTTCTCGATTTCGTTGTGGGTGGTGTGAATGTGATTCATGGCTCGTCTCCGTTTCTTCGTTCGTACTGCGGTTCGGCTATCAGGCGATATACGGTGCTTGTGTTTCAACTTCTCGCCAGCGTTTGACGGTGCCCGCTTCGAGGCCGAACAGATCGAGCACGCGGCCAAGCGTGTGATCGATCATCTGGTCGAGGGAAGCGGGGCGCGCGTAAAACGCCGGCACGGGTGGCGCGACGATCGCGCCCATTTCGGTTACGGCAATCATGTTGCGCAGATGCGCCAGCGTGTACGGCGTTTCACGCGCCAGCAGTACTAGCGGGCGGCGCTCTTTCAACGTGACGTCGGCGGCGCGTGAAATCAGGCTCGACGACATGCCGCTGGCAATTTCGGCAAGTGTCTTCATCGAACACGGCGCGACGATCATGCCCAGCGAGCGGAACGAGCCGCTGGAAATGGCCGCGGCCATGTCGTCGCAACGATAGGTGGCGCTGGCCAGCGCGCTGACGTCGGCGAACTTGTAGTCGGTTTCGTGCGTCATCGTGAGCAGCGCGCTGCGCGAGACGGTCAAATGCGTTTCGATATCGAGTTGACGCAGCAATTGCAGCAGGCGTACACCGTACGCAAAGCCGGATGCGCCGCTGATGCCGACCACGAGTCGCCGCGCGCTCATCGCTGTGCTCCGGCGGCGCGGGCCAGAATGTCGATGGCCTGTTGCGAGGCGCGTTCGCTGATGCGAGCGCGGATGCCGTCGAAATGCGAGCCGCGTGTCGCGTCGATACCCATACGCGACGTGGTGCCCGCCGCGGACGACGAAGGATCGAGCGGACTGCCCGGCAGGCCATCGACGATAAACACGTCCTGGTGCGGCTGAAAATGCGTGGCGATGGCCCACAGCACTTGCGAGTCGTTGGCGATGTCGATGTCGCTATCCACTGCCACGACGTTCTTCAGGTACGGATCCCAGCCGAGCAGCGCGAGCATGATCTGGCGCGCTTCGCCGTCGCGAGTCTGATTCAGCGCAACGTAGCAGTGAAAATGCGTGCCGGAGTTGGGGTAATGCAACGCGGTGACCGACGGAAAGCGCGCCTTCAACTTCTCGCTCATCTCCGCTTCGCGCGGCAAACGCGCAAGCGTCAGATGCTCTGCGTACGGGCCGCCGACCACGTCGACGAGCCAGGCATCGTCACGACGCATCATCGTGTCGACGCGCAATACGTTGTTGGTCGAGCGGTCCGATGAATAGCCGGTGAATTCGCCGAACGGGCCTTCTTCGGCGTGGGCTGAAGGATCGATCGTGCCTTCCAGCACGAACTCGGCGGAAGCGGGCACGCCGATGCCGTAGCGCGGCGTGCGCACCAGTTCCAGCGGCGCACCGAACAGACCGCCTGCGATTGCGCGTTCGTCGGTGCCGAACGGCACGCGCGCGGCGGCCGCCAACATGAACAGCGGATGCGCGCCGATCACCATCGCGACTTTCAACGTGTCGCCGCGTGCCTGGGCGGTTTGCAGCATGCGCCAGAGATGGCCGCGCGAATGCAGGCTGGTGGCCAAAGCGTTTTTCGCGTGCCGCATCGAGCGGTGATAGCTGAGGTTCGCCACGCCGGTGACCGGATCTTCGGCGACGATTACGGCATTCGTAATGTACGGGCCGCGGTCGGTATCGAAGTGGCGGATCATCGGCAGTTGCGCGAGATCGACGGCGTCGCCTTCGATCACCTGATCCAGCACGGGACCGTTCGCCACATATGCCGGCGCAATTGGCGCATTCGCACGCTGTTGATATGCGTCGAACAAACCAGACGCATCGACATCGAACAGGCGCCCAATGCGTGTACGTGACGCAAAGAAATTGGTGACGAGAGGCGTTGCGATACCGTCGACTTTTTCGCAAATCAACATGGGATGCTGCCCGCGCGCCGCGAGTTCGGCGACCACCGCCGTGACATCCTGATCGGCGGATACCGGCTGCGAGAGCGTCAAAACATCATCGGGATAGTGCTCGCGATACGCATGCCCAAAGCGATGAAAATCCTGCGTGGCGCGGAAGAGGTTATCCGCCATAGTGAACTCCGTGTGAGACAACAGAGGCAGGCACGGCGCTGACCGCGCCTGCTTTGAACCATCAGTCAGTCAGCGTTAAGCCGGCTGCGTGACGTCATTCACATAAGTCGCCTTCAACCGCTTCTCCGCTTCAGCGAGGTCCTTCGGCGGCTTGGTCGGTTCGATTCCGACCAGACGGGCGATGTTATTGCCCATATAGTCTTCGAGACCGTCCTCATCCAGATTCATGCCTTGCGGCGTGGGACCGCACAGCATTTCCAGTTCGCGCAGCCACATGCCCGGCTCGTTCGGCGGCGAATCCGTGCCGAAAACGATCTTGTTGCGCGGCAGTTCGCGAGCGAATTCGACGATGCGCGACTGATAGCACCAACCCGATTCGCAATACACGTTCGGCGTATCCATCGCCATCCAGAAGGCTTCGAACGAGTAGTTGCCGCCCGTCTGAATCCCGAAGTGACCGATGATGAAATTCACCATCGGGAATTCGCGGATGATCGGATAAAACTGCGTCGGAATCGTGTACGGCCCATCGCCGGTGTGAATCAGCACGACCACGCCCAATTCCGCGCACTTCTTCATCGCAGGACGCAACCAGTCGAGCGCGCGATCCGGCCGATAGCCGTGCATGTTCGCGTGCAGCTTGAGCATCTTGAAGCCGTATTCCTTGACGTGGAATTCGAGCTCGGCTGCGCCATTCTCCGGACCCCAACGCGGGTTGTACGTGAAGTTGCCGATAAAGCGATCCGGGTACTTCTGCGTCAATTCGGCGATATACGACATGTAATCTCGAATGCCTTCACGGCCGCGTCGATTGCCGTCGCGATAGCCCGTGTTGCCCGGCGGCGGCTGAATGAAGCCCATGTCGATACGGCGCGGCTTGCCGTTGATGATGTACGGACCGTCCATCATCTTCAGCAGACGTTCGCCGGTGAATGGCTCGCCGGTATGGCGCCAGGCTTCGTCGACGAGATTCGTGGGGTGCAGATGGGTATCGATGATCATCAGCGGGCTCCTGCGTAGTCGGCCTGGCCCGCGTGTTTCTTCGCGGCGCCGGCATGGTGTTTCAGATAGGCTTGCGCTTCTTCGACGCTTCTCGGCCGCGCGCTCGGCTCAATGCCGATCATGCGGGCCAGGTTGTTGCCGAGATAATCCTCGAGCGTGTCTTCGTCGAGATTCAGGCCTTGCGGCGGTTCGTGACACAGCACTTCGAGCAAACGCAACCACATGCCCGGCTCGTTCGGTGGCGTGTCGGAGCCGTAAAGGATCTTGTGCGTGGGCAGTACCTTCGCGAATTCGACGATGCGCGATTGCAGGCACCAGCTCGATTCGCAATACACGTTCGGTGTATCGAGCGCCATTTGATACGGTTCGAAGCAATACACGCCACCCGTCTGCACGCCGAAGTGCGCCATGATGAAATTCACCGACGGGAATTCGCGGATCAGCGGATACCACTCGCTCGGAATGCTGTATGGGCCGTCGCCGGTATGCAGCTTCACGAGCAGGCCGAGGTCCGCGCATTTGCGCAACGCGGGGCGCAGCCAGTCGAGCGCGCGGTCGGGACGGTACGCATGCATGTTGGCCTGCAACTGCACCATCTTGAAGCCGTGTTCCTTCGCGTAGAACTCGATCGCTTCAGCGCCGTTCTCCGGACCGCAACGCGGGTTATAGACAAAACAGCCCAGCAGACGGTCCGGATACTTCTGAACGCATTCCACGGTGTACGCCATGTAGTCGTCGATCGACTCGCGGCCCGAGCGTTCGCCGTCCGTCCACGTATAGATGGTGTTGCCTTGAGGCGGTTGAATAAACGCCTTGTCGATACGGCGAGGCTTGCCGTTGATGATGTAGGGGCCGTCCATCACCTCGATCAGACGCTCGCCGGAAAATGGCTCGCCGTCATGGCGCCACGCGAGGTCGACCAGGTTGGTCGGATAACAGCTAGTGTCGATGATCATGTACTCGATCTCCTTGAGAGGAACTGGTGTATCCAGTTGCCGGATCGCGGGCAGGCGCATCGATGGACTCAGCCCGTTGGGCTTGCCCATGCGGCCCTTTGCAAGGCGCCGTGTTCGTGCGCCTTCCCCTCGCCGGCATCGAGTGTCACACTGATGTGCACTGCTGCTTGCGATGCAGTCTCACAAGATAAAAACGCTCTGTACAATATTTTTTAACCACGATCTTGATACGTTTGCGATATGGACATCCGGCTGTTGCGTTACTTCGCGGTACTTGCCGACGAACTGCATTTCGGCCGGGCAGCCGCGCGGCTGCACATTTCCCAGCCGCCGCTGAGTCAGCAGATTCGCATCCTCGAAGAGGAGATGGGCACCGCGTTGTTCTCGCGCTCGCAACATCGTGTCGAACTCACCGAGGCAGGGAAAACACTTAAAGAGCAGGTGCCGTTGATCTTCGCGCAGTTCGAACGCGCGATCGATCTGACGCGCTGCGCGGGGCGTGGCGAAGTGGGGAGCCTCGAGATCGGCATCATCAGTTCGGCGATGGTCGAGCCGATTCCGCGCGCGCTACGGGTATTCGCGGAGAAGCATCCGCAAGTGCGGTGGACGCTGCATGAGATGACGCCGGCCGCGCAGATTCTCGCGTTGAAAGAGCGCCGGCTCGATGTGTGTTTCTTCCGCGTCTCGCATGAAGACCCGGAGATTCGCAGCGAAGTGGTGATGCGCGAGTCGGCGGTGGTCGCGTTGCCGTTGGGGCATGCGCTGGCGTCGCGTGGGGAGATTGCGCTTCGGGAGTTGGAGGCCGAGCGTTTCGTGTCGTTCGGTTTGCGGCAGTCGCAACTGGCGCGCTTTCTACAGGACTGTTGCGTCGAAGCAGGGTTTACACCGCGCATCGAACAGGAAGTGGTCGAGGTGCATACGCTGTTGTGTCTCGTGCGCGAAGGGTTGGGCGTGGCGCTGCTGCCTTCTTCCGCGCGGCAGTTGTCGACAGGCGGCGTCGCATTTGTGCCGGTGGCCGCGCCGCGACCCGAAGTGTCGCTGCACGCGCGCTATCGGGCCGAGACGCCTTCGCCGGTGTTGTCGCGGTTTCTCGATACCGTGCGGGAAGTGGCGGCTAGTACGACCTAACGCGCGCTGTTAGTTTGTGCGACCAGGTTGCGGATCACGTCGATTAGCGGCGCCACACGCTCGGCTTTCTCACGCGGCCACACGGCGTAGAGGTTGTAGTGCGTTGGAATTTCCACTTGCGTGAGTTCGACCAGACTGCCGTTGCGTTGGGCGTCGGCGGCGAGCAGGCCGCGCGCCAAACCTGCGCCGACGCCTGCGCTGGCGGCGGCGATCAAGCCTGCGGCGTTATCGAAAACCGCTACGGCGTCGGGCTCGACCTCGGGCAGGCCCGCTGCGGCGAGCCAGGGAATCCACGAACGCTTCGTATAGCCGAGCAACGGCAAATCCAGTAGCTGCTCAGGCGTGAGCGGCACGTTGAGCCCGCGTGCCTGTAATAGCGACGGCGAGCCCACCGCCGTCAGACGGTCGCCGCAAATCAATGCGTTTTCGAACCCGTCCCATTCTCCATACCCATACCGCAGCGCCATATCCACGCGCTCGAACGCGCTGCGGTCATGACGCGGCGTGGACAGGACAGTGAGCGACGTGCCCGTCAACGCGCCGAGTAACGCCGGCAAACGCGCCACCAGCCAGCTCTGCGCGAGTTCGGGATCGACGTCGAGTGTGATGGACTGCTTGACCTTGCGTTCCTTCACCGACGACAACGCACGATCGATCTGTTCGAAGCCATCCGCCAACTGATTCGCGAACAGCACGCCCGCATCGGTCAGCACCACGCGGCCGCTTTCACGCACGAAAAGCGGCTGGCCGACGAACTCCTCGAGCGTGCGGATCTGCTGGCTGATTGCGCTATGCGTGAGCGACAACTGCCGCGCCGCGCTCGAAAAGCTGCCGACGCGCGCGGCCTGCAGGAAGGCCTGCATCGACTGAATGGACGGATAGCGCTTCAACATGGTGTTAGCCGGACTGACAGACGGTGGAAGAAATGGTCGCTGGCGTTGCGCTTAACGGCTTTCAATAATGGCCGCAAGCACGCGGCCCTTGTCATGCATCCACTCATGCATGCGCCGCGCTGCACAACGACATTCAGGAGACAGCGCATGATCGAGATCGTGGTCAACGATACGCGGCACTCGCTCGACAATGTACCGGAAGACATGCCCCTGTTGTGGGTGTTGCGCGACCGGCTCCAATTGACCGGGACGAAATTCGGCTGCGGCGGCGGTTTTTGCGGCGCGTGTACGGTGCATCTGGAGGGCGAGGCGGTGCGCTCCTGTTTGCTACCCGCTGTTGCCGTGGCCGGCAAACGCATTACGACGATAGAAGGGTTATCGAAGGACGGCCGGCATCCGCTGCAACTCGCGTGGGTCGCCGAGGATGTGCCGCAATGCGGCTACTGCCAGTCCGGACAGTTGATGCAGGCGGCCGCGTTTCTCAAGGACAAGCCGACCGTCAACGACGAAACCATCACGACGGCGATGTCGGGCAACATCTGTCGATGCGGCACATACTCGCGGATTCGCAAGGCGATCAAGCGGGCGGCGTCGGGCGATCCGGCGTTGGCGGCTGTAGATACACCTGAGTGTGCGGCGGCCTGCTCGTCCTATGTCACGAACGAGGAGGCCTGAATGTACAACGACAAAGAAGTGTTGACCAGCGCTCGCGGCACCGCGCGTCGTCGGTTTATCAAACAGAGTTCGGCGTTGTTGGCTTCGGGTCTCGCGATCGGCTTCCAGTTGCCCGAAGCCTTCGCCAAGGGCGACAACAAAAGCGGCGACCCCAAACCGCAGGCCGGTGAATTCGAACCGAATGCGTGGGTGCGCGTGCTGCCGGACGATACGATCAAGCTGGTTGTTCATAAACACGATTCCGGTACGGGGACGCGTACCGCGCTGGCTGCGATGGTCGCGGAAGAACTGGACGTCGATCTGTTTCGCGTCGATGTGATCACGCCGGAGAATCCGTTTTACGGCGACTACATTCATCCGTTGTGGAAGGTGTTTTCGACGGGTGGGAGTACGAGCGTGTCGTTGGAATACGAGCGCTTGCGGCGTGCGGGTGCGACGGCGCGCGCGATGTTGATTGCTGCGGCCGCGAAACAATGGAATGTGGCACCGTCGACGTGTTCGACGGAAAACGGCTTCGTGGTCAATAAGGCCAGCGGCAAGCGCGCGAACTATGGGTCGCTTGCGCAGGTCGCGGCGCAAATGCCCGCGCCGAAAGACGTCGTGTTGAAAGATCCGTCGCAGTTCAAATACATCGGCAAATTGCGGAAGAAACGCGGCGCTGCGGAGAAGGCGAGGGGCGCGTTTCCGTACAGCATCGACGTGTCGTTGCCGGGCATGCTGGTCGCGGTCGTCACGCGTGCGCCGGTGATCGATGCGCGCGCGCGCAGCGTGGATGCCAAAGCGGCGTTGGCCGTGCCGGGCGTGCGGCAGGTGTTGCAGATTCCTGGGCGGCCCGACATTCTCGGCGGCAATCAGGCGGGCGTTGCGGTGTTGGCCGATGATTATTGGTCCGCGCATAAGGGGCAGGCGGCGTTGCATGTGGAGTGGGAAGATAGTCCGCTTGAGACTTTCGATAGCAGCACGCTTGCTGCGCGTCAGGCGGCGTGGCTCGATGATCCTGCGGCGCGGGTGGTGCCGACTATTCAGAGTGGGGATCTGAAGACTGCGTTTCCGCACGGGGCGCGGGTGATTGAGGCTTCTTATTCGATGCCTTATAAGGCGCCGTGTCCGCTTGAGCCGATTAATGTGACTGCGTGGGCTAAGAAGGACGGTTCGATTGAGTATTGGGGTGGGCTGCAAGTGCCGTCGACGGTGCAGGAGGCGGCTGAGGTGATCGGCGGCATTCCTGCGAATCGTGTGGTGTTGCATGAGCTTGTTTCAGGTGGGAGCTTTGGGTCGCGTGAGTCGAAGTACTGGCTTTTTGAAGTGACGTGGCTTGCGTTGAAAGTTGGGAAGCCGGTCAAGTTGATGAATAGCCGTGAAGATGAAATGCGGGCGCTTTATTACCACTCTGCGAGTTATCACCGGGCGAAGGCTGTGCTCGATGCGCGTGGGAATTTGGCGACGTTGCAGTTGCGTGCGGTGATGCCTGCTTCGCCGGAACAATGGGAACCTGGGTACTTTGATCGGCCGGATCGGATGGATTACAGCACCACTGAGGCGATCAGTAAGTATGAGTTCGCTTATGGGGCGCCGCATGTGGATATTGGTTGGGTGCGGCATGAAACGGGTGTGCCGACTGGATGGTACCGGGCGGTGAGTTATATCCCGAATGTGTTTGCGGTTGAGTCGTTTGTGGATGAGGCTGCGCATGCGGGGCATCGGGATGCGGTTGAGTTTCGGCTCGCGCATATGAAGGATCCGAGGCATCAGGCTGTTTTGCGGGAGGCGGCGAAGCGGGCTGGGTGGGGGAAGGCGTTGCCCGCTGGGACTGCTTTGGGCGTGGCGACTAATCAGGCGTATAGCAGTTATGTGGCGGTGGTGGCGCGGGTGGCTCGGAAGGGTGATGGGGTTGTGATTGAGAAGCTGACTTGTGTCGCGGATTGTGGGTTGGCGGTTTCGCCTGGTGGGGTTGAGGAGCAGCTTTATGGTGGGTTGATGTGGGGGCTTGGGCATGCGACCGCGGATCGGGTTGATATTCGGCATGGGCAGATCCAGCAGAAGAACTTTGATACTTACCGGGTTATGCGGATGAGTGATTTGCCGGAGGTTGATATTTTGATTGTGCAGGGGGATACCTCCAAACCCGGCGGCGTGGGGGAGTTGTCTAGTCCTTCGGTGGCGCCTGCGGTGGGGAATGCGGTTTTTAGGCTTACTGGGAAGCGGGTGAGGGAGACGCCTTTTGAGCTAGTGACGATGGGCGGGAAAGGGAAGGCTTGAGACAGCGGCTGGCCGGTCAAATTGTGGTATCCCAAGGGACGATAGCTTGCGTATCGCGACCGATACCTTGGTTTCCGCAAGTCGGCCATTGCCGACATTGGGAGAGGCCGGGTTCCATGTCAGCAATGTGGCGGACAGCTGACGATGACGGCATCGAACACTCGACGTCGGTTTCCTGCATCAGCGAAATCACACTCACGCCCCATTGACGACGGTCGTCTCACCACAGTGACGGGCAACTATCGAGCCGCCATAGGACACTCGAAGCCGCAGACAATTTTTGATTTCGGCATTCAATGTTAGGTGGATTGAGCCTCGGTCCTCACTGTGCACGGGTAGCGCGCTTTAGCGATAGTCGATGGGTTTTGGCATCATAGCGTCACGTTCGGCGTTCAGAAGATCCATAAGACGCATTGATAGTGCTATCACGCGCCCTCCAGCCCAGTTGAATAAGCATTGTCTCGATGGGCAAACGAGGCGGAACGGGCCACAGCACGATGGGCAAATCGGGCCGTTGAGCCGCTCCCGGCCTGGCCGGACCACGGCACGGCGAAAGCGGCGCACCACCGTTCAGGGCGCTTGCAGCCGCTGGTGGCCTCACTTCGCGAAGGACTTCGACAGCGCGATGCGTTGCACCCCGTTGAGATACCGGTGTAAATGCTCGTTCGCGAAAAAATAAGATGCAGCGCTCATACGTATCGGGTACGCCACCACGCAGTTCTTCGGCGTGCGTGCCGTCGCGCATGTGTTCGCCGATAGCCGCGTCGGCGAACATCCTCGCACCTTCCTTGGCGAATGGCGGGGCAAACTGGTACGTGATGATCCAAGTGCCTAGAAAGAGGGCTTTCGGCAAGGCATGACTGAAATCGGGTGTGTTCCAGATCCGCGCCGAAAACTCCTCGAACCGCAAAAGAACCACGAGAGTCAGAGGGGAAGATAGTGATGCAGTACAGACCACCCGTCTCTGGTGATGCCTCGTTCCTTCAACTCAGCGATTTCCTCGGGGCCAAATCCGAAATCCCGAAGAACCTCTGTTGTGTCGGAACCGGGAAGCGGCGCCGACCGAAGTTGCGCGATGGGAGTGCGAGCCGTCCGATACCACGTGGGCAAAAGCGTTGAGACGGCGTAACCACTGGGATGGTCAAAGTGCTGCATCACGATGGAGCGCTTGTCCGCTGCATTGGGACTTTTTTGAATTCCTTCCAGCTCATACTCCGCGCGAAGCTCGTCCAGCCGTCGAACCGCGACCGCCGCAGTAAGTGGGACGCACGCAACTGCCTCCGAGACCTCCCGCTTGCCGAGTTGGCGAATTCTGGCTGCGATTCCGTCGTAACTCGTGGCGTCGGCCTTCAGCGCGTCGGCAATCGCTTCAATAGACGACTTTCGGCCCCCAAGGTAAACCCAGCCGTCTGCCGCACGATAAACGGCCTGAACCGGGCCATAGCCGGTAGCGCTCGATACTTCTGGCTCGTTCAGTCGACTTACGCTGTCGACGACATACGGGAACTGCACGAGCTGGCCGCCCATGCTCAGGGACGTTTGCACATTTGCGCTTCCGCGGCCCAGTTCTCTTGCTATCAGCGACTGAGCAATACCCAGGGCCGACAGGAAACCGGTTATGTAGTCGATACACGATGCCAACCCGTGCAGGACCGGTTGCCCGGCGGTGCCGTAGCGGGAAGCAATGCCGACGCCGAACTGCACGACGGGGTCGTAGCCAGGGTCGTTCTTGCGGGGACCGCCCAAGGGGCCGCGCCATGCGGTTATCTGGGACGCAATCGCAGCAGGGTTGGCGTCAGAGATCTGAGGGAGCGAAATCCCCAGTTTCTGGCTCGACTCGTCGAGAAAATTCTGGATGACGACGTCGGATTGCTTAACGATCCGGCGCAGCGACTCGCGGCCTTCTTCGGCCTTCAGGTCGATGATGATGGCCCGCTTACCCTGGTTGACTTCCATGCCGAACCACATGGTGTGGCGAGGACCTGCAATCGGTGCCGGCGGATCAACGCGAATGACGTCAGCTCCGAATTCAGCCAGGACCCGCGCGGCCGCAGGGCCGGCAATCGTATTGGAGATATCCACCACGCGGATACCCTCCAGCACGGTCTGACGCCCGGCGTTGACTGCTTTGGTTTCGATACGTTTGCCGGACCACCGCGCCGCTAGCGGGTCGGCAATATGGCAGTACGGGCGCAATTCCGGTGAAACACTTTTACCATTCGCGCCAAGCAAGGTTACGAAACGACCGGCTTGACGAGTCTCGCCAAGGATCGGATCAACCAGTGACGTAACGTTGCCACCTTCCAGTGCAGATGGAAGCTGGAGCCATTCTTTGGTCGTGCGAACGATAGAGACAGGTACGCCGGCGTGGGCAAGGTGCATTTCCCATTCGGCGGCCGGTCGGGTGGAGATGCATTCTGCGATGGCTGTCCGCAACTTCTTCCGCCAACTGACGCTCAGCGTCGCCAGATTGACGTTGTTATCAGCTCCGCTCTCGTCGAACGGACTGCCAAGTACGAGTCCGTCGCCAATCATGCGATCGAGCAACCCGAGTGCCTGCAGGAGCGCACGGGACTGCTGGACATGTTCCACCGCATTGATGAAGATCTGCCTGCCATCCGAGCAGCGATACGTCGCAAACATCGGCCATGCGAAGTCGGACAGGTAGCCGTCCAACGCGGCGCGATGTTCGGCCGTGAGGTGCGTCGAAAGGTCCCGCAGAATCGGGAAAGCAACATCCCGCATCGCCTTTTCAACCGGCGGGAGGTCGAACCGCACGGGTTGGTTTTCAATATTAATCGCCAGCAGCGCCATCGCAGACATCGCCGCATCTGCCAGCGGGACTTCAATGTACTGTCCCATACCGCTGCGCAGTCGATGGAGATAGCCCATGCTTGCGGCAATCGCCCCGTGCACGCCGCCGTATGCCGAAGCCAGCGGAATGGACGTAAAGCGCGGGGCACCGCCACGCAACGGTCCGGCAAGATGGATGTCGGTGTACACGCCGCAGACCGCGTTGATCACGCCTTCCCAGCCGGGGATTTCGCTCTCCACGCTCTGTGATGCGAACGCAGGCAGCGAGATGTAGACGGTTGCAGGATTGAGTGCCTCGATTGCAGGATAGTCAATACCGAAACTTGCGCTTCGGCCTGGGCCGAGATTTTCGATAATGATGTCCGCGTCCTGGGCGAGCGCGACGGCGGCCCGGCGACCCGGTTCGGATTTGAGGTCGAGAGTTATGCCGGTTTTGCCGCGACCCAGCAGCGCATCTTCCGCGGAAGTTTGTCGATTCGGCGGCTCAATCTCGATGACTTCCGCGCCCTGGTCGGCAAGAAGCATTGCGGCAACCCGGCCGGCCCAGGCGCTGCCGAGATGGAGTACCCGGACATCTTTCATCGGGTAGGTGAGTTTGGTCATTCGCTGTCTCCTCGAGTCGTCCACTTTTAGAAGCGCACCGGCAAAGTCAGGTTTCGCGGCGAGATTAGTCAGGCTTTATCCGGTAGTTCCTGCTCGCCACGGAATTCGTCGCGCTCGATGACAATTTCAGCGACAGCTTGCAGATGGACGTGGCCACGGACTCAGTCCAGCAGATCCGGTTGTTCCTTGGCGATGCGGGAATAGAGGAGCTGGAACTGGAACCAGCCCGCCTGCGCGGAGCCGACGATCGAATGCGACTGGCGCGCGGCGGCATCGGAAATCGTCTTCAGCGGTGCGCCGGTGTGTGCCGCTGCAGCTTGCGCCATCAGTTGCACCTGGCATGAACGCTCCATGGTGATGAACCACCATGCGGCCTCGTCCACGGTCTTGCCAACAGTCAGCAAACCATGATTCTGCAGAATGGCCGCCTTGTTCGAACCCAGTGCATCGGCTATGCGCTGGCCTTCGTCCAACTCCACTGCCACGCCGCCGAATTCATCATAGAGGGCATGGTCGTTGTAGAAGGCGCAGACATCCTGCGTGATCGGGTCCAGCGGGCGGCCGAGCGTCGACCACGTTCTGCCGTAGGTACTGTGCGTATGCGCGGCTGCCATCGCGTCGGGACGGGCCTGGTGCACGCGCGAATGGATCGCAAAGGCCGCGGCGTTGACTGGGAGGTCTCCCTCCACGACTTTGCCATGATGGTCGCAGCGGATCAGGTTGGACACCTTCATCTGACTGAAATGCACGCCGAACGGATTGACCCAGAAGGTGTCGCCAAACTCTGGATCGCGCATCGTGATGTGGCCCGCCGCACCTTCGTCGAAGCCGAACTTGGAGAACAGCCGGAACGCAGCCGCGAGGCGCTGCTTGCCGTGCAAACGCGCCTGCGCCGGGGAATCGAACTCAGGTGGGCGAGAGACATGCTGGTATCGTGCCTTGAGTTCATCGGAGAGGCCCGTAGCCATATCAAAGCCGGGCGCAGCTTGCATTTGGGGGGACGTCATGTCGATTTTCGCCTGAGTGGATTTGCGAGTGAATGGATGGATACGTGCAGTCACTGCGCTGCACTCTCACAATGACACCCGTTTCCATTCGGCTTGACCACATCCTAAGACCTCGCATAATCATTAATCTGCAAGATTTCTTCCATTTTCAGGTTTTCCGATGCAGTTTCTGATTCGCCCGGTTTTGCTATCGATAGTCTCCTGGTTAAGTACAAGCGGTCGCTGGTGGAGCACCTTCGAGTGAGCGGGTCTGGCCGATTGCACCCGCTGAGATCCTGCGTCACCAAGCTGCCCCTAGCGCCGGAAAATTTTTTTGACTGGCAGCATACGGCTAACGTGGTTGGACGCGAACAATCGGCCAACTGCAGACGTTGGCACACCGGTTTACACGGACCTTCGAACGACCGCAGCATCCAGATACCGGACCTTCTCTAGCGGATCATGCCAGTCGGTGGGGTGCAGCCGAATCGGAAATTCGCAGCCGGTAGCACCTCTCATCCCTGGCAATCATGACGCATGATCGTCGCATTTTGTGGGATGGGCGGTGCCGGGCGTCCACGCATGACAGAGCCGCGCGATAGCGCGATTCAAAGCAGCCGGTACGCCAGTCGCATGGCCGCCCTCGCAGTGCGCTTGTCCTGATCGAGCGTCGGGTTGTACTCCGCGATATCCGCCACGCGCAGCTTACCCGAAGTCCGCACGTGCAGGACCATCGCTTCGACCACCGATAGCGGTACGCCTAGCGCAGCGGGCGCCGACACACCCGGCGCCGTGCCAGCCGGCAACACGTCGAGGTCGATCGTCAGATAGACGTCGTCCGCTGCGTCCAGGAACTGCTGAAGCTCATGCAGACGCTGCGACAGTTGCGTTTCCTGCATATCGACGTCAAGCACGTAGCGCACGCCGAGCCGCTCCGCGTGCGCGAACAGCGAAGAGGTATTGCCCAGATCGCTGATGCCGAAGCACACGTAGTCGAACGGCACACCTCGTTCTGCGCAGTCGAGCGCGATCTGATCGAACGGCGTCCCGGAATTGGCGGGCCGCTTCTGGCGTAGATCGAAGTGAGCGTCGAAGTTGATGATCAGTAGTTTACGCAATGTGAGTGGCACGGCTGCGTTGTCGGCTTCACGCTGCTGGTGCAGCCGCAGGCCGTTATACGTCCCCCACGCGACTTCGTGACCGCCACCAAACACCAGCGGCCGTCCACCGCTCGCCAGGACATCGCTAACCACCTGGGCCAGCTCCGCCTGCGCACCTTCGAGGTCGCCGTCATCGCACACGACGTCGCCTGCATCAGCAAGCGCGGCCATCGACGCTTTGGCCGGCAAGCCCGCCAGCACACGGCGCAATTCCATGGGTGCATGCGCTGCGCCGATCCGCCCCTGGTTGCGGCGTACGCCTTCATCGGAGCCGAAGCCGACGATTACCGGCACATCGCGCCGCACCTGCACGGCGTTACTAAACGGTATCACCTGATTGAAAACGCGCCGCGTGTCGCCGGGCTCGCCGTCGTCGGACCGGCCTACCCACGCCCTGTCATTGAACGGAACTCTCATGCGCGTGACAACACCGCTTGCAGGAAGGCCCGGGTGCGCGGCTGCGAAGGCGCAGAGAATATCTCCGCCGGCGGCCCCGCTTCGACGATCACACCGCCGTCCATAACGACCACCACGTCGGCCACTTCTTTCGCGAAGCCCATTTCGTGCGTGACGACCACCATCGTCATACCTTCACTCGCGAGCAGTTTCATCACTTGCAACACTTCGCCGACCAGTTCGGGATCGAGCGCGGACGTCGGCTCGTCGAACAGCATCACGCGCGGCTGCATCGCTAAAGCGCGAGCAATCGCAACCCGTTGCTTCTGACCGCCCGAGAGACTCGCCGGCATCACATGCGCCTTGTGCGCGAGTCCGACTTTTTCCAGCAGCGCGATCGCAGCCGCTTCGGCCTGCGCCTTACCGAGACCGCGCAACATGCGCGGACCGACAGTGATATTGTGCAGCACTGACAAATGCGGAAACAGATTGAACGACTGAAACACCATGCCGACTTCGGCGCGCAGCGCATTCAGCGAACGCTCCTTGAGCATCTCGCCCTGCTCGACGAGTCGATGCCCGCAGATGTCGATCGTGCCGCCTTCCGCTTGTTCGAGTCCGTTGCAGCAGCGCAGAAAGGTACTCTTGCCCGAGCCGCTCGGCCCGATCACGACCACGACCTGTTGTGGCTGGATATCGAAATCGATGCCGTTGAGGACGGTATGCGAGCCGAACGATTTGGTCAGCCCCCGAATGCTGACGATAGGCTCATTGACTTTGGCCACGGTATTCATTGCACCATCCCTCCCGCACGCAAACGACGCTCGACGCGATGCAGTGCGTAATTGGTCGCCTGCGTCAACACCAGATACACCAACGCGATGGCCAGATACACTTCGAGCGAACGATACGACACGCTGATGATCTTCTGACCTTCGTGCATCAGATCGTCGATCGTCAGCAGCGACACCAGCGCCGAGTTCTTGATCAACGCGATGAATTCGTTGCCGAGCGGCGGGATCATCCGCACGATGGCCTGCGGCAGAATGATCGCGCGCATCGCCTGCCCCGACGACATGCCGATCGAACGCGCTGCCTCCATCTGTCCGCGATCGACGGACTGAACCGCGCCGCGCACGATCTCCGAGACGTAAGCCGCCGAATACAGGCCGAGCCCCAGCATGCCGCACACAAACGCCGGCAGCAGAATGCCGAATTGCGGCAGGCCAAAGAACAGCAGGAAGAGTTGCACAAGCAACGGCGTGCCGCGGAAGAACGTCAAATATGCGGTACAGAGGCCGTACACGATGCGCCGCTTCGGCGTCAGCCGGCCGATGCCGATCAACAGGCCAAGCACGCAACTGAGCGCGAGCGACGCGGCGGTCACTTCAACCGTCACCAATGCGCCGTGCATGATGTCTGGCCAACCGGCAATCACCGGCGAGAAATCAAGTTCCATTTCGTTTGCCCGGCCGTTTATTGCGCACTCGCGCCGAACCATTTCTTGACGATCGCCGCATACGTGCCGTCAGCCTTGATCTTGGCGAGCGCGGTGTTGAAGGCCGCTTTCAGTTGCGGCTCGTCCTTGCGCACGGCGATGCCGTAGGCTTCGGTCGTCAGCGTTTTGTCGAGCACGCGGAAGCCGCTGCGCGTTTTCGCGAGTTGATACGCGGCCGGCTTGCCCGTCACGGCAGCGTCGGCACGACCGATCCCCACCAGGTCGAACATTTCCTGGTTCTTCTCGACCTCGACGCGAGTGATCTGCGGGAAGTTGTCGCGCAGGAAGTTCACCGACTTCGTGCCCACCTGGACTGAAACTTTCTTGCCGTTCAGATCGGCTACCGTCTTGATCGGCGAATCGCTTTTCACCAGCACGGCCAGACCGCCCGCATAGTACGAATCGGTGAAGTCGACCACTTTCGCGCGCTCGTCGGTAATGTAAATTCCTGAGATGGCAGCGTCGAAACGATGCGCGATCAAGCCTGGAATCAGCCCCTTGAAGTCGATGTCGGTCCATTGCACGCGTTTGCCCATCGCCTTCGCGAGCGCATTCATCAGGTCGACGTCGAAGCCGGTGCGTGCGCCGTTTTCGGTGTACTCCATCGGCGGGAAGGTGGCGTCGGTGGCCACGTTCAGCACGTCCGGCGTTTGTGCCGACGCCGCGCCGGAGAAGCCGGCAAACGTCACGGCGAACGTGACGCATGCGAGGGACAACAGTCGTTGCAGTTTCATGGGGGTAGGCTCCTGGTGGTTCTATCGATTCGTGCGGTTCGTTCGGAATCCGTATTGAGGATGAAATTGAAAAGCTTCGTCCAGTCAATCGGTTTGCATATGCTCGGAAATGGCGCGGGCCGTACGTAGCGTCCCGTCGATGAATTGGCTTTCGCGGCCGATAGCACGCGTGGACGGCGCCATCAACGTGATCGAGGCGCCGCTGCCGGCGCTGCGTCCACTGCGATGAAAGATCGGGGCGCTGACGCCCCACACACCCGGGTCGACTTCGCTGTCGCTGACGGCGTAGCCCTGGGCGCGAATCTGTTGAAGTTCTGCTTCGATCTTGGCACGGCCGACGGGGTCGTTGTCGAACACGCTGTCGAGCACTTCGGCACGCGCCTTGTCGGCCATGAACGCCAATAGCGATTTCGCCGAAGCGCCCGCTTTGAGCGGCACGGCGCGGCCTTTCTCGAACGAGCAACGCAACGAATGCTGACTGTCGACCATCTCGAGGCACATCACCTGATGCTTGACTGCGACCACCAGTCCAATGCTTTCCTGCGACGCGCGCGCGAGTTGCTGCATTTCGCTGCGACTGGCTTCTATGAGCAGCGAATTAACGTCGAAGCCAAGCGCGAGTTGCAGGCTGATCGGACCAGGCGCGTAATACCCCCCGTTTTCGGCAACGAAACCCCAGCGCTTGAGCAGCGTGATCTGCCGATACAGCGTGCTTTGCGCAAGGCCGGTCACGGCTAGCAGATCTTTGACCGACAACGCCTTGCCCTGACTGGCGAGTGCGGCCAGCACCAGCAGTACCCGTTCGGCCCCTGTCACACCTTGTTCGACGTTCACGATCGCGCCACCCACAATCCAACAAGAGTTCAGAATGCCAGAGCATTCTCGAAATTGGAAAGCCTAATTCCTGGGTGACGGGAATCATGGGGCAGGGATTTCCCGGAGCAGTGCATCGGCGGGGCGGGATAGTCCCGTCACTCGACTGCCCTTAACGTTGAAAAGGGAAACGATTTCCAGAATGGACCGGGTTCATTGGCCCCAACCCATTCCAGCTGAAGCAACCATCCGGCGCGCTCGAATGTCCGGTTGTCGCGAACGGCCGAAGTGACCGAGGACGTAGCGACGAAAAAGGCGTCTGGAGCGGCAACTGCATCACTGTAATCTGCCCTTCAGCAACTGATGGGTCGAAAGACAGCAGTGGGTCGGGAGGGTGAGTTCGCAAATGCAGGAAGCGGCCGTCGAATTGCTCCCTGCCGCCATCGTCAGCAGTCCGGCACATTGCTGACGTAGAACCCAATCCGCCTCAATGACAGCAATGGCCTAATTCCAGTCATCGCGACCTATGCCGCTGTCCCTTGGACCAAATTAAACATTTAGCCTGCACAGTTGATAGCAACCCGTTTGCCCTGATTTATCATCTCCAAGTCGCTGGGAGACACCCGGCGACCAGGTTTAGCAGCCTGATCGTTACGTCCGCGCTCCTACCCAGGTGGGAGCGCGTCTACCGCTGCACGTCTATATTCCAATGGGCGGGTCGTGGTGGGGGAGCCGCGAGGCTCGCCGGTTTGACGTAACGCCGGTCTGCTAACCCCGTCACGTGCCCGCTCACCCCTTTGCAAGCGAGTGTCGGGCGATCCAGGGAATCACCAGGGAGATCGCACCATGACCAAGTCATCAAAAAAAACCAGCCAACCTCACGTCCACCTGTCGACGCACTCCAGTACGAAAAACTCGCCCTCTCAGCATTCGATTTATGCGACCGGCAGGTGGGTCAACTGGACACATTGATCACACTTGCATCCTCGATATGTAGGAATCCTGCTATCACGAGTGACGAAAGACGGCGTCATCGAACGCTCCTTGAATTGCTGGTGGACACAGCAGAGCAATATCAGCAGGAGCTCGAATGCGACCGTGAACTGTTCCAGGTGATCGCACTCAATGCGAGGGGCGTCCCGCATAGTCGCATCACGGCACGTCACGCGGCAAACCTGTTGGCCGAGGCATCGCAGAGAGCGAAAGCATCCGAAGCTGCCGCAAGCGAGTCACAGCACAAAAGCCCATCATCGAAAGGTCCCGCAACGTTAAGCGCCGGCGCGGCGCAGCAACCGGCCGCCGCGCCTCACTGAGGGATCGAGAAAAGGCGGCAGGCTGAGAAGGGCTATACCCCATCCTGATCAAAATCGCCAAGGGACTAACGCTGCCTACGCGCCGCTCACAGGCGTCACTGTGAGCGACAAGCTCTGGCAGACCCCGGAACACGGCGCGGAGGAGATCGGACCAATCGCCCATGCCTTGAACCTATTCGTCAAGCCCATTGTGCAAAGCAGCAGGTGTGGCGAATCTGGACCTGATCGATTCACTGGACCTCATCAAAATCGCGCGGGAAGTGGGCCATTATTTGAACCGCTCATTACGCGAGGCGCTGGCGGAAGTCCCGATCGCGGGCGATGCGCACGGCGAGAGGAATGCTGGCGGCCATTAGCCTATCGCCAATCGGAATGACCTCCTCTTCTTCAATCCAGCGCTCAAGGTCAGCCCACCCATTGCTGCGCCGCTCCTTGACAACAACATCATTAGACGCGCCATCCTTCAAAGCGATATTCTGAACTCCACGCCTCCGCGTTATCCGATCCACGCGGAAGCGAACGTTACCGTCGACGCACCACCAGGCGCAATCGACGCGATCACCAGCGCACTTGCCACAAGCGAGCGCCTGAATCCACTCCGAGGAGACATAAAATGAAAATCGCCGTACCAAAGGAAATCAAAACGCAGGAGTACCGGGTTGGTCTGACGCCGGTGTCGGTCGCCGAGTTGGTTCGACATGGCCATAGCGTCACCGTCGAGAAAGGCGCGGGCGAAGGATCAGGCATCGCTGACAGCGACTACGTCAAGGCGGGTGCAAGCATCGAGGAATCGGTCGAGCGCCTGTGGAAGGAGGCGGAGTTGATCGTCAAGGTCAAGGAGCCGCAAGCGATAGAACGCGCACGTCTGTCCCGCGGCCAGATCCTGTTCACCTACCTGCACCTCGCGGCCGACGCCGATCAGACGGCCGATCTGATCAGGAGCGGCGCCACCTGCATCGCATACGAAACAGTGACCTCGCGTTCAGGCGGTTTGCCTTTGCTGACGCCCATGTCGGAGGTGGCGGGCCGGCTTGCGCCACAGGCGGGCGCCCGTTGCCTCGAAAAATCGATGGGTGGCCGCGGCGTGCTGCTAGGCGGTGTGCCCGGTGTGCCGCCGGGAGAGGTGCTGATTCTGGGTGGCGGCGTGTCCGGCACACACGCGGCGACGATCGCGCTGGGCATGGGCGCGAAGGTGACCGTGGTCGACCGGTCCGCCGACGTTCTGAAGCGTCTGACGGTGCAGTTCGGCAGCGCGATCCAGACCGTCTTCTCGGTGCAGGCTCAAGTCGAGGAGCTGCTTGAACGGGCCGATCTCGTGATCGGATGCGTGTTGCTGCCCGGCGCGGCGGCACCGAAGTTGATCAAGCGGGAAATGTTGGCGCGCATGAAGCCGGGTTCGGTGATTGTCGACGTCGCGATCGATCAAGGCGGCTGCTGCGAGACCTCGCGGCCGACAACGCACGACGCACCCACGTACGTCGTCGACGGCGTGGTGCACTATTGCGTTGCAAATATGCCCGGCGCGGTGGCGAGAACGTCGACATTCGCCTTGAACAACGCCACGCTGCCGTTCGTCGTCGATATCGCGAACAAAGGCTGGAAGCAGGCATTGCTTGACGATGAGTACCTGCGTCCCGGCCTGAATGTTCATGAAGGCCGGCTCACCTGCAAACCGGTCGGCGACGCGTTGGGGATAGATAGCTGGGAGGTCAGTGACGTGCTCGCAGCCTGAGTAGCGCCTGCTTGGTAATTCGAGGGCAATCTTTTTTCCGGGGCGGTTGCAACCGCGTGCGACCTCTCCGGATATTCAAGCAATGACCTAGTGAAACACTCGCAAGATTCAATTGAAAAGTCGCGACCGATTTCGCGGCATACGGGCCAGCGTAGGCAGGAGGATAAGTTTCCTATCGCAGCGTTGCCTCAAAAAACTGCACCACGTCGGCGTTGAATTGCTTATGAAACGCCTCGCGGTCGAAGCCCGGCAGGCTGTTGCAAATTTCCGGCCGTAGCCGGGAAAGACGCGCATCGCAGGGTGGCAGGAAGTCGTAGTGGCCTGCGTTGGCAACGACGTGATATTCGGGCGCGTGGGGCAAGTCGTCGCGCACGGCCTCGTCATAGTAGGGATGCGGCTGATGACGATCGTCGGCAGCGCTCCAGAGCTGGACCGGGGCGCGAACGCCGCCTAGCCTTGCGCTACCGAACGCAAACCCAAACGAAGGCGCGGCGGCGACGACGGCCCTGATGCGCGGATCGTGGACCCAGGCGCCGGCGGGGACATTCGCGCCGGCATGGAGGTCGACGCCGGCATGCCGCAGGGCTTCACACAGATCTTGATCCGGATGAGCCTCGCAAAACGGGGCGATTGTCGACAGATCCGGGATACCGCCTGCTGCCACGAGCACGGTGAAGCCGCCGTTAGAAAAGCCAAACGCACCGACGCGCGCCGCATCCAACTGTGCGTGCCCGTGCCACTTGTCGAGCATGTAATCAACCAGCCCGTGAAGATGGGCAGGACGGCGCCAGAGTTGCAGGACCCGGCTCTGATCATCGAAAGTGTCACCGGCGTGACTGACCGCTGCCACGACGAAGCCCACCTGAGCCAACGCGAGAGCCGTATCGTAATGCCCGCCGTACCAGCTTCCGCCGCCGTGCGACATCACCACGAGTGGCAGGCGATTGCCGGCGATGGGCGCGTCCGCTGCCACAGTCTGGGTGAAATTGCCCAAGACGTGTGACGTCGCCGGCGCATCAGTCGGATACCAGATGCCGACAGTGAGCGGCGGCTCAGCACCATTCGGTATCTTGACCTCCTCAAAGCCGACATTGGCCGCGAAGACGGGCGCGGCCACCAGCCCCAGAAGCAAGGTGACGATGGCCATCAATCTCACGGTGGTTTGCATCATTGTCGTCACTCAAACCGAATCGGACAAAGTAGGCACGGAGAAACGAGCAGTCGTATGAGCGAGACACATCGGTCGCATCGCGCCCATCCTATCAGCCGATAGCGGGGTTACCGGCGATGCACCTGCCACATGCATCGCCGAGACGAGCGGGCGGGCTCCTCAGGTCTTCAACGGCAACCAGATCTCAAGCCCGCCCATCCCGCTGACAGGATCGAATTTCTCGTCATAGCGCTCGAAGTTCGGCGCATCGGCAGGAATATGTCCCGATGCCGGCAGCCACTGATTCCAGATCGTATTCCAGGTGCGCCGGATAGTCGAAATATGCTCGCGATGGCTAAACACCGCATACCGCTGCGGCGAAATACGCAAGCGGCTCAGCTCAGCAGGCAACGCCGAGAAGTCGCTGACTTCAACGCCACTCAGATAATCGATGTTGCCGCTGTCGTCAGCGTTATAACAAACGCCATACGCCACATTGCCGACCTGCCCCGGCACTTTGCCGAAGTAGTCACCAAAGCGCTGCCACTGCGACGGAATCGCGGCACAGGTTTCGCTGGTATAGCGCTCACTCAGGCCCGCGACGAGAAACGCTTTGCCGTCCTCAAAGCGCGGCGGTTCGAGATGGGTAAGCAGGGTTTCGTCCATTTTGATCGGCTCCACGAGGGCGAGATTGTCGAGACGGCCACGCGCGCGCAGCGCGTCGGGCGTGAGCCCGAATTGCTCGCGAAACGCGCGCGTGAATGCCTCGTGAGAACCGTAGCCGGCGTCGATGGCAACCGCGAGGATATCCGGTGCGCCGCTCGCCAGCCGACGCGCCGCTTCGCTCAAGCGACGCCCGCGCACATAGCGCATCACCGAAAACCCCGTGGCCGCTTCGAAGGCGCGCGCCAGATGAAAACGCGACACGCATCCGCCATTGGCGATGTCGTCGAGCGTCAACTCGTGGGCAAAGTGGCTTTCGATAAACCACAGCGCTTTTCCAACCGGGTTCATGTGGGGTCTCATGTCAGCATGGAAGCAGCATAGCGAGCGCCGATCAGGGGTGTTTGATCGGGATTGCGGTTCTGCGGAAACGCGTTTTAATAGTTCTCGGTCACGGTTTTGTTGCCCGTGGCGGTGGAATGTCCATCCGTTGCCGTCACGTTGTGACCGTGAGCGTCTTCACTCGAACCCGCACCACCCGCGCGCCCCGTCCGCAACAACAAGCCACCCAGAATCCCCGCCACCGCCGCAAAAATCGCCCCAAACAAAAACGCGACGTGATACCCGCTATTCAGCGCCGCCACGGCATCGCCAGACGATGCCTGCATCGCGTCACTCCGCGCTGCGGCAAGACTCGCGAGCACCGCGAGCCCAAGCGCGCCACCCATCATGAACGACGTATTGACGATACCCGACGCGAGCCCCGAATCGCTAGGATCGACATCGCTCATAGCGGCCAGCAGCATCGGATTAAAGACGATACCTGCGCCGACGCCAAGCAGAATCATCCCCGGCATAACATCGAGCACAAAACTGCCGCCAACCGGCGCGCGAGCGAACAACGCAAGACCGCAAGCCGCGACCAGCAGCCCCACGGCTAGAGGAACACGCAGCCCAAAGCGCATCACCACCCGCGCCGACAGCCCGAGCGAAAAGAACCCCATAATCAGATTAGCGGGCAGGAACGCAAGCCCAACCTGCAACGGCCGATAGCCAAGCACACGCTGCAAATACAGCGCGGAGATAAAGAACCAGGCGAACATCGCCGCCGCCCACAGCACGCCGACCACATTCGCAGTCGCGACATTACGCAAGCGGAACAGACCCAGCGGCATCAACGGATGCTGCACGCGCGATTCAATCACCAGGAACACGGCCAGCAGCGCCAGCGCCGCAAACAGCAAACCAAGCGTCTGCGCCGAAGTCCAACCCGCCTCATTACCATTCACCACCGCATACACGGCCAGCATCAGCGACACAGTGACGGATACCGCGCCGGCCACATCGAGGCGCTCGCCATGTGCATGCCCGCGCGCGGACGGCAACAGCGCGACACAGAGCGCGTACACAGCAATACCAATGGGCAGATTGACGAGAAAGATCCAATGCCAGCTCAGCAGATTAGTGAGCAGCCCGCCGAGCAACACACCGATACTGCCGCCACCCGCACACACGAACCCGTACACGCCCATGGCTTTCGCGCGCTCGCCGGGCTCGGTGAACAGATTCATGATGAGCGACAGCGAAACCGCCGAGACGATGGCACCCGCTACACCTTGAACCGCACGCGCACAAACCAGCAGCCCTTGTGAGTTCGAAATGCCGCAGGCAAGCGACGCCAGCGTAAACAACGTGATACCGATAAGAAACAGCTTGCGATGCCCATACAGATCGCCGAGCCGCCCACCGAGCAGCAGGCAACCGCCGAACGTCAGCATATACGCATTCACCACCCACACGAGCGACGTCTCGGTAAACCCAAGATCCGCCGCGATGGACGGCAGCGCAACGTTCACGATCGTCGTATCGAGCACGATCATGAGCACGCCGAGGCACAGCACGATCAGTGCGAGCCAGCGTTTGTTGCCGTGGATGGAATGGGTCATGCAGGCGACTCCTTAGGCATGGTCGATCGAATGCCGAGCATGCCGCTGCCGAAACAGGCACCGCGCCAAAAGAACCGGCGCAGTCCAGCCCAACCGGTAGGCAACTCGTTGACGACAATAGGATTTGTCAGTCTAGCATCCGCGAATTTCGACCCACAACTACGAGTTCCAGGTTTGCGCGAACCTCAATCGCCGCCGAGCAATTCGTACTTGCCGCCGCGCTCCAACGCCCGCTGATAAGCCGGCCTCGCATGAATGCGCTTGAGGAAATCGACCACTGCCGGAATTTGACCTTCCATCCCGCCGCGCGCCGTGGCGGCTTCGAGCGGGAAACTCATCTGTACATCAGCCGCCGTGAAGTCGCTGCCGACGAACCAACCGGTCGCGCTCAGTTCTTTGTTGATGTAACCCAGGTGCAGCTTCAACTGCGGATCGATGAAACTCGATTGCAGCGTGCCGGCGATTTTGCGCGCGATCGGCTTGGCGAAAAACGGCATCGGCGCGCTGGCAATCCGCAGCGCCACGAGCTTGAGCAGCAGCGGCGGCATCGCCGAACCTTCAGCGTAATGCAGCCAGTATGTATAACGCAGCCGCTCCGGCGTGCCCGGTGCCGGCGCAAAACGTCCCTGCCCGTATTTGTCGATCAGATACTCGATGATCGCGCCCGATTCGGCGATAGTCTGGCCGTCGTCGGTAATCACGGGCGACTTGCCGAGCGGATGCACCGCGCGCAATTCGGGCGGCGCGAGCATCGTCTTCGGATCGCGCTGGTAGCGCTTGATCTCGTACGGAACGCCGAGTTCTTCGAGCAGCCACAACACACGTTGCGAGCGGGAGTTATTCAGATGATGGACGATCAGCATGGGTCGAGGGACGGTGGCCAGTAAGGTGTCACATCATAAGGATGTTGTGCAGAGGCGGGCCTCTAGTCGCACTTCACACGCGTGATTTGCTACCCATCAACTGATTCGACGGCAGCGTTTCGTCGAGCAGCTTGCGCGCGCTCTCGATACCGGCCACCGGCAGTCCCTCGGGGTTCAACAAGCCCACCTGCACCAGCACGGAAGCCTGATCCCAATAGATGTGCTCGTTATAGAGCTTGTCGCCTCGGAAACAAACGACCGCGAGCATGGGCACCTCGAAATACTTACCGGTCGGTGCAACGCCGGGCAGCAACCAGTCGATTTCGCAGCTATGTGTGCAGCTAAAAATAAATTCATCGACGATGCGATCCGCACCGATGGTGCGCGAAATCGGAATCAGCTTCGTATCGACGGGATTCGAGTTGACGAAGTGATGCGTATAGAAACGCTTCAGGTTGTCATGACCGACTCCGCCGGTCATGGTCGGAACGTGATTGACATAGGGTTGCGCGACCATGGTCGGCATGACGGCATCCACGTCGCGCGTGGCGAACTCATAGTAGCAATGCGCTTCCCACAGCGCGTTGAGATCGTAGACCGGCCCGAGCACTTTGCGCAGCAGCGCGAGCGTACGCGAATACGCCATCATCGCTGCGGGCTTGTCGTATTGCGGGCGCGACGGTGCCGCGAACGCGTGACCGCAACCCGGGTACACGTATTGCTCGATTTGCGGCCGCGTGCGCAATGCGGCGCTGATGCGTTCGCGGATTTCCGGCGGGCAGTGCGAGTCGTTTTCGGGGAAGTGGAACACCATCGGGCAGCGAATCGCGGGCACTTCATCCAGATGCGCTTCGAGGCCGACGCCGTAGTAGCTGACCGCGCAGTCGACATCGGTTCGCGCGGCGCTCAGGAACGCGAGCTTGCCGCCGAGGCAGTAGCCCACCGTGCCGACTTTGCCGGCCTGTTCAGGCATGGCACGCATTGCGGTGAGCGTGGCGGCGATATCGTCGATGGCCCGATCCGTGTCGAACTGACCGAGATAGTCGAGCGCCTGTTTCATGTCGGCTTCGCCGTAACCGAGCACGATGCCCGGTTTGATCCGCCAGAACAGATCGGGCACCAGCACCACATAACCCTCTTCGGCGAAGCGGTCGGCCATCGCCTTCATCGTGTCATTGATGCCGAAAATTTCCTGCAGCAGCACGAGTCCCGGGCCCGACCCTTGCGCGGGGCGCGCGACGTAGGCATTGAAACGGCCGCCATCCTGGGCGACGACTTCGATGAAAGAGGCGGTCATGCGGTGTGTCTCCATGCAGGTAATTTGAGCTATGCCATCGTACGCAATTCGAAGCGTTTGAGCTTGCCGGTTTCGGTGCGCGGCAATGAATCGACGAAAACGATGATGCGTGGATATTTATACGGCGCCACGCTATTTTTCACGAAATCCTGCAGTTGTGCGACCAGTTTGCCGTCGCGCTCGTAACCGGGATTCACCACGACGAACGCCTTGACGATCTGCCCGCGGGTGTCGTCCGGCACGCCGATCACGCCGCATTCGGACACCGCGTCGTGTTGCAGCAGGACGCTTTCCACTTCGGGCCCGGAGATGTTGTAGCCGGCGGAGACGATCATATCGTCGGCGCGCGCCTGGTAGAACACGTAGCCGTCTTCGTCGAGATAGACGGAATCGCCGGGCAGATTCCAGCCGTCGCGCACGAACTTCTTCTGCCGCTCGTCGGCGAGATAGCGGCAGCCGGTCGGGCCACGCACCGCGAGTTTGCCAATCGTGCCGGGCGCGACCGGCTGCATGTCGTCATCCACGGCTTGCACGACGTAACCCGGCACCGCGCGGCCGATGGCGTTCGGGCGAATCTCGTCGCCCTGCGCCGAAATGAAAATGTGGATCAACTCGGTGCCGCCAATACCGTCGATCATGTCGATGTCGGTCGCGTCACGCCACAGACGCCGTGTCGAATCCGGCAACGCCTCACCCGCCGACACGGTTTTTTTCAACGAAGAGATGTCGTGGTGCGCAACCAGCGGCGCCATCTGTCGATAGAAAGTCGGCGCGGTGAACATGACGGTCGCATGAAACCGCTCGACGGTCTGCAACAATGTCTCGGGCGTGAGCCTCTCGATCAGCACCGTGGATGCGCCCACTCGCAACGGAAAACACAGTAAGCCGCCAAGCCCGAACGTAAACGCGAGCGGCGGTGTGCCGCAAAAAATATCGCTCGACGTCGGCTTGAGCACGTGACGCGGAAACAGATCGCACATGGCCACGACATCGCGATGAAAGTGCATGCAGCCTTTCGGCGCGCCGGTCGTGCCGCTGGTGAAGGCGATCAGACAGACGTCATCGGCGGCGGTGTCGCACGCGGAGAAGTGGTCGGGCTTGTTGATCGCGAGCGTGTCGAGCGAATCGGCGGCGTCGTCGTGGAAGAGGCGCGTTTGCTTCAGGCCCGCGCAGTAAAACTCGTCTTCTGGATCGCTGCAGCGCGCGAGTTCGGCGGTCAGACGGGCGTCGCACAACGCTGCACCAACTTGCGCTTTCTCGATGATCTGCTTCAGTTCCTTGGCTCGCAGGAGTGGCATGGTCGGCACCACGACGAGCCCGGCCTTCAGCGCCGCGAGCGCGGTCACCGCCATATGCAGCGTATTCGGGCCGCGCAGTAAAACGCGGTTGCCGGGCTGCAGTCCCATTTCGTCGACCAGCACGTGCGCGCTGCGATTCACGAGCGCCAGCAATTCACCGTATGTGGTGGCGCGCGGCGTGCCATCCACATCGGACCAGATCGCGGGGTCATCCCGATGGCCCGCGTCGATGGTTCTGTCGAGCAACTCCGTCGCGCAGTTCAAGCGCGCCGGGTACGCGACGTCCGGATTGTCGAGCAGAAAGACGGGCCACTGATCCTGCGGCGGAAGATTGTCGCGCGCGAAGGTATCGACGTGTGCTGACGGTTCCATCATGGTCTCCCGGGCGTTGAGCCGGCTAAATGCGCTTCGGTTGGCTTGGTGGGTTCTTTTCGTGTGCTTTGTTGCTCTGTTACTGAGGGACCACCGCGGTCGCCTCGATTTCAACTTTCGCTTCGTCTTCGATTAGCGCAACCACTTGAACCGCGCTCATCGCGATGTCGTAGTCGCCGATCAACTCGCGAAACGCGCGGCCGATGTCTTTCAACGACGCGAGATATTCACGTTTGTCGGTGACGTACCACGTCAATCGCACCAGGTGCTCGGGCTTGCCGCCTGCCTCATGCAAAACGGCGAGCACGTTCTTGAGCGCCTGGATGGCTTGCGCGGCGAAGTCGGTCGTCTGGAAACGCGCCTGTTCGTCCCAGCCGATCTGGCCGGCGATGAACACCTGCGTGCCGGTTGCCGCGACGCCGTTAGCGTAACCACGCGGCTTGACCCAGCCGGCGGGGAGAAGAGCTTTTTTCATGAGCGATGCGCCTCAGTGGAGTCGGGCTGTGGGGCAAACGTCGCGAGCGCGCTCGCGATGTCGGCGGGAATGTCGATGGATGTGCCGCGTTCGAGCGACGTCGTTACAAGCACCTGTTTCGCGCGGAAACGGGTTTCGCCGTTGCAATGGCCGACGATCTCGATGCTGATCGAGCGTCGGCCGATCGCGATAACGTTGAGTGTCAGCGTGATCGTTTCGCCCATCTGGCTCGGCCGCGAAAACTCGCAATCAAGTTTGACGATCGGCAAACCGAGGCGGCGTTGCGCGATCATGTGCGCGTAGTCGATATGCAGGCCTTCGTTGAACCAGTCTTCGACCAGCGCGTTGGTCATCACCAGATATTGCGGGAAGAACACGATGCCCGCCGGATCACAGTGCGAGAAGCGAATGCGTACGGGCCGTTCGAAAGACGCGCTCATTTGGCGTTGTCTCCGGCAGTCGCGGCTGCGTGCGCTTTCAACAGATCGCGTCCGATAATCAGTTGCTGCACTTCGGTCGCGCCTTCGTAAATGCGCAGTGCGCGGATCTCGCGATACAGCATCTCGACGGCCGTGCCGCTTTGCACACCCATGCCGCCGTAGAGTTGCACGGCTGCGTCGATCACCTGTTGCGCGCCTTCGCTCGCATGCCATTTCGCCATCGCGGCTTCACGCGTGACGCTTTCGCCTTGATCGCGCAGCCACGCAGCGCGGTAGACCAGCAACGCGCTGCTGTCGATGGTCAACGCCATCTGCGCGAGTTTGGCTTGCGTCAGTTGAAAATCGCCGAGCGTCTGCCCGAACATCTTGCGCGACGCAGCGCGTGCGAGACCTTCGGCCATCGCATGACGCGCGAAGCCGAGCGACGCAGCCGCCACGGAGGTACGGAAAATATCCAGCGTGCGCATGGCGAGCTTGAACCCTTCGCCGGGCGCGCCGAGCATCTGGCTGCGCGGCACGCGCGCGCCGGCAAAATGCAAACGCGCGAGCGGATGCGGCGCGATCACGTCGATGCGTTCAGCGATCTCCAGTCCTGGCGTATCCGCATCGACAATGAATGCGCTGATGCCGCGCGCACCGGGCGCTTCGCCGGTTCTTGCGAACACCACATAGAAATCGGCGATGCCGCCGTTGGAGATCCACGTCTTGTCGCCGTCGAGCACGTAGGCGTCGCCGTCCTCGCGAGCGGAGAGCGCCATGGCGGCGACGTCGGAGCCGGCTTCAGGTTCGGACAGCGCGAACGCTGCGAGCGCCGTGCCGTTGGCGACGCGCGGCAGATAGCGGGTCTTTTGTTCGTGCGTGCCGCCGAGCGAGATGGCGCCCGAACCGAGTCCCTGCATCGCCAATGCGAAATCCGCGAGTCCGGAATGTTTGGCAAGCGTTTCGCGCAGCAGGCAAACGGCGCGCGTGTCGATCGTGTCGCCGTGGCCGCCGTACGCGACGCCGCCCACGCCATATTTCAGCCAGCCCGCCGCGCCGAGTTCACGCACCAGACGGCGACAGGTTGCATCGACGTCCTTGTGGTCTTCGTGCGAGAGGTTCGCGCGGCACCATGCCTCGATACCCGCAGCCAGTTCGCGATGGCGCGGCTCGAAGAACGGCCACGCCAGCGCGCTATGCAGATCCAGATCGGTGTTGGCGCTCAATTCAATCTCCTTCGAACACCGGACGCGACTTCGCGGCAAACGCACTGTAGGCGCGCTCGAAATCGCGAGTGCTCATGCAGATGGCTTGGGCTTGCGCTTCCGACTCGATCGCTTCGTCGATACTCATGCTCCATTCCTGATGCAGCATCTTCTTGGTGATGCCGTGTGCGAAAGTCGGACCGGCGACGAGATCGGCGGCGAGCTTGTGCGCTTCTTCAAGCAGCGCGGCGGGTTCGCACAACCGGTTGTAGAAGCCCCATGCGTGGCCTTCGTCGCCGCTTGCCGAGCGTCCGGTGAAGAGCAGTTCGGCGGCGCGTCCCTGGCCGATGATGCGGGGCAGAATCGCGCAAGCGCCCATATCGCAGCCGGCGAGACCGACGCGCGAAAACAGAAAAGCGAGCTTGCTGCGCGCGGTGCCGAGCCGCATGTCGGACGACATCGCGAGAATCGCGCCGGCGCCGGCGCAGACGCCGTCGACCGCTGCAATGACCGGTTGCGGGCAATGGCGCATGGCTTTCACCAGATCGCCGGTCATGCGCGTGAAGAGCAGCAACTCAGGCATCGGCAGATCGATCAGCGGCGCGATGATGTCGTGCACGTCGCCGCCGGAACAGAAGTTTTCACCTGCGCCGTGAATCACCACGGCCTTGACATCGGTCGCATAGGTCAATTGCCGGAACAGATCGCGCAACTCCGCATACGACTCGAAAGTCAGCGGATTCTTGCGCTCGGGGCGGTTCAGCGTGATCGTCGCGACCTTGTCGGCGACCGACCAGCCGAAGTGCCGCGCTTCGTAGCCGGCCAGCGTGAGGCGATTGCCGGCCAGCAGGGCGTCGGCGTTGGATCGTGTCATGAGTCTCTCTCCGCGGTTCGATGTCGATCAGTCTTTCAGACTGTCGAGCAGATGTTGCTTGAGTTTGCCGAGGCGCTGATGGGTCCGCGATTTTTCATCGAGACTCAAACCGCCGAACAGTTCGACCACCCATTGCTCGTGCGCGACCGCCATCTTGTCGAACGCTTTGCGTCCGGCCGGCGTCAGGCACACGCTGATCGAGCGTCGGTCGTTCGGATCGTTATCGCGCGACACCAGGCCTTCTTTTTCGAGCTGATCCGTGATGCCGGTGATGTTCCCGCCCGTCACCATCAAGCGACGCGACAGTTCGGTCATCTTCAAGCCTTCAGGATGACGCTCCAACTGCGCCATCAGATCGAAACGCGGCAACGTGGTGTCGAATTCGTTGCGCAGACGCTTGCGCAGTTCCGCTTGCACGAGGTTGGTCGTCGTCAGCATGCGCAGCCACAGACGCAAGCCCATGTGGCTATCCGCGCCCGTGCTCATTTCGAGGTCCACGACGTTCTCCGCGGGTTTGGGGACGCCTTTGCGCGGCGGTTTCGTGTCAGCCGCCGCCGCGGGCTTCTTGATGTTCGATGACTTGGTCACATGACTTCTCCACCGGAGATGGAAATGGATTGCCCCGTGATGGCGTCCGAGCCGGGTTGGCAGAGCCAGAGCACCGCATTGGCGACCTGTTCCGGACTCACGAAGCGATGTTGCGGATTCGAGCGAAGCAAGCTTTCGCGCGCCTGTTGCTCGGTGCGCGAGGTCTTGCCGGTGATCTGTTCAAGCGATGCGTGCAGCAGTTCTGTTTCCGTGTAACCGGGGCAAACGGCGTTGACGGTGACGCCTTTTTTCGCGACTTCCAGCGCAAGCGAACGGGTGAGACCGATCACGCCATGTTTCGCGGCGCAATAGGCGGCGACGTACGCGTAGCCGATCTGTCCCGCCGTGCTGGCCACGTTGACGATACGTCCGTGGCCGCGTTCGAGCATGCCGGGCAATACCGCGCGCGTGCCGAGAAAGACGCCGGTGAGATTCACGTCCAGCATGCGCTGCCAGAGCGCCATGTCGGTGTGCGTGAACGGCGCGGCCTGCGCCTGGCCCGCGTTGTTGATGAGGATGTCGACAGCGCCGGCCTCGGTGAATGCACTCGCGACGGAGTCTTCCTGCGTGACGTCGACGCTGATGCAAGCCACGTCGCCCAGCGCGCGACATTTCTCGCGCTGCATGTCGAGACGTTCCGCGTTGCGGCCCATCAACGTGACGCGCGCGCCGGCGCGTAGCAGAGCTTCCGCGACGGCGGAGCCGATGCCGCTGCCGCCGCCGGTGACGACCGCATGCTGGCCCGCGAGGGTGGAATTGAGCGTGTTCACACGGTTCCTTCGGCGCGTTGCGCGCGTTCTTGCGCCGACAGTCCGGCGTTCGCGGCGGCTTGAGCGCGCTCGCGTTCGAGGTTGCGTTCGAGTTGAGACTTCGCTGCGGTGTAGGGCTTCGGCCACATCACGTCGAAATAGCCGATCTTGGCCGCTTCGTTCAACGTCCACGAAGGATTCGCCAGATGCGGGCGCGCAATCGCGCACAGATCCGCGCGGCCCGCCGCGATGATGCTGTTCACGTGATCCGCTTCGGAGATCGCGCCGACCGCGATCGTCGCGATGCCCGCTTCGTTGCGCACGCGGTCGGCGAACGGGGTCTGGAACATGCGGCCGAATACCGGCTTTTCTTCCTTGCTGACCTGGCCCGACGAGACATCGATCATGTCTGCGCCGGCTGCCTTGAAGGCTTGGGCGATCTTGACTGCGTCGTCGGGTGTCGTGCCGCCTTCGACCCAATCGTTCGCCGAGATACGCACGGAAATCGGCTTGTCCTGCGGCCAGACCGCGCGGATCGACTTGAAAACCTGCAACGGATAGCGCAGACGATTTTCGAGCGAGCCGCCGTATTCGTCAGTTCGGTGATTGGTGAGCGGCGACAGGAAGCTCGACAGGAAATAGCCGTGCGCGCAATGCAATTCGAGCCAGTCGAAGCCTGCCTCGGCCGACATTTGTGTGGCGCGGACGAACTGCGCTTCGATTTCGCGCAGTTCGTCTTGCGTGGCTTCGCGCGAATGCTGGCTGACGTCACGCAGATATTGTTGCGGCGATGCGGAGATGAGCGGCCAGTTGCCTTCCGCGAGTGGCTGATCGATGCCTTCCCACGAGACACGTGTTGAACCTTTCGCGCCGGAATGGCCGATCTGGATGCCAATCTTCGCATCCGACTGACGATGCACGAGGTCGACGATACGCTTCCAGGCGGTGAGATGCTCGGGCGCATACATGCCGGGACACGCGGGCGTAATGCGCGCTTCGGGGGAGACGCAGGTCATTTCCGTCATGACCAGCCCTGCGCCGCCCATGGCGCGAGCGCCGAGATGCATCAGGTGATAGTCGCCCGCAATGCCGTCGACGGCGGAGTATTGCGCCATGGGCGATACCACTACGCGGTTTTTGAGCGTCACGCTACGCAACGTGAAGGGCGTGAACATGGGCGGGACGGAGTGCTTCTCGGGCGCGCGATTCACGCCGGAGCGCTGGGCGAGCCAGTCTTCGAAACCGGATAGATACTGCGCGTCACGTTCACGCAAATTCTCGTGTGGGATGCGCTGCGAGCGCGTGAGCAGCGAATACGCGAACTGTTCCGGCTCGAACGACGTATAGCGGTCGACATGCTCGAACCATTCCGTCGAATTACGCGCCGCGTTCTGAATACGCAATACGTCGATGCTGCGCACGTCGGTGTAATGCTTCAGCGCGGCCGACAGATCACCCGGATGCGCGCCCATGCTGTTGGCGAGTTCGATCGAATCTTCGAGCGCGAGCTTGGTGCCTGAGCCGATCGAGAAGTGGGCAGTATGCGCGGCGTCGCCCATGAGGACGACCGGCGTTTGCGTGCCGTCAGCGTTGCTGCGCCAATGCACCCATTCGTCGTTGACGACACGTGGGAAACGAATCCACTGCGACGAGCCGCGCAAATGCGTCGCGTTCGACAGCAGGGCGTTGCCGTCCAGATACTTCGCGAACAGTTTCTCGCAGAAGGCGATGCTGTCTTCCTTGCTCATTTCGTCGAGGCCGGCAGCACGCCACACGCGCTCCGGCGCTTCGACGATGAACGTGGAGGTCTGATCGTCGAAACGATAAGCGTGCGCCTGGAACCAGCCGAATTCGGTTTCCTCGAAGGCGAAGGTGAAGGCGTCGAAGAGTTTTTTGGTGCCGAGCCAGACGAAGCGGCAATCGCGCATGTCGATGGCGGGCCGATAGGTGGCCGCGTACTTTTGACGAACCGCGCTGTTGGCGCCGTCGCAGGCGATGATCAGGTCGGCTTCGTAGACGCTGTCGTCCGTGACCTGGGTTTCGAAAACCAGCTTGACGCCGAGTTCTTCGCAGCGCGCCTGCAGGATATTCAGCAGACGCTTACGGCCGATGCCGCAGAAGCCGTGACCCGACGAACGGATTTGCCGGCCGCGGAAATTGATCTCGATGTCGTCCCAGTGATTGAAGGCATCGAGGATCGCGTCGGCGCTGGGGGCGTCGGCGGCGCGCAGATTGCCGAGCGTCTGGTCGGAGAAGACGACGCCCCAGCCGAAGGTGTCGTAGGGACGGTTGCGCTCGACGACCGTGACGTCGTAGGCCGGGTTCCGGCTTTTCATCAAGAGGCCGAAGTACAGGCCGGCTGGGCCGCCACCAATGCAAACGATGCGCATGCTTGTTCCCCATATGTGAACGCTGCTGATGGGGGTAATTTAGGCTTCGATAGTTTAGATGTCAAGTAAATTTGGGGGTGGAGGGCGCGTCGGTGCCCGCCAACATGACGAGCACCGACGGCCTACGGCGTTCACATTGCGATAGATCGGAAAGTTGAAACCATCATCTCGCTGTACGCGCAGGCATTAAAGAGCAAAAACTTGCGCCCAACCTCGGGCCCGGCTCCCTTCATGAAAGCGCAATAGCGAGCAAGCGCGAACCTATCCAGGACTCGACTAGCGAAAGCCGTAGACCAGGACCTTTTTCCCCTCAAAGCTTTCTTGCACACCTTGCGTGCAACTCGGGGGGCATATTGTGCCGTCCGGCGTCTGGCCAGCTACGGTGACCGCCTTGGAGACAACCGATTCGACGACCGACCCGTCGGCAGCGACGACGATTTGCAGGTCAGTCTCGACGCCGGCCGGCACGGGTCCGGCGGTATAGATGATTTGCATGGTGCCGGTGCAATCCGAGTTCACCGTGTAGGTGCCGTTCTGGTTCGGATTGAATGTCGTCTGCCCCCCTTTCGGCAGGCCGGCGATTACCCCGTAGTCGGTGCGTGAGAATTGGCCTGCACCGTTGAACGTCACGAGGGCGACGTCATCGAGGATAGACGGGGACGCGTACGGATGCACCAAATTATCCGGACCGATCAATCCAAGAATTTGTCCGTGACCGATAAACGCATACGGTCCCTTTAGCGTTGCGTTCGAACAAAGGCCGCCGGAATGGTCGCCGCCGCCCGCATGCTCGCCGCCGCCAGCCTGCGCGGCGCCGCTGAGCGAGAGAAGCGCAACGGCAGTTGCCGACAGAATGCATAAATGCTTGATCTTCATGGTCATCTCCTTGTTAGCGAATCAGGCGTTTAACATCACAGCGCGCAGGAGGGCTGTCGCCTGGCTGGATCAGGTGTCCAATTCAAACAAACAAAATTAAAAATCGCCGCCGTTTGCGGAGCAAGCAATGAGAGAACGCGAGGCCGTGGGTGCGGCCGGCTGTTCCGGAGAGTGAGGCGAGAAAGGCCAGGCGTAGGCCAAAGCAATCAATGGCGAAATGCTTCACCAAGCGGTCATTTTTCGCTCGATGTCGGCGGACACGTGCGGAAGGGGTGCACACAAGCACGCGCAATGGTGACTTCGTGAGTCGGCCACGCTTTAAAGTCGCATAGCAAAAAAAGTGTAATCCACGATATGCGGGGGTGCCAGATGAATATCGGACAAAAGACAGGCGCATTCAGAATCGCGTGATGAGGACAATGCGCAATCGGCGGTTAGCGAATGACTGCGGAGGCCTCATAGGTCGGCCGGCACGTAGGCGGGATTGTCGACGTCACGGCAACACGGCAACACGGCAACACGGCAACACGGCACTCTGGCCGAGTTGCACCAAAGCAAGCTCTCGTACGTGGACTTGCGGTCGTTCGTTGGTGAATTGCACGAAGCCCGAGTTCCATCATCCTTGCGTTGACGTACCTCGCGATTCGCGCTCATGCCAACATCGCGATCGGGCGGTAGATACATCAACCCAATGTGTGCCGGCACGACGCGCCGAACTCGACACGATCCTGTCGGCCGCGATCTGGATTGGCTTGTCGGAGCAACGAACCACTTCTGATGCGACAGCAGGCTAACGCTGTTGGTGAACCATGGCCGCATCTTCACGCGCCAGAGTGAGAAGCGCGTTAGCTCGGACAGTCAGTAAGACCAGTAGCCGAAGCGTTGCGGGTAGCCATAAACGACGGGAGCCGGTGCATACGCGACGGGAGGCGGAGCGTAGACAGGCGCGGTGGTATAGACGGCCGGCTGGGAAATACTGTTGCCCTTCGAGGCCATGCATTGCGCGTAGGCGGCGTTGTATCGCGCCTGCAGACTGGCCGAAGTGGCTTGCGCGCCGTTTGCACCGACGGCACTGCCAAGCAGCAGGCCCGCGCCCGCACCGATCGCTGCGCCAATGCCGGCGTCGCCTGCCGCAGCGCCGAGCAGCGCGCCAGCGGCCGCTCCGCCCACGGTTCCGATCGCACTGCTGCCGACGCCCTCAGGTATTGCGCCGTGTGCCGGTGCGGCGGCATTGTCCGAGCGGAACGCGTAATCCCGGCAAGCGTAGTCTTCCTGCTGGAACACGCTTATCGGTTTGCCGCCTGGCGGCAATGCAACGACCGACGGGCCGGTCGGCGGCATGACGGCGCAGCCGGTGAGCGCAACGGTGACCAAGCATACGGGCAAGGCTATGCGCGCGGTTCTTAAGAGCTTCATGATGTCACGTCCCCTGATTCGATGACGCCATCTTGAACGCGCACAATTAGCCCTGAATTAGCTTGACGCCGCGCAGGGCGGGCGAGGGTTTGTCTAACCCCATTCCTTCATCACCGCCGTCGGCTTCCCGGGATGATTCCACCATAGCTATGACGCGCTTGAGGTTGTACGCCAATACCCGAAGCTTGCGGATAGTCGCCTGACGCGACTAAACAGCAATGTCCGATGCGCTATCGGCCGTTACGGCATCACCCGCCGCTCGGAAAATACGATGCGTCGACGAGATAGTGCTCGCGGGTGAACGCGCCGTAGATATATTGCGGATTCTCGACGTCCTTGTTGTAGTACTCGTGCCACCAGCTTGCCGACTGCCAGATCGCCTCGGGGCAACTGGACCGGCTCTCAAGTCCGGGCGTGAGATCGAATCCATTGGCCGCATACGCCGTCTCCAGCATCGCGGCCGAAGGCATGCCGAAGCCTTCGCCCAATGGATTCGACGGCACGCCGCAACCCCAGGCATAGCCTATCCAACGCAGCAGCAGACTCGACAGATCAATCGACATGCGCTCACGGTGCAGTTGCGTGAGACTCGCTTGAATCGCTTCGCCCGCGACGGGCCACACGATGAGCGCCACGTTCGGATACTGTTCGGGGGAATCGATATGCGCGAGCGTGCCTGTCTGGATCGCATTGCAGATGGGCGCAAATCCGTCCGGCGGATACCAGGCTTCCGGCGAAAGCGACACGCTGATCACTTCCGTGTCTTTCGTCGCGGCTTTGCTTTTCACGCCAATGAACATCGCCTGCGACCACGAACTCGGCGACATGTCACTGCGCACGTGCGCCTGCGCGAGTCTCAAGCGGAACGACAGTGGATCGGCGCCGCCGATCAACAGGATGAAACTGTGCTCCTTGATGCCTTTCAACGGGACGCTCTTGAGCGCCCGGTTGATCCACACGATGTTGCCTTCCTTCTTCTTCCGTGTCAGCGCGAGCAGATTCTTATTGCGGGCTGCCGCTCTGGACCGGCGTGCGATGACTGACATGATGGTGGTCTCCCTTGATCGTTTCAGTGAGCGGCCGTCAGTTTGAAATGCGCGCTCCAACGCGTTTTCGCATTCACTTCCTGATCGCGATGAAGCGGCACGCAGTCGACCTGAACATTGAGAGACCCGCCCACACGTTGAATGCAGAGCATCAGCGCAAGATTGCCTCTCATCGTTGACGAGGGGCGAGGGTTGAGGGTCGTCGGCAGCAGGAGCGACTGATAGTCGCCCAGGCTGCCGAATCTCGATGGCGGATCGCCGGGGTTAGGGTGCGTGGGCCAGGGATCGCGTGGCCCGAACCAGCCGGCAATCGCCGACTTGACCTTCTTGAATTCGTCGATCCCAAGCGACTTGACCAGCGACGTGGGCGATGAAATCACTTCATAGACCGGGCCGCGGTTCAACGTATCGGCGCGCAGTATCCTGCCCCAGTGAACATCGCCGGTCAGGCAGGTCAGCGGCAATCCCGCAGTCGAGACGCGTTCGATCTGTTCCACCATGAAGCGATAGTCGGCTTCGTAATTCGCCAACTCGTAGTCCGCAACGTGGCCATCGAACGCGCTCGCCGGATCGGCAAAGAGCGATTGTCCCGTCAATAGAAAACCGTAACGGGGGTTGGGCATGTTCGCGGAGGCAACGAGCGTGTTCACCCATGCGGCGAGCGCGTCGCGGCCCGCGTTGCCAAGCAGCGCACCTGACGGGTTGAGCATGGTTGCGTGATCAGGCGCATTGCCGACGCCTCTTTCGCGCTGACTGCGCGTATCCAGCAACAGGATCGAAAGAGGCTCTATGTCGATCACGCGTGGCTGCCCCAGCGGGCCCGGGTAGCCTTGCTGAAACATGCTGAAGCCGATTTCGGCTGCGGTGCGCCAGCGGTCCCTGCCCGCTTCGGTCCAACTATTCTGGATGAGCGGGCTCTTGAAGGGGGCGTTGTTCCAGTACTCGTGATCATCGGGAATCGACGCGACGGGCGCCAGCGAGAGCAATTGCGGAAACCCTTCTGGAATGCCGCTTCCATTCGCGGGCGACGCACCGGGCGCATACCAGTTGCTCACGTAGTCTTCCTGGAACTTTGCTTCGAGCCAGGCCTGGTTATTCGAAAAGTTGAGTTCCGTGGGCAGGTCCAGATAGACCTGATCGCCTGCGAACAGCACGAGGTCTGGACGCGGCTTATATGACGAGATCCATCTGCCCGCTTCGCCGTGCCGGTCCTGTGCGCCGTGAAAACATGACAGAAGCAGCAGATTGAATCGCTCACCGAATTCCTGAGGGATCGCTTGAGGCAGGGTGCGAAATGACCGCACGACGGGCGCGATGGCGTCGAGGCTCAATCCGGCTTCATGCTCGGAAGCCGGCGCAAGGCCACTGAATTCGACAACCGTGGAGCAGAAAGGGAGCTTTCCCTGAACTTTCCAGCACTGCAGCGGGCGCACGGTCGAAGGCACGACCGGTTTGCCGCCGAGTGTCCAGGCCAGCGCCGATGCAGTGCCATTGGCAGCCGCGAGAATGCCGGCCCATACGCGTAACGTCGTGGCGTTATCGGCGACGTGATTCACAAGAGACACGATCATTTCGATGGCCCGGAAGAATGATTCGTTCTTGTGTTTCGAACGGGCAATACCTGTCCGGCGCAATCAAAGTTGCGCGGACGAGCACGGCATTCGATGGCCCACTCGATCAGGATGGAATTCTCCAATCAGCATAGAAATAGACCTGACAATTTGTAATGAGGGTTTTCCGGACCACCAGACAGGCGATCAATCGCTCCAACGTGCGGAAGTCAACATTCAATCAGGCGCGCAAGGCGTATGAAAGCATCGTTGAAAGCAAAAAAGAAAACTAATGCGCCGACGGTCTATCCAGGGCGGCTGACGGGCGAGAGAGCCATCCGGGGAAGCTGCATTCGGTCGAGGAGATCGATACGGAAATGCAGAAACGCTTCGGGAACATGAATCCCCGAGAGCCTGTCTCCGATCCTGATGAACGGAGGTGATTGCCATGCGTTGCCACGTCAAGCCTATCCGCAATCATGTTTGCACCCACGCGTTTTGCCGCGTGCCGCTGTCGCCAGACGCAATCGCTCAACTCTATGCGCGCTTCATGGAGCTCAAGGAAAAGCGCCGGTTGCCAAAGAGCATGACGTTCGACTAGTACTATTCTGTTTGGCGCAGCAGCAGGCGCGGCGAGAATTTCGTGGGTCTGGACGACGGCGCTCTTTATCATCCATGCGGGCGGCGGAGCGGAGCAGACATTGTCGCGCGACGACGTATGGAGCCACAAATGGGTCATTCCAGACGGCGTGAAGGTTGGCCCCAAACTTACCGTGCAAACTTATCTGACGGTGCCGGAAGATTGCAACATGGGCGTATGCGCGCACGAATGGGGACATCTCGCCGCGCGCTGGGCCGACTACTACGACACGGGCCGCGTTCAGCAGATGCAGTCGAACGGGCTCGGCAATTACTGTCTGATGGCGGCGGGCTAGTGGGGCAACAACGGACTGACGCCCGTGCTTCCGAACGGCATGCTGCGCATGTTTCATAGCTGGATCGAACCAAGGCTCGTCACGAAGACGACGAAGAACATTGACCTCGAACCCGCGGCCGAGGGCGGCAGCATCGTCTATATCAACAACGCTGCGCGAATGGTCGAAGAGCAGTACATCATCGTCGAGTATCGGCGGCGACGCGGACAGGATTCGTTTGCGCCGGATAAGGGCGTGGCAATCTATGTCGTGGACGAGCGGATCGACAACGTCAACGACGAACAGCATCTCGCCATCGAACTGATGCAGGCCGACAACCGGCGCGATCTCGCGAAGATTTTCGAACAGGGTAATCGCCGCGACTCGACGGACCTGTATCCGAACGGCACCAAACGCTCGATCGGCAAGGCAACCAAGCCCGCGCTCCATTTGCCCGATGGCAAATGGAGCGGCGTGACGATCACCGTGTCGGGAACGCCTGGGGCTGACAAGATGAAAATTAGCGTGACGATGGAGTGAGGCGGGCGCAGCGCAGTATCGGCGAAGGCCGGACCGGACGAGATGAACGCGTTCGGTCGGGCCTCCCGTGCGCGAGGTAATGACTCTTCTGTTCCGAGAGCTGCCGCTTAACTGATCGTGCGGCTACCCGCCAAAATGGGGCGAAAGTAGCGCTGACGCGACAGACTATATCTCGCGGTCACATACGAGTTTCCTTGGTGTTGCGTGTCAAGATGGCGGAGACCGGTCCCTACCAGTATGCTATCGGACTCGGCGATCGATCCACGCATGCAACACGGGAGCAACGTGAAAAAGACGGAGTTGCGAAACGACCTATTGGAACTGCGCGAACTCATCCGCGAGTTTGTCAGCGAGCGCGACTGGGACCAATTCCACACGCCGAAGAATCTGGCAACGGCGCTAAGTGTCGAGGCAAGCGAACTGCTCGAACCTTTTCAATGGCTTGTTTCGGGTGACAAAAGCGAACTCGACGAAGCGAAGGAAACAGCTATCCGACACGAAATGGCCGACGTTCTGGTGTACCTCGTTCGCCTCGCCGACAAGATGGATGTCGACCTGTTTCAGGCTGTGGTGGAAAAGATGGCGCTCAATCGGCAAAAATATCCCGTCGACAAAGTGCGCGGCGACTCGCGAAAGTACTCCGAGTACAAAGACTAAAGCAGCGAGCCGTTCTCGCAGCCTCACCCCGCAATTCAGGAGTGTCAGCCGATGTCGGCTTCGTCATCCGCCACCGCACACCCCGGCGCTTCCTCGCTGATCACCTCGCTGGTCGCGGCCGCGTTGTTCATGGAAAACCTCGACGGCTCGATTATCGCAACCGCGCTGCCGCAAATGGCGCATTCGTTTCATATCACGCCGGTCGAGCTGAGCATCGGCATCACCTCGTATCTGTTGACGCTCGCGGTATTCATCCCGATCAGCGGCTGGATCGCCGACCGGGTCGGCGTGCGCACGGTGTTCACGGCGGCGCTTGCGATCTTTACCTCCGCATCGGTGCTGTGCGGATTGACCGACAACCTCGTCGAATTCACCGGCGCGCGGATTTTGCAAGGCATAGGCGGCGCGATGATGGTGCCGGTGGGACGGCTCGCCGTGTTGCGCGCCACGCCGAAAGAAGGCCTGATGCGCGCGATCTCGATCATCACGTGGCCGGGGCTGGTCGCGCCGGTCCTCGGACCGCCGCTCGGCGGCTTCATCACGACGTACTCGTCGTGGCGCTGGATCTTCTATCTGAACGTGCCGCTCGGACTCGTGGGCATGGTGCTGGCCTGGCGCTTCATCAGCGCGGAACGCGACACGGATCGCCGTCCGTTCGACATGCTGGGTTTCGTGCTGACCGGCGTCGCGGGCACCTCGGTGATGTACGCGATGGAGGCGATCGGCCGCGCGGACTCGTCATGGCGCACGGCGTTGGTGTTTCTGGCAATCGGTCTCGCGGCTTGCGCGGGGGCGTGGTTTCATCTGCGACGCAGCGCGCATCCGATGGTCGATCTGTCGGCGTTCCGGATCAAGACGTTCATGGTGGCGATCGGCGGCGGGTCGCTGTTCCGGATTGCGATCGGCTCGGTGCCGTTCCTGCTTCCGCTGATGTTTCAGGTCGGCTTCGGCATGAATCCGTTTCAGTCGGGCTTGCTCACGCTCGGAGTATTCGCCGGCAATCTGTCGACGAAACTCGTCACGACGCGGATCTTGCGGCGCTTCGGCTTTCGCTCGGTGCTCCTGTACAACGGCGCGTTCGCCGCGGTGACGCTGGCGAGCATGAGTCTGCTGACGGCCTCCACGCCGTATGGATGGATCCTTTTCGCGTTATTCGTCAGCGGCGTCGCGCGGTCGTTGCAATTCACGGCGATCAACACGCTCGGCTTCGCGGATGTGCCGAAGCAGCAGATGAGCGGCGCGTCGACCTTATCGAGCACCTTGGGTCAGATGACGATGGGGATGGGCGTCGCGGCTGGTGCGATCGCGTTGCGGATCGCCGCGTGGTGGCACGGACACGACGCACAAACATTGGCGCCGGCCGATTTCACGATCGCGTTTCTGATAATGGCGGCATTGAGCGTGATCGCGATAGCGGATGTCATTTCGTTGTCGCCTGATGCTGGCGCGCATGTCAGCGGGCATCGGCGGGCGGGCGAAAAGTCGTGACGAAACGGGTGAACTGCACACCCAACGTTCTACGCCCGGCTTAGACAATAAATCCGCGACACCCGAACATCGCGGCCCGCGACTCAAATCGACTTCACTTCTCCACCGTCCATCCGCAAGCTCGATCCTGTCATCCAGCGCGCCTCGGGCGATACGACAAACGCCATCAACGCGGCAATCTCCTCCGGCGTGCCGTAACGCGTAATACCGGCTTCAACGGGAAACTTTGCCGTCGCTTCTTCGACGGACATGTTGTGCAGCGGAGCCCAACGCTCCAGATACGAGCGGCGCCGGCCGGTCATCACGGGCCCCGGCAGCACGCTGTTCACCTGCACGCCATCGGTGATGCCACGATCCGAGAACGCTTTCGCCAGCGCCACGATCGCCGCGTTGATCGTGCCCACGGCCGCATAGGGCGCCTTGGGGAACAGCGCAGAATTCCCCGACATCAGCACGACCGATCCTGAACTCTCCTTCAGCGCCGGCCACGCCGCGATCGTCAATCGACGTGCGCCGTGCAGCTTGAGCGCGAGACCGCGGTCCCATTGCTCGTCGGTCATCTCCAGCACATCGATCTGCGGCACCGCGCCGGCAATGTTGAGCAAGGCGTCGATCCGCCCGAACGTCGCGAGCGTCTGCTCGACGACTTGCCGCGCGACGTCGGGTTCAGAGAGGTCGACGTCGATAACGAGCGTCGCGGCGCCGGCCTTCTTCACCTCCACAGCGGTTTCTTCGAGGTTCGCGCGGTTGCGTGCCACGAGCACAATCGAATCAAAATCCCGCGCCAGTCTGATGGCGGTCGAACGACCGATACCCTGGCTTGCGCCCGTCACGATGGCGACTTTGCTGGACATGTTGCTTCTCCTGATTGATTGAATGAAGCACGGTTCAGTGCTTCGGATAGGTCAGTGGTCGAGGAAGTCCGAAATTGCCGCGGCGATTTCCGTGGCGTGCGTCTCCAGCGCGAAGTGGCCGGTATCGAAGAAGCGCACCACGGCGCCCGGAATGTCGCGCCTGAATGCGTCGGCGCCAGCGGGCAGAAAGAAGGGATCGTTTTTTCCCCACACGGCGAGCAGGGGCGGTTGATGCGTGCGGAAGTATTGCTGGAATGCCGGGTACAGCGCGACGTTGCTTTGATAGTCGCGGAACAGATCGAGTTGTACCTCGTGCGCACCCGGCCGGCTCAGATAGAAGTCGTCGAGCGAGTAACCGTCAGGCGACACGGACGCCGTGTCGGACACACCGTGCGTGTACTGCCAGACGGTCGTTTCGTGCGTCAGCAGCGCGCGAAGCGCGTCCCGATTCGACGGCGAAGCGTCTTGCCAATAGGCACGGATAGGATTCCAGCCTTCGCTCAATCCTTCTTCGTAGGCGTTGCCGTTCTGCGAAATGATCGCGGTGATTCGCTCGGGATGGCGGATTGCAAGGCGGAAACCGGTCGGCGCACCGTAGTCGAATACATAGACCGCAAAACGGTCGAAGCCGATCACCTCTGTGAAATGCTCGATAACGTTGGCGATGTTGTCGAACGTGTAAGCAAAATCGTCGCGACTGGGCATGTCGGACTGCCCGAAGCCCGGCAGATCCGGCGCGACGATATGGAAACGGTCGGCGAGCTTCGGAATCAGGTCCCGAAACATATGGCTCGAACTCGGAAAGCCGTGCAGGAGCAGCAGCTTTGGCGCGCCCGGGCGGCCGGCTTCGCGGTAGAACACCTTGAAGCCGTCGACGTCGGCGTGACGATAGGCAATTGAAGTCATGATTTCCCTCCTGAGGGGAACAGAGTTAAACGGGTGACGTAGGCGCCGTGCGATGTTGGGTATCGCAGGTCGCATAGAACTCGCGGATAACGTTAGCGAGCGGAAACCGACTGGACTGCTTCGGCGATGACATGCGTCACAGCATCCGAAGCCGTCACGATCGGCGTGTGGTCGGCCTGATACGACCGCACGTGCGCATTCATGCGAGCCGCCATGAAATGCTGGGTTTCAGGGTTGATCATCCGGTCCTGTTCGGCGATCAGGAACCAGCTTGGACGATCTTTCCACAGCGGACGCCCGACTGCTTCGCCAATGCACGCCACGGAAATCGGACGCTGCACCGCAGCGAGCATCGCCAATTCTTGCTGCGTTGCGTGCTGCGCAAACGCCTGGGCGAACGCCTCTTGCGGCAGCCATATCAATCCGTGTCGATCCGGCGCGAGTGTCGGCGCCAGCGGATGCGTTTCGCCGCGATAGAACACGTCACCGACCGTTTCGCCTTCATCGGGTGCCAGCGCGGCGACGTAGACCAATGCCCTGATTTTTTCGGACCGGCTCGATCCGATCACGGCGCCGGCATACGCATGGCCGGCTAGCACCACCGGGCCATCGATCCCTTCGAGCGTCCGGTCGAGCGCGGCCACGTCCTCGCTCAGCGACGTGAGCGGCAGCGGAGCCGCAACCGCATCGATCCCCTGTTTCTTCAGACCTTCGATCACCTTGCCCCAGCTCGATCCGTCCGCCCACGCGCCGTGCACCAGCACTGCGCTCGCCTTGCCAGAAGACATGTCCCACTCCTTTGAAGATAGTGAATGCTGCTTGCGAAATGCGGCCAGATTCGCCGTATCTAGGTAACCTGTTTGACGCTGTTTTAAAGGTTACTTATTTAAGATGTAACTTGTCAAGTGCGTTTTTAGTGGTTACGATACTGACATCGTCATTGCAGATTGATCACAAGAAAATGGACTACCGTCAGATTCCCGCGATATTCGTAGCCGATGCGCCGGGCCTCGATTTCCTGAACTCGGTCGCGACGCCGGTGGATGAACAGGTCGACTGGATCAGCGATGGAGGCGGATTGCTGGCCTGGCTGGAGCAGGCTGGACTGGCACCGCGCGCCGCGCTTGCGGCACTGCGGTCGCAGTCCACGCCGGCCGAACTCGACGCTGTGGCGGAGCAGGCTCGCGCGCTGCGCGAGTGGTTCAGGGTATTTGCGCAGAAGAGGAAGGGGCGGCCGTTGACCGCGAGAGATTTGCGTGAGCTCGCGCCGCTGAATCAACTGCTCGAGCGCGACGACCGGTATGGAGAAATCGTCGCCGATGCGACGGGCGAAGTGTCGCCTTTTGAGTTCCGGACGAATCGGCGTTGGAAGTCGCCGGAGTCATTGCTGATGCCCATCGCGGAAGCGTTGGCGAACCTGGTGTGTGTCGAGGACTTCACGCACGTGAAGGCATGTGAAGGTCCGCGCTGCACGCTGATGTTTGCCGATCACACGCGGGGGCACGCGCGCCGCTGGTGCAGCATGGCAATTTGCGGGAATCGCGCGAAGGTGGCCGCTCACCGGAAGCGGCTCAAGGAACAGCAAGGCGAGTGACGTAACGTGGTTCGCGAGTCAGCGTTGTACTGAGGTCTGTTTGGGAGGCGTGATATGGACCACATCAAAGCAATTGCATTCGATTTGTACGGCACCCTTTACGATGTCCACTCAGTGGTGGCGCGGTGCGATGAACAATTTCCGGGGCGCGGGCGTGAAATCAGCACGCTCTGGCGACAGAAGCAACTCGAATACACGTGGCTGCGGAGTCTGATGAACCGCTACGTTACCTTCGAGCAGGCGACGGAAGACGCATTGCGCTTTACCTGCCGGCACCTTCGGTTCGATCTGGATGATGAAGCCTACCCGACTGGCAACTGCAAGGTCTTGACGGATTGCTAGCGCTATTCGATGGCGGCGCCGGCGGGTCGACGCAGCGCTGATCCCTGGTGCATGCCGTTCGAGCGAATCTGTGAACGCTTCCGGCGCGCAGCTATAATCGCGCTCGAACATGGCTAGGGGAAGTTACTCGTGAAAAAGATCGCCGCCTTTGCGCTCGTTGCGCTTGTCCTGACTGGTTGCTCGTCTGCCGAAAAGCAGGAGCAGCAAGCACAGAAGTTCCTCCACAACGAAACCAACCTTGCCGCCGCTCAACGCAATGCGGCGGTCGACTGCGAACCGGCGAACTGCGACGCCGCTTGGGCGCTCACGAAACGCTATATCGAGCAGCATTCCGATACGGCCGTGACGCGCGCGGACGCAGTCGCAATCGACACCGACGTGCCGGGTGGTTCAGGCAAGGTCGCCTTTTCCGCGACCCGCGCTGCAAAAAGTGCGGGCGCGACCTTGACGCTCTTTGCGCAGTGCCGCGGTATGTATGGGCCGGAGAACGCAAAGGGTTCGGACTATGACGAGTGCGCCGAGAAAATCCTCAAGGCGCAGAACGGCTATGTGGCGTTTCTTAGGGCGCACGCGTCCGGTCAGTAACGCCTGGAGCTGGCGCAGCCTCGACGATCTGTCGGCCCGCGCTTATCGACTCGCCGGCATGCACTGCGCACTTACTAGCATCACTACGAGCCGCTGATGTCGGAAGCTTTCTCCCGCATCAACGCACCCTCCGTCCCGCACTATCGATCACCTGTTCGCCGTCCTCTTTTACAAACGCACGTTGTTGCCCGGCGGGGAGGATGTCGAGCACGATTTCAGAAGGTCTGCATAAGCGCACGCCGAGCGGCGTGACGACAATCGGACGATTGATGAGGATTGGATGGGCCAGCATGGCGTCGAGTAACTGCTCATCGCTCAGCGTCGTATCAGCGAGGCCGAGTTCGTCGTAGGGCGTGCCTTTTTCGCGTAGCACGGTTCGCACGGTAAGGCCCGCGCGTTCGATCAGGTTCTTCAGCGTGTCCCGATCGGGCGGGCTGTTCAGATACTCGATGATCTCCGGCTCGATGCCGGCATTGCGAATCATCGCCAACGTATTGCGCGAAGTGCCGCAATCCGGATTGTGATAGATCGTGACGCTCATACACGTTGTCCTTTCACGCCTGGTTTCGTCTCGTACCAGTGCTGCGAACGATTGACGACGCCGACCACCAGCAGCATCACCGGCACTTCGATCAGCACGCCTACAACGGTAGCTAGCGCGGCGCCCGAGTGGAATCCGAACAGACTGATCGCCGTGGCGACCGCCAGCTCGAAGAAATTGCTCGCGCCGATCAGACTCGACGGACCCGCCACACAATGCGCAACGCCGAGCCGGCGATTCAGCAGATACGCGAGTCCGGAATTGAAAAACACCTGAATCAGAATCGGCACCGCGAGCATGGCGATGACCAGTGGTTCGTCGACGATGGCCTGTCCCTGGAAGGCGAACAGCAACACCAGCGTGGCGAGTAGCGCGCCGATCGAGTAGGGGCCGAGATGGGCGACCACCTGCTGGAAGTTGGCGTCGCCCCTGGCCAGCAGACGCCGTCGCAGTAACTGGGCGAGGATGACCGGAACGACGATGTACAGACCGACTGATGTGATCAGCGTGTCCCATGGCACCGTGATGGCTGATAGACCCAGCAAAAGCGCGACCAGTGGCGCGAAGGCCACGATCATGATGGAGTCGTTGAGCGCCACTTGTGAGAGCGTGAAATACGGGTCGCCCTTGCAAAGCTGCGACCAGACGAACACCATGGCCGTGCAGGGTGCCGCGGCCAGCAGGATGAGGCCTGCGATATAGCTGTCGAGTTGAGTGGCGGGAAGCCAGGGCGCAAAGACATGCCGGATAAAAATCCAGCCGAGCAGCGCCATCGAAAACGGCTTGACGAGCCAGTTCACAAACAAGGTGACGCCGATGCCGCGCCACTGGCTTTTCACCTGCGTCATGGCGGTGAAATCGATCTTGATCAGCATCGGAATGATCATCACCCAGATCAACACGCCGACCGGAAGATTGACCTGCGCCACTTCCATACGGCCGATCGCCTGGAACAGCAGAGGTAGCCATTGTCCAAGCGCGACGCCGCACACGATGCACAGCGCGACCCACACGGTCAGGTAACGCTCGAAGAATCCAATCGCGGGCTGCGCGCCGCGAATCGTCGTGACAGTGCTGGTCATTTTTCGCAGCAGCCCGGAAGATCCGTGGCGCTGCACGTCGCGCCGGCACAGCAGTTTTCCGTGAGGAAGCCGATCAGGTCCGTCATGGAATCGAAATTCGCCGAATAGATGACGAAGCGGCCGTCTTGCCGCGGCTTGACCAATTCAGCATGCGCCAGATCCTTGAGGTGAAAGGACAGGCTGGACGGCGAGAGCCCCAACTGTTGCGCGATTTCACCGGCAGCCATGCCGTCTTTCCCGGCGACAACCAGCAGGCGGAAAATCGCCAGGCGAGATTCATGAGCGAGCGCGCCAAGGACGCGTACCACGAGGTTCGAGTTCATGACCGAACGATACGCCCTTCGTTTTTATATTTCAAGTATTGTTGAAATGACGCCGTGAACATCGCGACTGCAACAGGTCACACGCAGGGCGCTTTCTATTGGAATTTCGCAGGCGCTGATCGGCTGAACTTCACGGGATGACCCTGCATGCACGCTTGACTTAACCCAGATTGCATTTGCTCTCCGCGCGAACCATACTTGTTTTCTCTTTTATTGCTCGCGGTGAACGGCGATGAACGGTAACGATCACGATGGCGATCACCCCGCGCACCCGCACACCGACACGCACGACCACCACGCTAGTGCTTTGTCGGAGATGGATCTGCGTGTTCGTGCTCTGGAGTCCCTGCTGGTCGAGAAAGGGTATGTCGATCCGCAGGCGCTGGACATACTCGTCGAAACCTATGAGCACAAAGTCGGGCCGCGCAATGGTGCCCGCGTGATCGCAAAGGCGTGGCGTGATCCGGCGTACAAACAATGGCTGCTCGACGACGCCACCGCGGCGATCGCGTCACTCGGCTACACGGGCCGACAGGGCGAGCACATGATCGTGCTGGAGAACACACCCGCGACGCACAACATGGTGGTCTGCACATTGTGCTCGTGCTACCCGTGGCCTGTGCTCGGACTTCCGCCGGTGTGGTACAAATCGGCGCCTTACCGGTCGCGTGCCGTCATCGATCCCCGTGGTGTATTGAAGGAGTTCGGCTTCGAATTACCCGCGGACGTCGAGTTTCGTGTGTGGGATTCCACCGCTGAAGTTCGGTACCTCGTGTTGCCCATGCAGCCGCCGGGGACCGATGACTTCGCCGAAGAGGCGCTAGCCGAACTGGTGACGCGCGATTCGATGATCGGCACGGGATTGCCGACGACTCCGCAATCGACACGGGGGACACCATGAACGGCGCGCAGGACCTTGGTGGCATGCAGTCGTTCGGTCCGATATGCCCCGACAACGACGTCTCGCCGTTTCACGCCGACTGGGAGCGCAGGGTGCACGCGACCACGATCGCCATGGGCGCAACCGGTAAGTGGAACATCGACATGTCGCGTGCGGCGCGAGAGAGTTTGCCGCCGGCACAATACCTTTCCAGCAGCTACTACCAGATCTGGTTCGAGGGTTTGAAGAAACTCATCCTGAGCACCGGTCTGGCCACGGCCGACGAAATCGAGTCAGGCGAGTCGAGGACTCAAGCGGCGCCGGTTCCACGCGTGCTGATGGCCAAAGACGTATCCGCGGCGCTGCTGCGGGGCAGTCCGGTCGACCGGCCGGCGGCCGTCGAGGCGAAGTTTGCCATTGGCGATTGGGTGGGGGCCCGTCAAATCAATCCTTCCTCGCATACTCGATTGCCGCGTTATTGTCGGGGAAAACGCGGGCGCATCGTCGCCGTGCACGGCGCGCATGTCTTTCCCGACGCCAACGCGATCGGCCTGGGCGAGCAGCCGCAATGGCTTTACACGGTGCGCTTCGACGGTGCGGAGCTGTGGGGACGTGATACGACTGCGGCATCGGTGTGCGTCGACTGTTGGGAACCGTATCTCGAGCCGCCGCCTGCCCACGATGACTGACGCTCAAACGAAACTGCCCGAACTGCGCGCCGTGTTGCCAGCACTGCCTTGCGACGACGCTGGGCCGGTTTTCAACGCACCGTGGGAAGCGCAGGCGTTTGCGATGACGCTGGCGTTGCACGAGCGCGGCATGTTCACCTGGGGCGAGTGGGCTGCGTGCTTGAACGAGGCAATCCGCGACGCGCAGGCCGGCGGTGATGCAGACCACGGCGACACTTACTACTCGCACTGGCTGACAGCGCTGGAGCGCATCAGCACGATCAAGGGACTCGTGACCGACGACTCGCTTCTGCGTCGCCGCAGCGCGTGGGACGCAGCAGCGCGCCGCACGCCGCATGGACAGCCGATCGAACTCGGGTGACGGTGCGCTTGATTGGTAATCCGCACGTTACGACTTGAAAAGCGGATTGCCGGCATCTAACGTTCTTCGTAGGTTCCGAGGAGACGGCGATGGCAAGAATCGAGGCAAAGCTGGCGCAAATGGGATTGACCTTGCCGCAGCCGTTACAGATGCCAGCAAACGTACGCATGTCCTTGCCCTTCGCCTGGGTGCGCGTGAGCGGCACGCGAGCGTTTGTCTCGGGCCATGTGCCGCTCAATGCCGACGGGACGATCGCACAACCCGTCGGTAAAGTCGGCGCCGAGGTTTCGCCGGACGAAGGCTACGCAGCAGCACGCCTTGTAGCGCTCGCACAATTGGCCAGTCTTCAGAAAGCGCTCGGCGACCTGGATCGCATTACGGCGTGGGTGCGTGTCTTTGCCATGATCAACGCGGCGCCAACTTTCGACCAGATGCCAAGGATCGCGAACGGCTTCTCGGATTTGATCCTTGATCTGTTCGGGCCGGACATCGGAACGCACGCCCGGTCGGCAGTCGGCGTGGCGCTCCCCCTCAACGTGCCTGTGGAATGCGAGGCGGAGGTCGAGTTTGACTGATCACGTCTGCAGGCATCTCGAACGCCGGCGCGCACGCCAGTGTGCCCGTCGTCAGTCAGGAATCTCAGGCTCGACGAGCCTCGCCAACTGAACAAGCGACTCCTGCCAACCGAGGTAGCACATCTCCACAGGAATGACCTCGGGCACGCCCTCCTGCACGATGATGAGTTCAGTTCCGCACGACATCTGCCGCAATGAAATGGTGGCGTGCATCTCGCCCGGCAGGTTCGGGTCGTCGAATCGATCCGAATAGCGGATTTTCTCGAACGGCACCAGTTCGAGATACTCGCCGCCGAACGAGTGGCTGTGGCCGGTGCCGAAGTTACGGAAGGACATCTTGTGGGTGCCACCGACCTTGGCATCCATGTGGTGAACCTGACAGGTGAACCCGTACGGAGGAAGCCACCGGACTATCGCATCTGGTTCGAGGAAGGCGCGATAGATGCGTTCGGGCGTGGCGCGCAAGACGCGGTGGAGGTGGATCGTTCCGGTAGCCATGGTGTGTTTTCCTTTTCATTAAAGAAGTTGGACATACTTCTACGACGATCCGACGACGCCGGTGTCGACGTAGGTTAAGACCAGGAAAAACCCGAAGGCGTTGCGCGGTTCAAACTCGCAAATCGACGGCGAGCTTACTCCCTCGGCGAGACTCACTCATCCCTCCACGCTGGACATGTCTTTTTATCAAGTCTTCTACGCGCCCGTTCCCCATTTACTCCCGCGTTTGCGATCTCTTCTTGCCGGCGCCGTGTGTCCGGCAGTTTGCGAATTGAATTTAGACCCATCTGTTTTGTTTATCGCGATCTGAAAGGCCGTTAAAACCGGTTCACAGAGCGGAGCGGACGCGGGACCCCGAAAGCGCTTTACAGGGCGCGGCCCGCCGATATCGTCAGATCAAGCGACAGGAAGCGTAACGGCGCTTCCAAGCCGCTAATTCATGGTTTACCCGCACTTTCTGCCAAGCCGCGCTATTCATACCTTTGTATCCCGAGATGCCCGCTGTCTGAGTTGATTGCGCCGGCGGTTCAAATGAGTTTTTGAAGGAGTACAGGCATGGCACGGATCATTGGAGGCATCGCTGCCTCACACACACCAACCATCGGTTTTGCTTTCGATAAGAACAAGCGTGACGATCCCGTGTGGGCACCCATCTTCGAAAACTTCGCCCCGCTGGCCGACTGGCTCGCCGACAAGCGTCCTGACGTGTTGCTGGCGATCTACAACGACCACGTCACTTCGTTTTTCTTCGATCACTACTCCGCGTTCACGCTAGGCGTGGGACCCGAGTGGAACGTCGCCGACGAAGGGGGCGGCGCACGCGATCTGCCGCCCATCAAAGGCCATCCGGCGTTGGCCGCGCACATCGGCACCTCGCTGATGACCGATGAATTCGACATGTCGTTCTTTCAGAACAAGGCGCTCGATCACGGCTGCTTTTCGCCGCTGTCGATGCTTTGCCCGCACAAGCCCGAATGGCCGGTGAAGCTCGTGCCTCTGCAGATGGGCGTACTGCAACTGCCGGTTCCGAGCGCACGGCGCTTCTACAAGCTTGGGCAAGCATTGAGACGTGCAATCGAGAGCTATCCCGAAGATCTCAAAGTCGCGATCGTCGCAACGGGTGGCCTGTCGCATCAGGTGCACGGGGAACGTGCGGGTTTCAACAATACCGAATGGGACCAGCGCTTTCTCGATCTCTTCGAAAACGATCCCGAGCAACTGGCCGAGATGACGCTTGCCGAATATGCGGAGCTGGGCGGCTTCGAAGGCGCGGAAGTGATCATGTGGCTCACGATGCGAGGCGCACTGCCGTCCAACGTCGGTTGCAAACATCGCAGCTACTACCTGCCGTCGATGGCAGGCATCGCGACCGCGATCTACGAAGGCGAAGAGAACGAGACGAAGCCTTCCGTCGTCGAACGTCACCGGCAGCGGATGGCGGTTCAACTCGCCGATGTCGAGAAACTCGAGGGCACTTATCCGTTTTCGATCGAAGTCGCCGTGCGGGCCTATCGGATCAACGATTACCTTCACCGGATGGTCGAGCCTGCCCATCGCGAAGCGTTCCTGAAGGATCCGGAAGCGAGCTTGGAAGCGGCGGCGTTGAGCGAGGAGGAGCGCGACCTGATCCGCCGTCGCGACTGGCGCGGCCTGCTGCACTACGGTGTGATCTTTTTCATGCTCGAGAAACTCGGCGCCGTGGTTGGCGTGTCGAATCTGCACATCTATGCCGCCATGCGCGGCGAAACGCTAGAGGCTTTCCAACGCACCCGCAACGCGCCCGGCGCACTTTACTCAGTGGCGGGGAAAGCCGCTGGAAAACTTGATTGGGACAACGCAGAAAAAGGAAAGAGCTGAAAGACGAAGCAGCAGCGCCGATGCTTTCGCCGCCCGGGCGGAGTATCGGACTCGATAGAAGCAGGGCGTGACGGAAAACAACATAGTCAACTACGTCAGTACGCCAAAGCAAGGAGACAGGAGTAAATCGATGACAAACGGAAAAGCGATCGACATCAAGGCGTTTATCGACGAGCGAGCCATCTCGCCCTACCAGTGGTTACTGGTGGCGCTGTGCTTTCTCGTGGTGACAGCCGACGGCATGGACGTGGCGATCATGGGCTTTGTGGCGCCCTCGATCATCCACGATTGGGGGATTTCACGCCCCACATTCGGACTCGTGATGAGCGCGGCGCCGCTGGGACTCGTCATCGGCGCGTTGGCGGCGGGTCCGGCTTCGGATCGTATCGGGCGGAAGTGGGTGCTGATTACCTCGGTTTTCCTGTTCGGCATTTTCACCATTGCGACGGCTTTCACTCACTCGCCCATGGAAATGGCGGTGCTGCGGCTGCTGACAGGTATCGGCCTCGGCGCCGCAATGCCGAACACGACGACGCTTCTGTCCGAGTACGCGCCTCAGCGCAAACGCTCGCTGATGATCACGGTCATGTTCACCGGCTTCAATCTGGGTTCGGCATTGATCGGCTTTGCGGCCGGCTGGCTGATTCCCGTCCATGGCTGGCGTTCGGTTCTGATTTTCGGCGGCGCGCTGCCGTTGGCGCTGATCCCGTTGCAAGTGTGGCTGCTGCCGGAATCTGCCCGCCTGCTCGCGGTGCGCGGCGCATCGCCGGCGCGTATCGGCGCCGTGCTCGGTCGGGTATGCGGTGCGCGCTTTACCGGCGACGAGGTATTCATTTCCAACGAACCGCCGTTGCCCACGCGCAAGCCGATTGGCGTGCTCTTCTCGCAAGGCTATGGCGTCATGACGGCGACGCTTTGGGTGACCTATTTCATGGGTCTGCTCGTCATCTATCTGCTGACGGGCTGGCTGCCCACGTTGATGAAAGACGCAGGGTTGACGGTCACGTCGGCCGCTAACGTCACGGCGATGTTCCAGATCGGCGGAACGATCGGCGCCATTCTCGTGGGTTGGGTGATGGACAAGGTGCGGCCGGCGCGGGTGATCAGCGCGGCGTACCTCGGCGGCGCGCTGTGCGTTCTTGGACTCGCATGGATCGGCGCATTGTCGTCGTCGCTGGCCTTGCTGGTATTCGCGGCGGGTTTCTGCATGAGCGGCGCGCAGACGGGCTTGAATGCGTTCGCGCCTGGCCGTTACCCGACGGTTGCGCGTGCCACCGGCGTCAGCTGGATGCTGGGTATGGGCCGTTTCGGCAGCATCTTCGGCTCCGCCATCGGCGGCGCGTTGCTCGGCCTCGGCTGGCAGTTCGGCGCGATTCTCGCGATGCTGGCCGTACCCGCAACTCTGGCTGCACTCGCCATCACGTTCGCTCAACGGGCGAGGACCGGCGAGCCGGCTGTGCAGGTGACTGCGGCGCACTGAGAAAGTCATCGGGCGATGCCATTCGTGGCATCGCCCGATAAACGAATCAACTGTTGGAGTAACGATGATCATCGATATTCACGGCCACTATACTACGGCGCCCAAGGCGCTGGAGCAGTGGCGCAACCGCCAGATCGCGGGCATCAACCATCCTTCGGAAATGCCCAAGGTCTCCGAGTTGCAGATCAGCGACGATGAGTTGCGCGAATCGATCGAGACCAACCAGTTGCGCCTGATGCGCGAACGCGGCCTCGATCTCACCATCTTCAGCCCGCGCGCCAGTTTCATGGCGCATCACGTTGGCGATTTTCAGGTGTCCAGTACCTGGGCGGCGATCTGCAACGAGTTGTGTTTCCGTGTGAGTCGGCTTTTTCCCGATCATTTCATTCCGGCCGCGATGCTTCCGCAAAGCCTTGGCGCGGATGTCGCCACCTGCATTCCCGAACTCGTGAAGTGCGTGGAGCAGTACGGCAACGTGGCGATCAATCTCAACCCGGATCCGTCGGGCGGTCATTGGACCAGCGCGCCGCTGTCCGATCGCTCCTGGTATCCGATCTACGAGAAGATGGTCGAGTACGACATCCCCGCGATGATCCATGTGAGCACGAGCTGCAATGCGTGCTTCCACACGACGGGCGCGCATTACCTGAACGCCGACACCACGGCGTTCATGCAGTGCCTGACGTCGGACCTGTTCTGCGATTTTCCGACCTTGCGCTTCGTGATTCCGCACGGCGGCGGCGCGGTGCCCTATCACTGGGGGCGTTTTCGCGGACTCGCGCAGGAACTCAAGAAGCCGTTGCTGAAAGACCATCTGCTCAACAACGTGTTCTTCGACACCTGTGTGTATCACCAGCCTGGCATCGATCTGCTCACGCGCGTGATTCCGGTGGACAACATCCTGTTTGCGAGCGAGATGATCGGCGCCGTGCGCGGCATCGATCCGGAGACGGGCAATTATTTCGACGACACAAAGCGCTACATCGAAGCCGCGCATATCGATGCGGACGAGCGCTACAGGATCTACGAGGGCAACGCACGTCGCGTCTATCCGCGCCTCGATGCAGCATTGAAGACAAAGGGACATTGATCATGGTTGAACTAGGTGTGGTGTATCGCAACATCCAGCGGGCAGACGGCGACGTCGCCGCGAAGCTCGGTGCGCTCGGGACCGCCACCGTGCACGAGGCAATGGGCCGCATCGGTCTGTTGAAGCCTTATATGCGCCCGATCTACGCCGGTGCACGTGCCCACGGCACGGCCGTCACGGTGCTGCTGCAGCCCGGCGACAACTGGATGCTGCACGTCGCGGCGGAACAGATCCAGCCGGGCGATATCGTCATTGCCGGCGTCACGGCCGATTGCACGGACGGCTATTTCGGCGACCTGCTGGCGACGAGCTTCAAGGCGCGCGGCGCCCAAGGATTGATCATCGATGCCGGCGTGCGCGATGTGAGCGTGCTCACTGAAATGAAGTTCCCGGTCTGGAGCAAGGCGATCTCCGCCAAAGGGACAGTCAAGGCGACGCTCGGTTCGGTAAACATTCCGGTGGTGTGCGCCGGGGCGCTGGTGAATCCGGGTGACGTGGTCGTCGCGGATGAAGACGGTGTGGTCGTGGTCCCCGCAGCGTCGGCACAGAAGGTGCTCGACAAAGCGGCGGCGCGCGAAGCCAACGAAGGCGAGAAGCGCGCGAAGCTGGCGAGCGGCGTGCTGGGTCTCGACATGTACAACATGCGCGAACCGTTGCGACAAGCCGGACTGCGCTATATCGATTGAGAGGCAGAGAAACCATGAGCAGACAGCTCACCGGCATCTCGTCGATGGCCACCCGCACTGTGCTCGCCGAGTTGGTCCAGAACTATGAACGGCTTTCTGGGCAGCCGGTTGTCGTCAAGTCTGTTGGTGGTGTCGATGCGGCGCGGCGCGTCGAGAGCGGCGACGGGTTCGACTTTGTCGTACTCGCCGCCGATGTGATTGATCGGCTGGAAGCCGCCGGCCATGTCGTGTCGGGCAGTCGGGTCGACGTGGCCCGCTCGGGAGTGGCAATCGCGGTGGCAGCCGGTGCGCCGCGACCCGATGTCGGCACTGAGGCGGCGCTTCGCGACGCTATTCTCGCCGCGCGCAGTATTGGGTATTCGACGGGACCCAGCGGTTCACATCTGACCCGCCTGTTCGAGCGCTGGGGCATTGCCGACGTGGTTGCGCCGCGGATTGTGCAGGCCCCGCCCGGTGTTCCGGTCGGCGCGCTTGTTGCACGCAGGGACGTCGAGTTGGGTTTTCAGCAGCTAAGCGAATTAATGCACTTGCCGGGAATCGATGTAATTGGTCCTATGCCTGCGGAAGTTCAGATCGTAACCGTCTTTTCAGCCGGCATCTGCATGGCATCCGGGCAAAAAGATGTCGCGAAGGCGTTCCTGTCTTTTCTGGCTTCGTCACAGTGCGATCAAGCCAAGCTGAGTCAGGGGATGGAACCTGCTATCCGGTAAAAACGAAACGATTCAGCGCTCCTTTCTATGCGCTTGCGCGGCGACCATCCAACAGACCACTGCACCCGCAGCCCAACCGCATGCGAACATCAGTTCGAGATCGAGCAAGCCCTGGAAATTCTCCGCATTCTCGTAGCTGCATGTTCGATGAGTTTGAAACTGGATACAGCCGGTTTGTATGTCCTGGAAGACGACAAATAACTTATACAGACCGAACACAGTGAATGCCAGCGCGAGAAGCGCGAGTTTTTTTGGTTTGGTCATCGCATGTTCCCTTGGTTCGGTCTAACAGCATACCAATTGTCAGCGATACACACGCGCTGATTTCCCTCATTCGACAGGTCGCGGGAATTCGTAGAGAATCGGTCGGCATATCCCGCTGCGGATTGGCGCACTTGCGACTTTCCTTCCGCGCGTCTTTAAACGACACAAGGAGCCGGGTATGAAAGGGGACCAGAGTCGATGAACAAAGAACCATTAGATGCATCGGAACGTATCGACCAACTGATCGCCGGACTAACGGACTGGCGTGGCAAAACGTTCGCGAGTGTCCGCAAGGTCATCCTCGAGGCTGACCCGGAGATAATCGAGGAATGGAAGTGGATGGGTAGCCCGGTCTGGTCTCGGGACGGCATGATCGCGGTCGCCAATGCTCACAAAGGGAAGGTGAAGGTTACCTTTGCGCACGGCGCGGGCTTCGACGATCCTGACAAGCTCTTCAACGCGGGTCTCGAAGGCAACGAGCGACGAGCAATCGATTTTTTGGAAGGCGATAAGGTCAATGGGCGCGCGCTAAAAAATCTCGTCCGCGCCGCTATTGCGTACAACCAGACCCATTTGAAGAAGAACAAAACGCCCGCGAGCAAGCGGGCAAAAGTGGACAAGAGTAAAGCGAGGTGAAGGTTAGGCCGTCGGCTACCTGAGAGCGGAAACACAAAGCGCCGGTTTGCGCCGGTTCGACTGCGGTGGCTCCGCTAGACCGTATCACGCGAACGCGGATCGCTCATCCGTCTTGTCGGTTTTGGGAAGCGACGCGGACGCCTCGCACCTATCGCGCGGAATGCCGAAGTGTTTGTCGAGCGCCACCCACCCTTGAGCAGTGATGGTCACTGACCGCGTAACGGGTGACTTGCGCATCCAGTCCCACGCCAGAAATGCGTCCATGAGCCGGGCGCCCAACGGTCCTGCAATGTGGTATTGCCGCTCGGTCCAGTCGAGGCATTGTCGCGCATGCCCAGCGTGGTCGATAGCCGGGTCGCCCGCGTCGATGCCGAGTTCTTGCAACCACTCGCGGCCCGACACCGTGAGTGCGTATTGCCGATCGTCCGCCTCGAGGAGGAAGCCACGCTGGAGCATGCTCTGCGTGACGGCGACGCCGATCTGACCCGCCAGATGGTCATAGCAGCAGCGGGCGAAGCGCAACTCGCGAGCCGAGCGGTTCGGCGTACTGCGCCAGGCAGGCGTAACCGGTCCGACCGACGCCAGGCTTTCGAGCACATGTGAAACATGCGCGCCGGCGAGCCGGTAATAGCGGTGCCGGCCTTTGCTTTCGACGGTCAGCAAACCGCCGTCCAGCAGTTTGGCAAGGTGGGAACTCGCGGTCTGCGCGGTTACGCCCGCTGCTTCCGCAAGTGCGCTCGCCGACAGCGCGCGGCCATCGGCAAGCGTGATCAGAATCGTGGCGCGAACGGGCTCGGCGATGAGGTGCGCAACGGTGGAAATATTGTGCTGGCCCATTATTTCAGCGTCCGGAATTGATGCGTGTCGGCCAAAAAGAACCTTTGCCTTCGATTACACACTTCGACACGCCTCGAAGCATTCTCGGTGCACGCCGCACTATAGTCAATCCGGGAATGGCTAATGGGGCTGATGCTCGTGAATCAAGAAAATGAATACCGAAAGCGGGTATTAACGGCGACGAGTCTCAGCTATGTCATCGTCATATTGGATACGTCGATCGTCAATGTCGCGCTGGAGCCCGTTGCGGCAAGCTTCGGTTCGGACATTACCGGCCTGCAGTGGGTCGTCAACGCTTATACGCTCACGTTTGCGAGCTTGCTGCTGAGCGGCGGCGCCTTGGGGGACCGGCTCGGTGCCAAATCTGTCTATCTTGCCGGGTTGCTGATCTTTGCCTGCGCGTCGGCACTATGCGGAGTCGCGCCGGATTTGCAGATTCTGGTTGCCGCGCGGATTTTGCAGGGCGCGGGTGCCGCACTGTTGGTGCCGTGCTCACTGACGCTTATCAATAGCGCTTTTCCGGTTGCCCGGCAGCGGGCGAGTGCGATCGGTGTGTGGGCCGGTTGTGGCGGTATCGCGATGGCGGCCGGGCCGCTGGTCGGTGGCGTGCTGATTCATCTACTGGGCTGGCGAAGCATTTTTCTGGTGAACGTTCCCATTGCGCTGATGGGCGCCTGGTTGACCACGCGCGTCGAATCCATTCGACCGGATGCGTCCGGCAAACCGTTGGACGTGGCCGGTCAGTTGCTCGCGATAGTTGCACTTGGCGCGTCCGTGGCGGTCCTGATCGAGGGCGCGAAGCTGGGGTGGCACGCACTCGCCATCCGCGCCGGCGCCGCGGCCGCCATTGTCGGCTGGCTTGCCTTTGTGTCGGTCGAAACGAGGCGCAGGCAACCGATGCTGCCCATGGGTCTGTTTCGAAGCCCGGTATTTTCCGCATCGGCGTTTGCTTCGATGATCTCGGGCCTCGTGTTCTATGGATTGTTCTTCCTGCTGAGTCTCTATTTCCAATCGGCGCGCGGTTGGCCGCCGTTGCAGACCGGACTGGCGTTTCTGCCGTTGACCGCAAGCGTCGCTATCGGCAGTTTCGTTTCCGGCGCGTTGAACCGTGCGTACGGTGCACGCCGGCTCGTGTGCGGCGGTTTCCTGCTGTACGCCGCGGGTTTCGCCGGGCTGCTCGCGCTTGCCGAGCATGCGCCTTATTGGCGCATCGCCCTGTGCTTTCCCGCGGTCGGTTTCGGCGCGGGCGTGATTACGCCGGCCGCGACCGCCGCTTTGATGACCGCAGTGGACAAGGCACGCGCCGGCGTTGCAGCGGGCGTGCTCAACGCGAGCCGGCAAGCGGGGTCCGCATTCGGGGTCGCGATCTTCGGCGCGCTGATGAGCGCGATCCAGCCACTCGACGCCGGGATTCGGGTGACGGTGTATCTGGCGGTCGGCTTGTCGTTGCTGGCTGCGCTTTCCTGGAGCGTCGCGCTGACGCTGGCCACGCGTCAGGCGCGCAGTACGGCCTAGCCCGCTATGCGCGTTGCCTCGCATTCACACTGGACTCGCTCAAATAGACCCGTTAGTCTGACAACATTGCACGACGCAGTCTGGCGATGCTGTTCCTAACCGAAAACGTGGGAGCCGAAACATGGAAGTGAGCACGGAAGCGCTTGTTGACATGCTGCGAGAAGTCGAAGCCGACGACCCGATCGACTACGCCGACCTTCCTTTCGGCGAGCAGGAACTCAGGCGTCTGGTGATGACCTCGCTCGTCGAGCGCCATCACCAGGTCGAGGCCGGCAACATGTCGGTGTCCGACATACATGCGCTGTACCTCCTTAGCACCGCCAAGCTGGTTCTTGAAAATACGGTGCTTCACGCAAGGCTGCTTCTGCTTCAGGGGCGGCAGATCGATGTGCAGTCTCTGCTGGCTCCATTCACGCTCAAGGGCAAATCATAGGCCGGGCAAGGAAGGATCCCAGCCACAGCGAGAACCACGTCGTCAAACGAGCGTGGTTCGCTAGCACGAAGGCTGATTGACCCGAGCCAGGATGTTCAAGGCTAATAAGGGCGCGCGGCTGTATCGAAGAATTCCACCCAACGGGTCACCAGACCGTCTTTGACGGTGAAGATATGCGCCCATTCTGATTCGAACGATTGGCCTGTCGCCTTGATGGTCGAAGCGACAAAGCCGAGCACGATAACGTTCTCGCCCGCATCGATGAATTCACGGGGCTCGAATCGGGTAATGTCCTCAGCCAGAAAGAGGTCATCGAAATAGCGCTGCACGTCTGCGCGCGTGCGACATTGAGTGGCATACGGGAGACTGGCGGGCCCCACCACTCGCCAGTCGATGTCAGCGGGCATCAGCGCCAGCAGCGCGTGAATATCGCCCCGGCCAAAGGCGGCGTATGCATCTTTGACGACCTTCATCGCGTTGCTCATGTCAATCTCCCGGGCGACAGCCAACGTGGACATAGAAGAGCACGCAGACATGGACGGACGCGTTACTCCGCTATCGACAGTGACTGCGTCCTATCATAGAACCCGTCCGGTCAAAATTCACGCTGCAGCGCGGTTCAGCCGGCGGCCGGAGCAAAACGCCGCCCGCCGGCTTTCGCTCAGTTCTGAAAGTAGTTCAGACCGAGCGCATTTTTTACCTCGGATACCGTCGCGCCCGCCACTTCCCGCGCGCGCATCGTCCCGCGGCGCAGGACGTTCAGCACCTCCGCACGGTCGGCTTCGAACTCGCGGCGGCGCTCCCGAATGGGGGCGATCATCGACTGCAGCCGTTCGTTGAGCACGCGCTTGACCGCGCTGTCGCCGAGGCCGCCGCGGCGGTAGTGCGCCTTGAGTTCGTCGACCATCGGGACGTCCGGCTCGAACGCGTCGAGGAACGCGAACACCACGTTGCCTTCCACCTGGCCCGGATCGCTGACGCGCAGATGGTTGGGGTCGGTGTACATGTTGTTCACGGCCTTGGTGATTTCGTCCGGCGTCGCGCCCAGCGTGATCGCGTTCCCCAGCGACTTGCTCATCTTGGCTTTGCCGTCGATGCCCGGCAACCGTGCAACGTGCGAGAGCACGGCTTCGCATTCGACCAGCACCTGTTGATCGACCGTGTTGTTGAAACGGCGCACCAGTTCGTTGGTTTGTTCGATCATCGGCAACTGGTCGTCACCGACAGGCACGCGCGTCGCCTTGAACGCGGTGATGTCGGCGGCCTGGCTGACCGGATACGTCAGAAAGCCGGCGGGGATGTCCCGCTCGAAACCGCGCAGCACGATTTCCGCCTTGATGGTCGGGTTGCGCTCGAGGCGTGCGACCGTGACGAGATTAAGCAGGTACTGGGTCAGTTCCGCCAGCTCGGGCACCTGCGACTGGATGAAGATGGTCGACTTCGCCGGGTCGATGCCGACGGCGAGATAGTCGAGCGCGACCTCGATGACGTTTTCCGTGACTTTCTGGTGCCGGCCGACGTTGTCGGTCATGGCTTGCGCATCGGCTAGCAACAGGAACTGCTGCGCTTCGTGCTGGAGTTGCACGCGCGAGCGCAACGAGCCGATATAGTGGCCAAGGTGCAGCGGGCCGGTCGTTCGGTCGCCGGTAAGGATAATGGGTTGGTTCGTGGTCGGTTTTGCGTCTGTCATGGTCTGGGGTTGTGCGTTTGTCGATACCACCAGCCGTCAGCGCGCAGAAACGAAAATGCCGCCAGGACTGGCGGCATCACGTTTCGATGGTCGAGTGGAAACGGGCCGCCTAAGTCAGGCGCGCCACCAACAGTTCAGCGTGATCGGCTTCGTATCCATCGGCAGAGTATAACGCGGCGGATCGCCAGGTCGTCAACGGCGGGCCGGAAAGTGCGTCCCCACGGCCGCAACCCGGGAGTGCGGACGCGTGACGACTACGCGCCGTGTAATCCGCCCTACAACCGATCCGCACCGCCGTCTAGGCCGCCGAAAAAACAACCGCTGCGGCGTCCTCGACCTGCGTGAAAGTGCGTACAAAGCGATAGGCCTGGCCGCCTATCTCCATCTCGTTGACGCCCGAGCGGGTCAGTTCCAGCATCTCATTGGCGAGCGGGATGGCAATCGTGCCAAGCTTCTTCATTTCCTCGATCAGACCGGCCGGGTCGCCCAGGTAGACCGTGCAAACGTCGTTCGTGTGGCGCGTCATGACCACGCTCGCCGCCCTGTCGAGCGAGAGTTCGAGATACTCGACCAAGGTCTGCAGCGACTCTGGCACGGGCTCGCGAGAGCCGTTCATCGATGTATTTGCGACTGTCATCTCGTAGTCCCCCATCGCGCCGATCTACGGGTAGGCCGCTGGAGATCAGCGGTGCATCCACTATACGGCATCGTACATCGATACTCGACTCACGCGGCTCCCGGGGGCGGCGATGACCAATCAGAAAACACCCAGCACCGACTTCGGCTCCAGAAACGCTTCCAGCCCGAACGTACCGTATTCACGCCCAATACCGGATTGCTTGAAGCCGCCGAACGGCGCAGCCGGCTCGTGGGCCAGCGTGTTGACCAGCACGCGTCCCGCTTCGATCCGCGACGCGACCTCATGCGCGCGTTGCGTGTCCCGCGACAACACATAAGCCTGCAAGCCGTAGCTCGTATCGTTGGCGATCGCGATGGCCTCGTCGATGTCGCGATAGCCAATGATCGACAGCACCGGGCCGAAAATCTCCTCACGCGCAATCGTCATGTCGTTCGTGACATCGCTGAAGACGGTCGGACGCACGAACCAGCCCGTGTCGACGCCATCCGGCCGTCCCTGGCCGCCCGCGATCAGGCGTGCGCCTTCGTCGATGCCGACGCGGATATAACGCTGCACTCGCTCCCATTGCTTCTGGCTGACCATCGGGCCGACCGTAGTTTTCGGGTCGCGCGGATCGCCTGACTGGCTGCGCGCGACCTCTTCCTGCACGCGCGTTTCGAACTCCGCGAGCCGTTGCCGCGGCACCAGAATGCGAGTGCCCGCGATGCATGCCTGACCGCTATTCATGAAGCCGGCCTGAATGGCGAGCGGCACCGCTTCGTCGAAGTCCGCGTCGTCGAGCACGATTACGGGCGACTTGCCGCCGAGTTCGAGCGTCACGCGCTTCAACGTGTCGGACGCCGCGCGCAAAATCGTTTTGCCGACGGCCGTGGAGCCCGTGAACGACAGCTTGGCGACGTCGGGATGCGAAGTGATCTCCGCACCCACGGTGTCGCCGCGCCCTGTCACGATGTTGAACACGCCCGCGGGCAGGCCCGCTTCATGCAGCGCCTCGGTCACGATGCGCGTCTGGATCGCGCTCATCTCGCTCGGCTTGATAACGGCTGTGCAACCCGCAGCCAGAGCGGCCGCGAGCTTGCCGCAGATGAAACCCGCGTCGCTATTCCACGGCGTGATCAAACCGGCGACGCCCAACGGCTGCATGACGACCTCGGCGCTGCCCGCGCGGCGCGTGAATGCATAGTCCTGCAAGACCTTCGCCGCTTCGAGCAGCACGCTGCTCGCATGCTGCGCCATCCAGCGGCCACGCGACACTGGCGCGCCATATTCTTCGGTGATCGCTTCGTAAAGCTCGTCTTCTTTTGCCACGACGGCTTCATGCATGCGCTTTAGCATGTCGATGCGTTCACGCGGGCTGGTGCGCGAAAAGGCGGGAAACGCGCGTTTCGCGGCGCCGATGGCGTCGCGTGCGTCTTGCGCGTCGGCGAGGCGCACCTGGCCGATCACTTGCTCCGTCGCCGGGTTGAAGAGGTCGAACATTTCGCTGCCGTGCGGCGTGACGAACGCGCCGTCGATATAAATCCTGTCGATGATCTGCATGCTTGCTCCAAAGAAGTCTCGAACGAATCACAATAGACCGCTGGCATTGCGTTGACTAGCCGTACAATCAAGAACGTCACGTTGAAAAATTTGGGACAATGAAAACTTCGGGTCTGGGTGAACTGGAGGCCATTCTGGCCGTCGCGCGCCATCGCAGCTTTCGGGCGGCCGCGACTGAACTCGGCCTGTCGACGTCCGCGCTCAGTCATGCGGTCGCGGCGCTCGAAGCGCGCATCGGCGTCCGGCTTTTCAATCGCACGACGCGCAGCGTGTCGCTGTCGGAAGCGGGCGCGCAATTCGTGGACAGCGTGGCGCCCGCGCTGTCCACGATCCGCGTTGCAATCGAACAGGCCGGCAGCTTCCGCGACACGCTGTCGGGCACGCTGCGCGTCAACGCGTCGGTGGGCGCGGCGAGGCAAGCCATGCCGCTCTTCATCGCGTTTTTGCAGCGCTATCCCGACATGAAGCTCGATCTCGTCACCGAGGGCAGGCTGATCGACATCGTCGTCGAAGGTTTCGATGCGGGTATCCGTCTGGCCGAAACGGTGCCGCAGGACATGATCGCGGTGCCGTTCGGCGATAAGCAACGCTTTGCGGTCGTCGGCAGTCCCGCGTACTTTGCGCAGCACAAGGCGCCGCGCACGCCCGCCGATCTGCTCGCGCACCGCTGTATCCGCACGCGCATGCCGAGCGGCGCGATCTATCAATGGGAATTCGAGCGCCGCGGCGAGACGGTGCGGATCGACGGAAAAGGCGCGCTGACGCTCGACGAACCGGGTTTGATGCTGGAAGCGGCACGCGCCGGCCTCGGCGTGACCTATCTGACCGAATGGAATGTCGCCGCGGATCTGCAGGCGGGCACGCTGGTACGCGTGCTGGAGGACTGGACTCCGCCGCTGGACGGCCTGTGTTTGTACTATCCCGGCCGTCGTCACGCGCCAGCCGGGTTACGGGCGCTCATCGATATGATCCGCGAGCACGCCGATGCACAGCGCGAACAGGCGCGGACCAGGCGTAAGGTGCGTGGTCCGCGGTAAGTCATTTTTTCCTGCCCGGATAGAGTCCGGCTCGTTTCCTCAGTCGAATTAACCCGATCCTCTATGTTTGCGTAATAATCGCAACACGCGCGGGTTTCGATTTATCAACCATCAAAAATGCGTAGGTCATGGCTTTCAGCGAACCAAGGTCTCCATTTTTCAAGTGGGTCGTCTCGTCCTCTCAGGATCTGAGCGCGGATAATCGCCAGATATTGCTTGCCAATCTGTTCACGCGAACCGCGTCGATCGTGTTCGCGTCGATTTGTGAAATCAGCGTCTGCGCAACTGCTTACTACCTTTATCCCAAGGCCCTTTACGCGAGTTGGGGCAGCGCCGTCGTCGCATTGCTGATCGCCCGGCTCGTGTTGATCTGGTTGTGCTGCTCGCGCAGCGCCAACGGTCAGCCGACTCCTACCTCCGCCTTTCTGTTCGCGAGCCTGCTCTGGAGCGTGCTGTTCGGCTTCGGCACCTTGCTGTGCAATATCAGCGGAGACCAGACACTGTTCCTGCTCGGCAACGTTTGCGCAGTGGGCGTTATTGGCGGATTGGCCGGCCGTAATGCGGGCACGCCCCGGCTCGTATTGTTGCAAATCACGTTTATTCTCGGGTTATTGGCTCTCGGTGCAGCGCTGTCGCCCGGCTCCGGCAAACTGGTGCTGCTGTTCCAGGCGCCGTTCTGCGCCGCCGGCTTCTTTACGGTTGCGCTGCGCAGCAATCGCGACACGGTCGCGTTGCTTCTGGCGCGGGAAAACAGCCACCGGCTCGCCCATCACGACAGCCTCACCGGTTTGCCCAATCGCGCGCGTATCAGCGAACTGCTGCTCGAACGCACGGAGATGGGCGCGCTGCGCAAAGATCAATCGTTCGCTGTTCTACTGATCGATCTGGACGGATTCAAGGCCATCAATGACAGCCTGGGCCATGCCGCCGGCGATCAGATCCTTCAGGAAGCGGCAATTCGTTTGCGTGAAGTGTTGCCGAGTGGCGACCTCGTCGGGCGCCTGGCCGGCGATGAGTTCGTGGCGCTTTCCGATGGTATGGGGCAGGCTCGCGACGTGCGCATTCTGGCGGACCGCATCGTGAAGACGCTAGCGCGCCCGTTCGCGTTGCGCGAGGCGCTGGTGCATATCGGCGCGAGCGTGGGCGTCTCGCTCTATCCCGAACACGCGAGGACCGGCCCGCAACTGTTGATTTGCGCCGATCGCGCCTTGTATGCCGTGAAACGCAGCGGCAAAAGCGCGTTCGCTATTTTCGATGCCGCGAAACACGCGTCAGATGAAAGCCTGAGCCTTCTGCGCAGCGATCTGGAAGGCGCGCTGCATTCGTTCAGCGGTTTGCGCATGGAGTACCAGCCCATCGTCGATCTCAGCAGCGGTGCGGTGTCCGGCCGCGAGGCGCTGATGCGCTGGACCCATCCCACACGCGGCGAACTCTCGCCTTCCGCGTTCATTCCTACGGCCGAACGTACGGGCCTCATTCTGTCCTTGGGCGAGTGGGCTTTGCTGCAATCGTGCAAGGAAGCGGTGACCTGGCGAGACAAGGTGATCGTCGCCGTGAATGTATCGCCGGTGCAATTGCGGGAGGAGTCGTTTGCGTCGACCGTTTCGGCGATTCTCCGCAAGACGAAGCTTCCGCCGCAGCGCCTGAATATCGAGATCACGGAAACGGTGCTGCTGAACGACGATGTCGTGACCCGGCGCAACGTCGGGAGGCTGCGAGCGTTGGGCATCGGTCTCGCGCTCGACGATTTCGGCACCGGCTTTTCGACCATGTCGACGCTCGTGCGCTTTTCGTTCGACAAGCTCAAGATCGATAGCTCGTTCGTCAAGGAGTCCGTGCACCGTCGAGAATCGGCGGCGGTGGTGCGTGGGATTGTGGCGTTGGCGCGGGAAATCGGCATGCCGACTACGGCGGAAGGCATCGAGACGCAAGAGCAACTGGACTTCGTGCGCGTATGCGGATGCACGCATGCTCAAGGTTTTCTGCTCGGCAAGCCGGTGCAAAGCCACGAGATTGCGCGGATCGAAGAAAAGGTTGCCGCGCATTCCGCGGATAAGGAATGAGCGTTTATGAATGCCGACACCGAGGCGACTAGGGAACCTGCCTTGCGGTTCCAGCTACGGATTACCGTCTCGCTCGAACTGGCCGACACGCTACGTGCTGACCCGACGTGTGCGTCGCATAGCGCGCTCCGTGATGTTCTGCACAGGCACGACGCGACGTTGAAATGCCAGTTCGATGCATTCGCGGACTATGTGAGCGAAGCAGAACGCCATGGCACGGAAAACTATCCGCTCTATCAATGGACCCGCGAGACGATCGAGAACCCGGAGAAGAAGGCGAAGTACCTGCGGTCGTTTACTGTCTACGTGAATGGCGGCGAAGTCTACGGCAAAGATGTCGCCGATATCATGGAGAACGAACTATTGCAGTTGATCCGCGAAGACGGAATACAACGCATCTCCAGATTCAATACCAATCCGGCGAATAATCCGCAGCCGCCCCAGCGATAGGCGTCACGCTTACTAAACGTAAAGTTCGTCGTGCCTTTCAGCGGTGTCAGCTTATCGTCATTTCGGTTTTACATTTGAGGACAAGGCGCCGAGTTTCGTGAGACGATGCAAGCTCACTTTTTTTCGAGGAGAGCGACATGGGACTCTTGGACGAAGCAGGAAAGATTGCGGGGGCGATCGCCGCCGTTGAAGCGGCGGAAAAAGTGGATCCGGAAGCGGGTTTGCTGACGAAAGGCGTCGCCGCTATCGCCGGTTTTGAAGGCGCCGGCAAGCTGGAATCAATGATCGAAAAGAAAGACGACGACAAGCAGGACGTCGCCGACAATACCCAGTCCACGGACGACACGAATCCGCAGACGTAAGTGATGGTTTGCCGCCGGTCGCATGATCCACGATGGAATCCATGCGCCGGCAACTTCGGCGCTCAGTTCTGAGTGTCGTCTATTGTCCGTTCATTCTCTGCATGTGCCACTGCCCGGCGTTCGCTCGGTGCGGAACGGCATTCAACGCGAAACTTGCTCGTCGTTCACCATCGAATCATCGCGTGTCGTCGCCGCGCCCTTGCACGTCAAATGGGGGCGAACCTCTACGCCTCACGCCGTTTCATCTGAGTGTCATAGCCTGGCGACTACGATGGCTGGTCGTCTCCGTTGCGCGCCGGTCTTCAGCGTACTCGCCGTTCACGAAGAACGCGGTGTGCCCGGCCTGCGCGTCGGCGTCCTTCCACCCCCGTACAACAACACCAGACATGTCGAACAAAAAAATCGCTAAGGCTTCGCCGACCGATGAAGGCGCTTCCATCGTCTCGCGTCGCGGGTTCCTGAAGTTTGCCGGCGCATCCAGTCTCGCTACGGCGGCGGGCACGCTTTCATCGGCGGCGCGCGCGGCGAACAGCGCGCCCGACGGCACACCGGAGCAGGTCCACCTGACTTGGGGCAACGATCCGACCCATGAGGTCACGGTGTCATGGGCGTCGCTTGCGCCGGCAGTCAACCCCCAGGTGCGCGTCAGCGGCGCGCGCGAGGGGAAACATACGGTGCATGGCGTTCAAAGCACCTATACCGACGGCCTCAACGGCGAGGTGGTGTTCACGTATCACGCGCGTCTGCGAGATCTGAAACCCGATACGAGCTACGAATACGAGGTCACCGCCGAGAACGACAGCAACGCGGCTCAGCCCTTCACGGCCAGCTTCCGTACTGCGCCGCGCGGACGTGCGCCGTTTCGCTGGACGAGCTATGGCGATCTCGCGACGCCGAATACCGGCTGGGTTCTGTCGTCGCCGCAAAGCCGCTTCGCGGTGCAGGCGGTCGAGCGCTTCCAGCCGCTGTTCCACTTGCTCAACGGCGACCTGTGTTACGCCAACCTGAATCCGACGCACCAGCCGGACGTGTGGCGCGACTTTGGCAACAACTGCCAGACGTCCGCGTCGAACCGGCCGTGGATGCCGTGTCCGGGCAACCACGAGCTCGAGTTTCATAACGGCGAACAAGGCCTTGCTTCGTACCTCGCGCGCTACACGCTGCCGGACAATCACACGCGCTTTCAGGGCCGCTGGTACAGCTTCCGCGTGAGCTCCGTGCTGTTCATTTCGCTCGATGCCGACGACGTCGTCTATCAGGACGCGGCCGCGTTCGTTGCCGGCCCGGATCCGCTGGTGCCGGTTGCGAGCACCGGCAATCCGCCCATTCAACCCGGCACGTCGCTCTATGTGCGCGGCTATAGCGCCGGCGAGCAGACGCGTTGGCTCGAGAGGACATTGCACCGTGCAGCCGAAGACGACGAGGTCGACTGGATCATCGTGCAGATGCATCAGGACGCGCTGAGTTCATCGAAGACCGGCAACGGGTCCGATAAAGGCATCCGCGAAGCCTGGTTGCCGCTGTTCGATCGCTACGGCGTGGACCTGGTGTTGTGCGGCCACGATCACGACTACGAACGCAGTTATCCCGTGCGCGGCTGCAACCACGACAAGGGCACCGACATCGCGACGGGCCGGCCGGTGGATACGTTGCAGCCGAAACCGGTGATGTCGGCGGTGTCGCCGGGCGCATCGACGTTCGATACGAGCCACGGCACGATCCACCTGATTCTCGGCGGCGGCGGCACGAGCGCGCCGCTGGATGTCTATGGCGTGGATGCCGGCACGGGGCTGCCGCAGGCGCGTATTTTCACGCGTCCCAACCGCCCGGTGACCGGCACGACGGCCGGGACTTTCGTGCGCGCGAACGCGGACGCCGTGGAAGATGCGATCTGGTCGGCGCAACGCGATACCGGCACCGGTTATGGGATCGCGGTGTTCGATCACGATCCGGGGCATGCGGGCGGCGAGACCACGATCACGATGAACTACTATCACGCGCCCGGCGCGGATCAAACGCCGACGCAGAACTACGAATTGTTCGAGACCGTCGAGCTGAAAAAGAAGCGGCGCGGATAAGGTTCGACAGTGAGCGGTTGACGGGCTGCTGGTCTACGGCGGCCCGCCGGTATCGTCGGCGCGATAATCAAGATGATTAGCTATCCGTAGGATATCCAGGAGCAACCGGCAATCTTCTCTTCCTGTTTGACTTGAAGCTTTTAAAAGCCTCCGCTCTCGACCCTTCGATCATTTTGTTACACGTCTTACTGATGTGGCACGACGTGGTTACAAAAGCCTTTCATGAGCGCGGTTATACTCGGCGCCGTCAACAACAATGAAAGAGCTTTTATGTCGAAGAGAATCCTCAAGATTGTTGCCGTTGCCGCGCTCACGGCTTCGGCGTCGTTGTCGGCAATTGCCGGCGATATGAACAACGCGCTTGGCGGCGCGCTCGGCGGTGTCGCCGGCGCTGCGCTGGGTGGCGCGGTGGGCGGCAGCACGGGCGCCGTGCTCGGCGGAGCAGTCGGCGGCGGCGCCGGCGGCGCGGTCACGTCGAACCGCAGGGAACGCACGGGCGCCATTATCGGCGGCGCGCTTGGCGGCGGTGCGGGCACGGCGGCCGGCAATGCAATGGGCGGTCGCGGCGGCGGTCTCGTCGGCGCTGCGTTGGGCGGCGGTGCGGGTTCGGCGCTCGGCGGCAATATCTCGCGCTCCAACTCGTACGCCGACGACTATTCCCGCGGCAACCCATCGGGCAAGCGTCATCACAAGCATCGGCATTACGACTGAGCGGAGAGCGAGAGGGCGGCGTAATGCGTAGCACAGGTATTTGCCCGCGCGCCGAGTGCGCCGGGCAATAGGTGACCGACGCTGTGCATTGACTTTGCTTCGTCGATGGTTATCGTAAACGGTCCTCGCAGTCGCATGCCGACACACGCTGCGAGGGTACTTCACGATTTCCTCCGTCCTCAGGAGACGAAAAAAGATGCCACGAGTGTATTGCGCGGGTCCGCTCTTCAACGCAGCCGAACGAACCGAAATGGATTCGATTGCCGCCACGCTGGAGGCTGCGGGTTTGACGACATTTCTTCCGCATCGCGACGGTCTCGAGTTCGCGAAGCTGAAGCCGGAACTTGAGAAACTTGGCGCGTCGGTTGAAGAAGCCGCGCACTTGCTCGACCGCGCAATCTTCAGCCTGGATACGTATCAGTTGCTCAGGCGTTGCGATGTGGTCGTCGCCAATCTCAACGGCCGCGTTGCCGATGAAGGCACGGTTGTCGAGGCGTCGCTGGCGTGGCACGCGGGCAAACCGCTTGTGCTCTTCAAGGCTGACGCACGGTCCATGCTCAGCGGCTCCGACAATCCGATGCTCACGGGCTTAGGCGATTTCGACGTGGTCGACCAACTGTCGGCGCTGCCGCAGGCTATTCTGGAAGCCGTGGCGCGCGATCGGAGTCGCAGCGTGGAAGGGACGTTGGACAACGGTGCGGAGATCGCGTCGCTTCGCGAGAGCGGTGGTGAGTTGACCGCGCTTGCGAAGACGCTGTATAGCGCTTTCAAGAAGGCCTAAGCCACGATGCCTGCGAGGCAGGCGCTCTATTTGGTCGATTGCAACAGTGAAGCCGACTGACGCTCATTCGACGTTCGCGTTGCCGTTTGCGCGGATACTGATCCCGCCGCGGCAGCGGCGACGGCAAGCACGATCGTGGCGATCAGCACAGACAGGTGGCGCGGCGGATTCATTTTCTGATCACCACCACATTGCTCGAACCCGACACGTTGGTAGCAGCGCCACCATTCGTGGTCGCGTTCTGGTTGACCGGTTGCGGCGGCGGTGGCGCGGGCGCCGCCGAAGTGGCGGACGGAGCGGGGTGAGTTTCGGGCGGCGCCGGCCTCGCAATACAGCGCATTTCACATTGCCATCGCGAGCAAACTCCTTTGCCACACCGGCGAACTTCCGCGCGCTTGCGGCCGCAGCGGCAGAAGCTCCAGCGGCGCAAGTATGAGTCGAAGAGCAGCGTCGCGAGTCGCTATCTCCTGACTACCGCTCTTGTCAGCGCACCGCTCTTTCTACACTCGGCACACATGCCGAACAGAACCAACTGACGTCCCGTCACCGCGAAGTCGAGGCTGTTCGCGACAGACTGCTGTCGCGCCTCGATTTCCGCATCGAAGAACTCATAGATTCGACCGCAGACCGTGCAGACGAGGTGATCGTGCCGGGTTCCGTCATTCAGTTCGTAGACCATGCGGCTGTCGCCAAAGGCTACGCCAGACAATAAATCCGCATCCACGAGTTGACCGAGCACGCGATAGACCGTGGCGAGACTCATGTTGCGCATCTCATCGTTGAGAAGCTTATAGACCTGTTCAGCGCTGAAGTGGTCACGAGCGTGCTGATGGAAAAACTCCAGCACCAGGACTCGTGGGAAGGTGGGCCGCAGACGGGCTTGCTCCAGAATTCTATAAATGTTCATGGACGTCGTCGCAATGGAGCAGTGGCGGCCGACCTGTTGGATTCCAGGTCGCCGCCATGAAGAAGTCGTCGGGAATGACGTCGTGCTGTTTCGACAAGACGAACCGCGAGTGGCCGAACTATGTAAGCCGGTTCCTTAAGAGAGCCTTAAGCGCCAGTATCAGGAAGCATGGGACGATCGCGAACCGATGAATTCAAACGAGTTCTCCCCGTTAAATTACGTATTCCTTTCGCTCGGGGTTTTGCCGTCAAAATCGCGCCACACTGACTCCCGGCACATGCCGCAACCCGTTAAGCTTCGTCCCCTCATTGTTCTTTTGACGCCACGCGGCTTATTTTTTTTGACACCGCATTTATTTTCATCGCCCTATGATCGGGGGGCTCGTTTTCCGCCGCGCTGGCTAGCACGCGCCGACAGAGCCGATTTGAAAACCATGCAATAGATAAGCGCACACCATGGCAAAGCCATTGAAATGACGTGTCGCGCAATAAACATCCTATAACTACTTATGCTTCTCGCAGTTTGCGCAACAACGGTTGCAAATGTATTGCATGCGTGTTCACGGTGCTGGTGGAAAGAGCAATTGATACCCTCAATTACCGCTTGATCACGGAGCCAACAAGTATGAAAAAGTCTTTACTCGCGGCCGCGCTCTTCGGCGCATTTACGATGTCGGCGCATGCGCAAAGTAGCGTGACGCTCTACGGCCTCATCGATACCGGATTGGTGTACACGAACAATCAGTTTGGGCACAGCAACTGGCAGGAAGTGAGCAGCTCGACCCAGAACACGGTCTTCGGTCTCAAGGGCTCTGAGGATCTGGGTGGCGGTTTGCACGCGGTCTTCAAACTCGAGCAAGGTTTCCTGCTGAACAACGGTGCCCAGGCATTCTCCGGCGATGGTTTCGGTTCTCAGGCGTGGGTCGGCCTGCAAAGCGATCCTTACGGCACCTTGACGTTCGGCCGCCAGTTCGACGTGATGAACGACCTCGTCGGACCGCTCACGGCGGAGTTCAACACGTGGGGCGGCAGCATGGCCGCGCATCCGTTCGAAAACGACAACCTTGCTGCGAATTCCGTCGTGATCAACAACTCGGTCAAGTACGCGAGCCCGACTTACCGCGGCGTTACGTTCGAAACGATGTATTCGTTCAGCAACAAGGCGGGCGACTTTGGGAATAACCGGTCGTACGGTTTCGGCGTTTCGTATGCGCAAGGTCCGGTGAATCTCGCCGCCGGCTATCTGCAACTGAACAACGCGGGCAATGGCAGCGGCGCGGTGACGTCGAGCGATGCAAGCGCGAACTTCCTCGCACAACGCCAGCGTATCTGGTCGCTGGGTGGTAACTACACGTTCGGGCCGGCCACCGTCGGGCTGGTCTGGAGCCACGCTCAGATCGACAACGCGTCGGGCGTGTTCTCGTTCGGCACGGGTAGCTACCTCGGTTCGGGCGATACGTCCGCGGGATCGCTGGGTGGTTCACTGCGTCTCGACAACTATGAGTTGAACGCGAAGTACGCGCTAACGCAGGCGTTGAGCGTATCCGGCGAATACACGTACACGCATGGCGCGTATAACGGTTCGTCGCCGGGATGGAACACGGCCATGCTGCAAACCGACTACGCGATCAGCAAGCGCACGGACTTCTATCTCGAAGGCGTTTATCAGAACGTGCATGGTGCGCCTGCGGACTCCGTACTCTCGCATGCCATGATCAACACGTTGTCGCCGTCGGCGACCAACACGCAAGTGGCGGTCACCGTGGGCATGCGTCACGCGTTCTAAGCAGGCTTGCGCCAAGTAATGTGAAGACGCATGCCTTGTTTTTGCAGGGCATGCGTCGTCGTGCAAGCTTGTTGGTGAAGGGCTTGAATCGATCGGAACGATCAGGTTTAGAAGCGCGATCCCGATCGCATCGGTGTTTCCGATGCCTGCACGACGTTCAGCGTTACGTGCCCTGTGAACCCTCATTCTTCGCTTCAGCCAGAATCTGCTGGATGACTTGCTCGAAAGTTTCGACAGGCTGTCCGCCGCTCACCAGGTAGCGACGGTTGAAGATAATGGCCGGCACCGACTGAATAGCCATTGCCTCGTTATTCCGCTCCTCTGCGCGAACCTCGGCGGCATAGGTTCGGTTTTGCAGTACGTCACGCGCCTCCGCGGCATCGAGCCCGACGGACTGCGCGGCTTCGATCAGCACTTCGTGATCGCTCGGATCTTTGCCCTCAGAGTGATACGCCCGCAGCAGCGCCAACTTGAGCGGCAACTGCTTGCCCTCGATGCCCGCCCAATGCAACAGACGGTGCGCGTCGAAGGTGTTGTACACGTGGGTGCGCGGGCCAAAAGTAAAACCGACGCTCGCACCACGCTCGCGGATCGCGGCCTGCGTTTCGGCGATCTGTTCCGGTGTGCGGCCATATTTTTTGCCGAGATAGTCGACAATGGTCTCGCCGTCCGGTCCCATGTCCGGATTCAATTCGAACGGATGCACGACGATTTGCGCGTCGACCGCATCGCCGAGACGCGAGAGCGCGCGTTGGAGCGAGGAGAGGCCGATCGCGCACCATGGGCATGCGATATCGGAGACAAAATCGATAGTGAGCGCTTGAGTCATTGCGGTGATCCTGTTGACCAGAGCACTTACTCTGGTCCCATGCGAGATAGTTGCGAGTGGAGATGATCTGTCGCGTGGCCACTTTGGTGCCACAGCGAAATCCGCGAACAGCGTAACCTGAATCGCCAGGTTTTGCAGGACCGCCCTCGTGACGGAACGCGAGCCGGCGCTTTACAATTCACCAGCCGCAGTTGAAACCATTGACCACACGAGCAACAGGGATGCCGGCAGGCGTCATAATCCCTCTTCGCCGTCGTGCACGATAACGACTGCTTTTCCAACGTTGAAAGGAGCTTCAAATGAGCAAGGGATATTGGGTGACGTCATATCGCGCGACGAAGGACGCAACCAAACTGGCCGCGTATGCGCAGCTTGCCGTACCCGCGGTGGCGGCTGCCGGCGGCAAGTTCATCGTGCGTGGCGCGGCGGAAGAGGCTCGTGAGCAAGGCTTGAAGGAGCGGACGGTCGTGATCGAGTTTCCGACCTACGAAGCGGCCCTCGCCGCTTACGACAGCGAACTCTACAAGAAAGCGCTGGCGGCATTGGGCGATGGCGTCGAGCGCGATCTGCGGATTGTGCGCGGCACGGAGTAACGCGAAGGATAGGGCGAGCGCGGCCTGCCCATGCAGACCCGCGCTCGCCCCAATTTCTACTTCACCGCCCCCAACGCCAGTCCCTTCACCAGATACCTCTGCAACCACGCGAACACGATCGAAACCGGCAACGTCGCGCAGAGCGTAGCGGCCATCACCAGATGCCACTGGACCACGTATTTCCCGGCGACCATGTCGGTCACCTGCACGGTCAGCGTCTTGTTCTCGGGTGAGCGGATCAAGGTATAGACCACGGCAAACTCGTTCCACGCGTTGATGAACGTGAAGATCGCGGTGACGACGATCGCCGGCACCGCGAGCGGCAGGAACACTTTGAAGACCGCCTTGGTCCGTCCGCATCCTTCGAGCCACGCCGACTCTTCCAGATCTCGCGGCACCGTCTGAAAGTACGAAGACAGCATCCACACGGCAAACGCGATATTGAAGGCCGCGTAAGACACGATCACGCCGATCTTGGAGTCAACCAGATTCCCATCGCCATAAGGAATCATCGCTGCCAGCCGGAACAGGCCGACCACGAGCAGAATCGGCGACAACATCTGCGTGACGAGCAGAAACTGACGGTAGAGCCCGCGTCCGCGAAACGGAAATCTGGCCAATGCATAAGCCGCCGGCAAGCTGACAGCCAGCGCAAGCGCGGTCGACAGCAAGCTGATTACCGTGCTATTGCGCAGCGCCACGCCGAAATTGGCCGCCACCCACATATCGGAGAAATTGCTCCACTGCCAATGCACGGGCAGCCAGCGCGCCGGATACACAAAAATCTCGGAGGCCGGCTTCAACGCGGTGAACAACATGACGGCAAACGGAAACAGCACCACTACGACCAGCGGCGACAGCGCGAGCCAGCACCACAGCGTGCGCTTCATCTTGACGCTGAGACTCATGACGGATCTCCTTCTTTCGCGGGCTGCAGGCGCAGATAGGCGATCGAGAAAACAAACAGCATGACGAGCATGATTAGCGACACCGCCGCGGCTTCGCCGGGACGCCCGAGCCGGAAGCCGAGTTCATAAAGATACGTGACGAGAATGTGCGTGCTGTTGTCAGGACCACCTTGCGTCATCACCCAGATGATCGGAAATGAGTTGAACACGTAGATCACGTTCAACAGAATCGTCATGTTGATGAACGGACGCAACAGCGGCATGGTGAGTTTACGAAACTGTTGCCAGGCGCTCGCGCCGTCCATGCGCGCGGCTTCGTAAATATCGCCGGGCACCGAGGACAAACCGCCCAGCAGAATCGTCACCGTAAATGGAACCGACACCAGAATGCCGACCGCGATTTCGACCGGAAACGCGAGTTCCGGCGTGGCCAGCCAATGAATCGGACCGCCGATCAAGCCGAGCCTCTGCAACGTGACGTTGACCATGCCGTAGTCGTCGTTGAAGGCCCAGCGCCAGACCACGGCGGTCATGGTCAGCGAGACGGACCACGGCAGCATCACGATCGTGCGCGCTACGCCGCGCCCGTAGAAATCCTGATTCAGCACTAGCGCAACGGGCACCGAGATCAGCACCGTGCCGCCCACCACGCAGACGGTCCAGACAAGGGTCCGCCTAGCGGCGGCAAGAAACGCGGGATCGCTGAAGATCGTGTAGAAATTCTGCAGGCCGGTGAAATCGCGAATCGCGCCGAAGCGTGAGACCTCGTGCAGCGATTGCCACACGATGTTGAATATCGGATAGCTGATGATGAAAAGCGCCAGTACCAGACTCGGCGCAATCAGCAACCAGGGCGCTTGCAGGCGCGAAGAAGCGGAGCGGCTCATGCGTGCTCGATCGTAAGACGCGTCCGCGTTGATCGGCGGGCGCGACGGGATGGGCCGGATAGTGCATTACGACCGAAACGCGCACCGCCTTTGCAGTGGCGGCGCGCGTTCCGGGTTCAGCAGATCACTACGAGACTAAGCGATTACTTGCCGAGCGACTTGTTCGCTTGCGTGGCCGCCGCGTTCAATGCGTCAGCCGGCTTTGCCTTGCCCAGGTAGATCGATTGCATCGCGTCGGTCACGGCCTTCGCGGTGTCTTCCCAGCCAGTGACGGTCGGTGCGAAGTGGGCGGTCGGCAGCAGTGCGACGAAGGCCTTGGTGTCCGGATCGTTGAATGCCGGATCGGTCGCCTCAGCCTTGGTGGTCGGCAGGAAGCCTTCGGTCGTGGTGAACTCCACGCGCGGTTCCTTCGTGAACAGATAGTCGAGGAACTTCCACGCCGACTTCTTCACCTTCGAGTTCTTGAACATCACGATCGAGTCCGTGACGGCGTAGGTGGCGTGCGCCGTGCCCATCGGAATCGGATCGATGCCGTACTTCAGGTTCGGCGCTTCTTTCTTGATCTGCTTGGCGAGGAACGGTGCGGAGATCATCATCGCGACGCGGCCTTGCTTGAACAGATTCTGCACGTCTTCACGGCTATAGCCGGTCACGCCCGGTTGCGTCAGACCGTCGTCGATCATCGTCTTGTACAGCGTGGCTGCCTTGATGCCGGCCGGCGAATTGAACGCCGCCTTGCCGTCCTTGCCGACCACGTCGCCGCCATTGGTCCACAGGGCGTAGTAATAGTAGACGTCGGTCTCGATTTCCTTGCCTTGCAGACCGAAGCCGGCAATGCCCTGCGCCTTCAGTTTCTTCGACGCTTCGATCACGTCGTTCCAGGTCTTCGGACCGTCGGGATAGCCGACCTTGGCGAGCAGGTCCTTGTTGTAGTACAGCCCACGCGCGGACGCGGCGATCGGCAGGCCGTACACCTTGCCGTTGATTTCACCCGGTGCGAGGAACGGGCCGATGAAGCGGCTCTTGAAGTTCGCGTCCATGTAGCCGTCGAGCGGCTCGGCGACGTCGTCCTTCACGAAGTCGAGCAGCCAGCGCGTGCCGACGATCGCGAGGTCGGCGTTGGCGTTGCCGGAAATGTCTGTCTGCAGTTTCTGTTGCAGCGTGTCCCAGTTCACGTCTTCGATCTTGATCGTCGTGCCGGGATTGGCCTTCTCGAAGTTGCGGGCCATTTTTTCGAAGTACGGCGCGGTCGCGTCGCTGTAGTGTGCGACGGTCACGCGAACCGTGTCGGCGTGAGCCGCGACGGCGATACCTGCAAACGCGAGCGCCACGGCAACTTTGCCTAGCGCGAGGGAAGCACGGGCATGCAACGACATTTCTCTCTCCTGGATGGTTTGCTGCCGTCGCCGGCCGCTTCGGGTTAAATTGTTTGAAAAAATCCTACATGACGCAAAATAGCTTGTCACGTAGGGTCTGCCATATTTTTTCCCAGCCAGTTTTGTGCATAAGATGCTGTAAAGCAGGGGTATTCTGCGCAACGCGATGTCATGGATACCCAATCTTCGGGATGACTAGACAACTGTGGCGAGTGAGGATTTGTAGGAAATTTACACGCTAATCCGGGCTGGCGGCGCGGTTGAACAGCGAGGCGGACAATGAATCGTGTGGTGTTGGTAACGGGCGCTTGCGGCGGCATTGGCAGCGTGTTGTGTAAGCGCTTCGTGGAGCAGGGCGATACGGTGCTGGCGCTCGACATCGACGCCGCCGCGCTGAAGGCTTTGAGCGCGCAGCTCGGCGAGGCCAACGTCACGCCGATCGCGGTCGATCTCGGCGACGCCGCCGCAGTGCAGCAAGCAGTGGCCGCCGCGGTCGAGTTGCGCGGTCCGGTGGATGTGCTGGTCGCCAACGCGGGCGCGGCACAAGGTCTGACGCTCGCCACGACCGACGTCGCGAGCTGGCAGCGCGACATCCATCTGAATCTGAACGGCACGTATCACACGGTTGAAGCGGTGCGCGCGTCGATGATCGAGCGGCAGCGGGGCGTGCTGGTGCTGATCGGTTCGGTGAACGGCATGGCCGCGCTCGGTCATCCGGCGTACAGCGCGGCGAAGGCCGGGCTCATCAGTTATACGAAAGCGCTCGCGCTCGAACTCGGCCGCTACGGCATTCGCGCGAACATCGTGTGTCCAGGCACGGTGAAGACGCAGGCGTGGCAGGCGCGCGTCGACAAGAACCCGCAGGTCTTCGAGGATCTGAAAAAGTGGTACCCGTTGCGCGACTTCGCGACGCCTGACGACATCGCCGACGCGGTGCTGTTTCTCGCCTCGCCGATGGCGCGTGTGATTACCGGCGTCGCACTGCCGGTCGACGGCGGCCTGATGGCCGGCAACCGTTTGATGGCGGAAGAACTGACGCTCGAGTCGCTCTGAACGGCCTGAAGCAACACGCAGCAAATACGCAGGCACCACGAGATCGAGTCAACCAAGCAAGACGATGAGGACAGCATGGCAGCAGTGCAACTGAGCGGCATCTTCAAACGCTATGGCGACACGCAAGTGGTGCACGGCATCGATCTCGACATCGACGACGGTGAGTTCGTCGTGCTGGTCGGGCCGTCGGGCTGCGGCAAGAGCACGTTGATGCGCATGGTGGCGGGGCTCGAGGAGATCAGCGGCGGCGATCTGATGATCGGCGGCACGCGCGCGAACAGTCTCGCGCCGCAGCAGCGCAATATCTCGATGGTGTTCCAGAGCTACGCGCTGTATCCGCATCTGTCCGTCTACGAGAACATCGCGTTCGGGCCGCGGATTCGCAAGGAGTCGGCGGCGAGTTTCAAGCCGCGAATCGAAGCCGCCGCGAAGATGCTGAACCTCAGCGGCTATCTGGACCGTTTGCCGCGCGCGCTGTCCGGCGGTCAACGGCAACGCGTGGCAATGGGCCGAGCGGTGGTGCGCGAGCCGTCGCTGTTCCTGTTCGACGAGCCGCTGTCCAATCTCGACGCCAAGCTGCGCGTGCAGATGCGCACCGAAATCAAGGCGCTGCATCAGCGGCTGAAGAATACGGTGATCTACGTCACGCACGATCAGATCGAAGCGATGACGATGGCGGACCGCATTGTCGTCATGAACGCGGGGCGGATCGAGCAGATCGGCCGTCCGCTGGAGCTGTACGATCATCCGGCGAATCTGTTCGTGGCGAGCTTCCTCGGCTCGCCGTCGATGAATTTCGCCGAAGGTGTGATCGCGAGCCGCGCGCAAGGCCAGGGCCTCGCGTTGAATCTCACGGACGGCGGCGAGATCGTGCTGGAGGGCGCGCCCGCATCGGCGGTGGTCGGCGCGAAGGTCACGCTCGGCGTGCGGCCGGAACACATCGAAACCATGACGCAGACGCCCGACGCGACGATGGAAGTCGAAGTGGTCGAGCCGACTGGCGCGGAGACTCACTTGTACGGGAAAATAGGCGGCGGCACGTGGTGCGTGACGACTCGTCAGCGCTCGAAGATCGAGCCCGGCCAGCGCGTGACGCTGCGTTTGCCGGCCGAACATATTCATCTGTTCGATACGGAGAGTGGACGCAGGCTGGTCTGAACCGCGTGTTGCCGTTTGAGGTCGATACGAGCTTGCCTCAGGCTCACTGAAGTTGCGACGCGACGCGGATTTATTTAACGCATGAGAAAGCGCCGGGTCGCCCCAAGTTTTCTCAGCCCGTCGGGGGGCCTGGCGCGAAGCGACAGGTCTGGGGGCGCTTTGAAGGAACACCGGGTGTCCGCACCGAACTTGATTCCCCACATCCGCAGCGCACTCGCCAGTTTGCGGCCCGCCGAGCGCAAGGTCGCCGAGATGGTGCTGAGCGACGTCGACTTCGCGATGCGCGCGAGCATCACCGAACTCGCGCAACGCGCGGAGGTGTCCGAGCCTTCCGTCACGCGCTTTTGCCGCGCCATCGGTGCGCATGGTCTGCGCGACTTCAAGATGCAATTGGCGCAAAGCGTGGCGGGCGGGCTGCCGTATGCATCCACGGCGGTGGCGCGCGACGACGACGTGCAGACGCTCATGGACAAGGTGGGCGAGGCGGCGGTCGACGGCATCACGCACGCGCGTGGCGCGCTGGATCCGGCGGTGGTCGAGAGTGCGATCGCGGCGCTGTCGAGCGCGAGGCGGGTGTTTTTCTTCGGCGTCGGTTCGGGCTCGGGGCTGGTCGCGCAGGATGCGGCGCTGCGGTTTCTACGGCTCGATATTGCGTCCACAGCATTTACGGATGGACATCTGCAGCGTCTTTACGCGGGCCTGATGGAACCAGGCGATGTGGCCTTTGCGATTTCGCATTCGGGCCGTAGTGTTGAAGTCAACGAGAGCATTCAGATCGCCAAGGAACGCGGCGCCACTACGATTGCGCTGACCAATGTCGGCTCGCGCCTTGCGTGGCTGGTGGATATTCCGCTACTGCTGCGCGTACCGAGCCCGATCGATCCGAACACGCCGGGCGTGTCGCGGCTCGTGCATCTTTGCATCATGGACGCGCTGGCGATCGGCGTCGCGCTCAAAGCCGGGCCGAAGACGCTCGAGAAGATGCGGCATGCGAAGGCGAGGCTGGCGTCGCATGAGCCGGAGGCGGCGAGGGATTGAGGGAGGGCGCGGACGTAGCTCGTCGTTTTCCGCGCAGTTTTGATTATTCGGCTCTCGAAACGATTACAAACGGCCAGATTTCTAAAAAACGCTTACTCGGAAGCCCCGGCTATCCACCCAAGACGCCGCGACAGCCTGGACGTCGCGGCGCGCAAAGTCTGCGCCGGCCCGCCCGCCAATTCGCTGTCGAAGCTGCCGCTCAGCCCCATCAACGCCAGAACGAGACAGATGCTGCCCGTATGATCCAGCACCGGCGCGGCTAGCGTATTAATGCCCGGTACAGGCCGGCTGAGCGCCGTATCGATCCCATCCGCGCGGATTTGCGCAAGACGCTGCGCCCGTGTCGCTCGCCGCTTTACCTTTGCCCGCCGGCGCCGGCTTTCCTTCAAAAACATCCGCCGCATCCGCCCCCGCCAACCGCAGATGATCCTGCGCCAGCAAACCCGCGCGCACATCGTCCGCGACATAAGCGGCGAACACGCGGCCAATCGCGGTATTCGCCAGCGACATCACCGTGCCGACCCGCAGGCTCACATGCAGCGGCCGCGCCGACTCCTCCAGACGCACGACGGTCGGCCCAAGCGGACCGAGCACCGCCATCGCGACGCTCATGCCCGTCGACGCCGCCAATTCGACCACTTCGGGGTCCGCTTCACGTGTCGGCGACAAGCGCTGCAAACCGATCAAACCGAGCTCCAGCGCGAGCGGCCCGGCTTCGAAACAGCCCGACGCATCGCGATTAAGCAAGCCGATTTTCAGCAGACTCACCAGATGCGGAAACGCCTTCGCCGGCGGCATGCCCGCGGCAGCGGCAAGATCGCGCAGGCTCAACGGCCGCGCCGCCGCGACCAGCGCCGCCAACAATTCGCCCGTGCTATCGAGCGACTGGATGCCGCGCTGCGGTTTCGCATCGGCGGCGGAATGAGCGTGAGAAGTGTCGAGAGAATCGGTCACGATGCGGAAGAAGCCAGCATGGGAGGGGCAATCGCCAATTCAGCGCCGATGTCGCGCGCTGTCGCAAGCAGCGAACGCGCGATCGGACCGTCGGCGGCGACGTCGATCGCGCCGGTCGAGCCGATCACCGTCAGCGCGAGCGACAAGTGACCGTCGGCATCCAGCACGGGCGCGCTCAGACTGCTGATGCCCGGACTCGGCGCATCCACGCTGTACTCCAGGCCGCGCGCGCGGATCGCGTCCAGCGCGGCTTCGAAGGCGGCGCTTTGGTCAGGCGGCGTCATGGCATTGCCAATAGCGCCCGATTGATTCGCCCACATTGCGTCAAGCACCTCGTGCCGCGAATAAGCGCAAAACACCCGTCCCGTCGACGTGGCCGGCAGCGACATCACCGTGCCCACATGCAAATTGACGTGCAACGGAAAGCCCGCATGCTCATAGCGAACGATGGTCGGCCCTTGCGGCCCGGCAATACAGATCGCGACGCTGAAGCCGATCGCTTCCGCCAACGCGGCTACGCGCGGCACGGCGGCGCGAAACGCCGGCTGGTTCTCCAGATGCAGCAAACCGAGCCGCAACGACAGCGGACCGGGTTCGAAGCGGCCCGACAGTTCGTCGCGCTTGATCAAACCCAGCCGGCTTAAGCTCACTAAGTAGGCGTGGGCCTGCCCCGGCGCGATCTGCGCGGCGCTGGCGAGGTCGGACAAGGCGAGCGGCGTGCGCGCCTGCGCGAGCGCCAGCAACACGCGGCCGCCCACTTCGACGCTCTGAATGCCGCGCTGCGTCTTGCCACCGTCCGTCGTCTCGCTGCCGCCCATGCCTTTGCCCGTGGCCGATTTCGCTGCTTTGCTCACACCCGCGCTCGTCCGTAAAAAAGGGTCCATGTTAACCGAAGGCCTATGCCTTCCTATCCTCATCTTAGGCCTCTCAAGATTTGCGTATGGCGATACATTTCGCTATTGACAAATAAACGGGCGCCGTCCTAAGATGCATTCACCCCGACACACCGGCGCAGTTATAGAGTCAAGAAACGGGGCGAGACAATCCTCCAATACCGTCAGCCCGCGCGGCATTCGCGCAGCCGGCCGTCTCGCCTCACGTCCAACTTTTGAGGGAGACAAGCATGGCAAAGGCATTCGCATCCCAGGCCGATCTGGAAGTCAAGAAAGTCACGTGGACCAAGCTATCCGAGAACGCCTACGCGTACACCGCTGAGGGCGATCCGAACTCGGGCGTGATCATCGGCGACGACGGCGTGCTGATCGTCGACACCACCGCCACGCCGGCCATGGCGCAAGACCTCATCGCGAAGATTCGCAGCGTCACCGATAAGCCGATCAAATACGTCGTGCTGTCGCATTACCACGCGGTGCGCGTGCTCGGCGCATCGGCCTATTTCGAGGAAGGCGCGCAGGAAGTGATCGCGAGCCGCGGCACGTACGAGATGATCGTCGAGCGCGGCGAAGCGGACATGAAGTCGGAAATCGAACGCTTCCCGCGTCTGTTCGCCGGCGTCGAAACGGTGCCGGGCCTGACGTGGCCGACGCTCGTGTTCGAAAAGGAAATGACGCTGTTCCTCGGCAAGCTCGAAGTGCGCATCGCTCATCTCGGCGCGGGTCACACCAAGGGCGATACGGTGGTGTGGCTGCCGTCGCAGAAGGTGCTGTTCTCCGGCGATCTGGTCGAATACGACGCCGCCTGCTATTGCGGCGACGCGCAACTCGAACAATGGCCGGCCACGCTCGAAGCGCTGCGCGCGCTGAAAGCCGACAAGCTGGTGCCGGGCCGCGGTCCTGCATTGACCACGCCGGAAGACGTCAACAAAGGCCTCGATTACACGAAAGATTTCGTCACCACGCTGCTGCAACAAGGCCGTGAAGCCGTCGAACAGAAACTCGATCTGAAAGCCGCGATGGCGCACACTCGCAAGGCCATGGACCCGAAGTTCGGCCAGGTTTTCATCTACGAGCACTGTCTGCCGTTCGATGTGTCGCGCGCTTTCGACGAAGCGAGCGGTATCGCGCATCCGCGTATCTGGACCGCGCAGCGCGACAAGGAAATGTGGGACGCGCTGCAAGCCTGATAAGAACAGACGCACAGCAAGACCAAGCAGAGCGGAGAAGGACGGAGACACAAGATGAGTATCAACTACCAGACGCTGTCGTTCGAATACCAGCCGTGCCGTGAACAGAGCGCGCAGGGCGACGCGGACCAGGCGGCCTATCCCGTGATCGTGGTCGGTGCAGGCCCGGTGGGTCTCGCTACCGCGATCGATCTCGCACAGCAGGGCGTGCCGGTCGTGCTGGTCGACGACGATTGTTCGTTGTCCACGGGATCGCGCGCGATCTGCTTTTCGAAGCGCTCGCTCGATATTTTCGATCGCCTGGGATGCGGGCAGCGAATGGTGGACAAGGGCATCAGCTGGAATGTCGGCAAGGTGTTCCTGAAAAACGACTTGGTGTACACGTTCAATCTGCAACCCGAAGCGGGCCACAACCGGCCCGCGTTCATCAACCTGCAGCAGTACTACGTGGAAGGCTTTCTGCTCGAACGCGCGCAGGAGATGCAGAATCTCGAGATCCGCTGGAAAAACAAAGTGGTCGGCGTGCAGCAAAGCGGTACGCCCGGCACGCACGACGCCAGCGTGACGCTGACAGTCGACACGCCCAATGGTGAGTACGCGTTGCGCGGCCGCTATGTGGTCGCCGCCGACGGCTCGCGCAGTCCGATCCGCAATCTGATGGGACTCGACAGTAAAGGTGTGACGTTCAAAGATCGTTTCCTGATCGCCGACGTCAAGATGGAAGCGGAATTTCCCACTGAACGCTGGTTCTGGTTCGATCCGCCGTTTCATCCGAATCAATCGGTGTTGCTGCATCGTCAGCCGGATAACGTATGGCGGATCGATTTCCAGTTAGGCTGGGACGCCGATCCGGTGCTGGAAAAAACGCCGGAGCGCGTGATCCCGCGCGTGCGCGCGTTGCTCGGGCCGGACGCGAAGTTCGAGCTGGAATGGGTCAGCGTCTATACGTTTTCTTGTTTGCGCATGGAGCGCTTCCGCCATGGCAACGTGCTGTTCGCCGGGGACTCCGCGCATGGCGTGTCGCCGTTCGGCGCGCGTGGTGCGAATAGCGGTGTGCAGGACGCGGAAAACCTCGCATGGAAACTGGCGATGGTGCTCGAAGGCAAGGCCTCCGATGCTTTGCTCGACACCTATGCAAGCGAACGCGAATTCGCCGCCGACGAAAACATCCGCAACTCCACGCGTTCCACCGATTTCATTACGCCGAAGAGTCCCGTGAGCGGTGTGTTCCGCGACGCGGTGCTGAAGCTCTCGCGTCATCATCCGTTTGCGCGGCAATTGGCCAATAGTGGCCGGCTGTCGGTGCCGGCGGTGTTGAGTGATTCCCCGCTGAATACAGCGGACTGTGACCAGTTTGAAGGGTCGATGGTGCCGGGTGCGTCATGCGTCGATGCACCTCTGCAAGTCGCGGCACAACCGGCATGGCTGCTGCAGCAACTCGGCCAGCAATTCACCGGCGTGCTGTTCTGCGGCGAACAAGGTGTCGATCAGTCGATTCAGACCGCGTTGGACACGTTGCGCGCGGGACCGATTCCGCTGAAGCTCGTCGTGGTGACGCGTGGCGATCCGCAGGCCGTTGCGTCGGCGGGCGCGCAAGTGGCGCACGATATCGAAGGGCTGGCCCACGCACGCTACGATGCAAAGCCCGGCTCGTTTTATCTGATCCGTCCGGACCAGCATGTTTGCGCGCGCTGGCGGCAACTCGATGCCGGTGATGTCGGGTATGCGTTGAAACGCGCGTTGTGCGTCGAAGGTACGGCTTGAACGGGCGGCATCAGCAAAAAAATAGCAGGAGACACACATGACACTAAACACGCATCCGAATCTCGCCCACCCCGATGATTTCTACGAGGCGTTGATCGATATGCATCGCGATCTGGACGATGCGCAGAGCCAGTCGGCCAATGCGCAACTGATCCTGCTACTCGCCAACCATATCGGCGATCACGCCACGCTGCTCGAAGCGATACGGCATGCCCGCGAGGGCGTGACCGACATGCCGGCGCGAAATGGTGAAGCGCGTCCGCTAGCTGCTTAAGCGCCTGACGCGACCAAAGTTTGACTTTGCGCAAGGCGGATGTCGGAAGACGTCAATAGTAGTGATTTGTTGCGCGCGCTTCCTCTCAAACTCGCGGTGGATAACCCGCGATTTCTCTCAATTGTTTCTTTCCTACTATCAGATTCTTCTTAGCAAAGTGGCACATGCGCTGCCTCATACTAGCCGGCTTGCTGAGCGAAGGATGATTAGATCGCATAGGGTGTGACGTTCCCGTGAGCCGGATTGCTTCGTGCCGGCGCGCCATGTCCTCGTGCGTTGCCGGTGGGAAATTTCCCGCGTTCGGCTAGAAAGAGACACGAGATGAAATTCTTTTTGATAAGCGACCTTGTCGTTCAAGAGTTGGCGTCGATGAAAGTCGACGGAAAGTGGCTTTCTCCCGCGCAGTTTGCCGAATCGGCGTTGCTCTGGATCAACCACTACGCGCCTGGTCTGGACGTGCCTGAATCATTTTTTTTCGAAGTCGAGTGCGAAGTGCTGCAAATCGCCACGCAACTCGCGGTCGGAGAATTGGCGTCCATCGACGATTCGCCATTAGCGCAGTTGTTTGGCGATTATCCAACGGTGAATTACGCGCATCCTTTGAGCGCGAAAGCGTTGGCCGCGACGCTTGCAGCATGCCGCGAAAAAATCTCCAGTGGTACTAAGACTGCATCGCCGAATGATGCGTCCTGGTCGCGGCAGTTCGCTCGCTGTACGAAGAACGCGCCGCAGTCTCCTGGGTGTCACCCCATCCTTTGCCAGTTGATGTGCCATATCGGCGACACGTCGAAGGCATGAAGCGTCGCTAAAGATCGAGGGCTTCGGACGTTATATCGGGTAGAGTCGCGGCTATGCGTCCGCGATTGCACCCATCACGTCCGAACTATGTATTCCATCGACCCTGTTCCGCTGCCCCACGACGGCCCGCCCGACATTGCGTTGTGGCGGATTGACATCGACTTCACTGCGTCGCTCGACGCGCCCGCCTTCGCATCCCTCAGCGACGACGAACGCACGCGAGCCCGCAACTTTCGCCGCCATGAAGACGCGTTGCGCTTCGCCAGCGTGCGCGCCGCGCTGCGTGAAGAGCTCGCGCGGCGGCTCGACATCGCGGCGCACGCCGTGCGTTTTTCGCTCGACGCCAACCACCGACCTCATCTCGCGGATTCGGATCGCTTCGATTTCAATGTGTCACATGCGGGCGCGTATGGATTGATCGCGATGTCGCCGATTCGGCGCGTCGGCGTCGATATCGAGCAGTGCAGCGACAAATTCGATTGGCGTTCGATTGCGTCCTTGACGCTCGACCAGGAAGAGGCCGCGTGGATCGAACGTCTCGACGCGGGACAGCAGAGCGCTGCGTTTTACGACGCGTGGGTCGCCAAGGAAGCGCTCGTCAAAACAACGGGCGTGGGCATCACACGCGGGTTGCAGCATTTGACTGTGCTGCCGCGTGAGAGTACGCGCGTGACGCTGCGCAAGCAGATTCCCGCCGATATGCGCGATGTCGCCGCGCACTGGCTCGCCGCACCGGACGCCTACGCTGCGTGCGTCGCGTGGTCGGTGACCGCGTTCCGGTAATTGCAAACAGACTCAGCGCGCTAGGCGTTTGCCTGCCCGAACGCCAAAGCCTTCGGCCAGCCGAATGTATGCACGTGGGTGAGCGGCTGCCTGGCCGGCTGCGCAAGCGCGACCGCCGCGCGAATCTTGCCGGCCATCGGTACATCGAGCACATGCCAGAGCCCGTGTTCGGCGAGATCGAACGCACCGGTTGCGGTGTGGCTGAACAGCCGTTCGACATCGATGTCGACGGGTGCGTAACGCAGCGCATTGCAGAGACTGCCATAGCGAGCGCGCCGGCGCGAGGCTTCCGGCGTCTTGTCGGGCGCCGCGCCGGGCGAAGGCACGACGACGCTCAATCCCAGCGTCGCCGATGCAATGCCGATCACGATCCAGATGCCGCCGTACGCGATATCGATCGTGATGCCGCGACCGTCGCGAGGATGACGTGCCCGCAGTTTCTCGTTGCCGTCGTCCTGGAGATCGACGGCGTGCGGCTCGCAGTCGAACAGATTCCCGACGATCCAGCGCACCACCACGCGCGCACTGACAAAGCGCTTGCGCAACGCGGCGTTCGGATGCAGCCGCGCGCGCTCGCGTTCGCTCTTCGACAACCAGCTATCGCCTTCCTGCACCGGCACCGGTAGCCATTCGCAGCGGAACCGCCAAAGATGCAACTCGCCTGCGCGCGGCGCGGCGACGTTGTACGGATAGCTGCGTGTCAGCGGATGACACAGGAATGCGGGTGCGGCCGCGGCGGCGATAGGGGGTGCGATGCTGGCGGCCTGCACGGTAGGTTCGCCGGCACTGCGTTCAGCGACGACTTCGCGTGACTCGCGGCTGTCGCGCACACGCGAAGTCGCCGGGCAAGCCTGGTCCAGTTCCAATGGCATAGGCCTGCTTCCTTAATGCATGTAGGTGATGCGCCGTGCTTGCACGTCGAGTTCCACACCGGCGTCGAGCAGATCGATGGCAAACCAGCGAATCAGCTTCAGGACGCCACTCACCGCGGGCGCGGGCAGCCATTCGTTCAGCATGCGCAACGCCGCGCCGCTATGCGTTTTTTGCAGCAACGCGATGGTCTGCAGGATCACGGCTTCGTCCTTGCCGAGATCGCTGGCGCAGCGGCAGCGCATATCGAGCGGTCGGTACGACACGTGCATCAGCGAACGCATCAGCAGATCGAAGTGTTCGATGCCGTCCTGTCGCAGACCGACGCCGCTGAGAATGTCGCGCCAGTGCACGCCGCCGCGCGCCGTTTCGCAAGCGGGCCGCAGCCATGTGCGGACGGCGCTCAGGACGGTGCGGTCGGGCGCGTCGGCGGTGTCGGTCGGATGATCGTCGATCAGTTCCTGACGGCTGCTGTGTTGAGAGCGAAAGTTCATCGATGCTCCTGAATGGACACGGTCCAATGAATCGCGCCGGCCGGATGGGACGGGTGCCGCGTCGCAGGCCAGCGCTTGTCGCGTGCGACGGATGGACGATGACGCAGAGCCTGCGTCGGGTGCTTAGGTGTTTGTGGCCGTTACCGGCGTTTGCTTCAGCTTTGAGCCGGCTGCGTCGGTTGCGTCGGTTGCCACTCGCGCGCGTGCGCGCTGCGCGCCGGACGCGCCGGTGCTTGCCCCGGCGTTTTCGGCGTGCCGACAAAGAGGAAGCCGAGCAGGCGCTCGTTCGGCGCGAAGCCCAAGGCGTCGTGCAGGCGCGCTTCATAACTGTCCGGTCCGGTGGACCAGAAGCCGCCATAGCCGAGCGCGTGGATCGCATTGAGCATGTTCATCGCTGCCGCGCCGGCGGCCAGCAATTGCTCGATCTCGGGCACCTTGGGATGCGCCGAGATCGCCGCGCCGAGCGCGATCACCAGCGGCGCGGCGAATGCCTTCTGCCGGCGATGCGCATGCGCGGAACGCGGTTCGTCCGGCGAGCGGGCGCAGGCGAGGTCGACCAGCACGTCACCGAGAGGGCCGCGCGCGTCGCCGCGAATCGTCACAAAGCGCCAGGGACGCAGATTGCCGTGATCCGGTGCGCGCAAGGCGGCGTCGAAGATCAGGTCGAACTCGGCGTCGGCCGGACCGGGCTCGGTCAGCGGCCATTGCGATTGACGTGACAGCAGGACGTCGAGCGCAGCCGAAGCATTTGGCCCGACGCCGATGGCAGGCTTTGCCGCCGCTGGGCGCTGGCTTTCGGTTCCGGGGCGGCTGATGTCTAGCGTCGTCATGATTTCGGGTTCGGCTGATGGTGTGAGCCGAATAATGAGCCAATTTGCCAGTAAATGCAAATCATTCGCATTTAGAAACTGTATTCGTGATTGGGTTTCGCGCCTGTCCGGCGCTCTGCGCGGAACGCGGGCGGTATGACCAGCCAAGGGACAAGGCACTAACGCAACTAACAGTCAACCGCGCCCGGCGCCCCCGGATATGATGACGAAGTGCCGAATTCAGCCTTTCTGGCAAAAGCGGCTTGCAGCCTCCTTGCCCACTTTCGCTCGCCCCATGCCGACAAAAACACTCGACGCCGCATCGACTTCCAAGGCCACCGAAGCAGCGCAGCGCCTCCCCACGCTGATGCTCGCCGCGTCACTGTCGCTGGGCAGCGCGATCGCGCTCGGGCTCGCCCGCTTCGCGTACGCGCTGCTGCTGCCGTCGATGAAACTCGACCTCGGCTGGAGTTTCGCGCAAGCCGGCGCGATGAATACGGCCAACGCGGTGGGTTATCTACTCGGCGCGCTGGCTTTTCCGCGCCTTGCGCGCCGCTGGTCGGCCGGCACATTGTTCAGCGGCGGTTGCGTGGCGACTGCGCTACTGATGGCCGTCAGCGGTCTGCTTGCCGACACGGACTCGCTGCTCGCCTTGCGCGTTATCACCGGCGTGAGCAGCGCGGCGGTCTTTATCAGCGGCGGCGTGTTGGCGGCGCGGCTCGCGTCGGCGAGACCGCACGACGCAGGGCTCGTCCTCGGTTTGTATTACGGCGGCACGGGGTGGGGCATCGTGGCGTCGTCGGTGCTGGTGCCGCTGACTATCTTCAATGTCGCGCACGGCTGGCAGTACGCGTGGTTCGCACTCGCGCTCGCGTGTGCGGCGCTCGCCGCGGTGGCCGTCGGCGCAGCGCGAAAAATCGAGACCGTGCACGCGACGGCGTCGTCGGCCACGCAATCACACGCCACCGTCGACGCGCCCCGCTGGCCGCGATTCAGCCTCGCGCTGGCGGGCTACACCTTGTTCGGCGTCGGCTATATCGGCTACATGACGTTTATCGTGGCGCTGCTGCGCAACGCGGGCATGAGCGCGGCGATCGTGACGTGCTTTTATCTGCTGCTCGGCGTGGCGACCGTGGTCTCGGCGCGCGTGTGGTCGGGGTTGCTCGATCGCATGCGCGGCGGCCAGGCACTCGCGGTGCTGAACGCTTTGCTCGCGGTCGCGACGCTGCTGCCCGCACTGTTCACGCAGCCGTGGGTGGCGTTCGTGTCCGGCGTGTTGTTCGGCGCGACGTTCCTCTCCGCCGTGGCGTCGACCACGGCTTTCGTGCGCCACAATCTGCCCGCGAGTCATTGGGCCAAAGGCATCAGCGCGTTCACGATCGTGTTCGCGTTCGGGCAGATCGTCGGGCCGATGGCGATCGGCTGGGTCTCGGACGGCGCGGGTCTCGCGCGCGGGCTGGTGTATTCCGCGCTGCTGCTCGCGGCGGGCGCGGTGCTGGCGGCCTGTCAGAAGGCGTTGCGCTAAACGTGACTCCGCGCATTCAGGCCAGGGCGCTGCACGCTTTTCACACCTGCACGGACGGGATGCTCTTCATGCAACGCAAGGCGAACATCGAACGGCTATGACGGATGCCGGCGATCTTGTAGAGCTTCTCACGCAGAAATCGCTCGTAGCCAGCCGTGCCGTCGACCGCTACCTTCACCAGATAATCGTAGTCGCCAGACACGAGATACGCTTCCAGCACTTCGGTTAGCGTCGCCAACTCGGCGCCGAAGCGGGCGAGGGCGTCGTCGTCGTGACGGTCGAGCGTCACTTCGAGCAGGACGATGTCCGCGAAGCCGAGCTTCTGCTGATCGAGCAACGCAACGTAGCCGCGGATATACCCCTCGGTTTCCAATTGACGCGTGCGATTCCAGCACGCGGTGGTCGACATGCCGACCAACTCTGCCAACTCGGCATTGCTTAAGCGCGCGTTCTTTTGCAGTTCGCGCATGATCTTGCGATCCTGGTTGTCGAGCGGGCGATTTCGGATGGTCATGGGCGTCACTGGAAGTTTGTTCTGGAAAATCGCATTCTAAAGGAAGATCGTCCCGACAGCGCGTGGGAAGCCTAGTGCTTTAAGAAGCCTATCCAGCCTGCGTCCCGGTATATTTTCAGGGTGCATTCATGCCCGGGACAACCGTCCGGGCTGCGGGCCTCGCGCCTGCGGCCTTGCGCGGCCACAAGCTGCCATCCGGTGTCTCGCCGCCTTTCACAGGAAGGCGGCACGCGGGCGAATTGCGGCGTTACCAGCGCCGCAAGACGCGCTCGCCGGGCATGGACGCATGTTCCTGACCGAATGCCTGCCAGCATGATCGTCCGCACGACCGGGTTTTTCGACCCGCATCGATAGCGGCGGTGCGTTGAGAAGCGACGTGTAGCCGCCTGATCAACCTGGTTTGGTCGGCGCTTTGGCCGCGCTCTGTACCGCGACATTGCGGTAGACGTCACGGCAAAATTGCATGCCGCTTTGATGCGTGCCGTTGACACCCGCCGCGATGCGTACCGTTCCCTCCACATGCTGAGGTGCCGGCGGATTGACGATGCCGGCGTCGATCGCGAACGGATCAGAAGGCGACGCGCGCATGATGCCGATGCCCTTGATCGTCACGGCAAGGCAGGGGTCGGGTAGTTGCGGAGCGTGGCCGGCCGCGACGTCGAAATTGATGTTCAGCGTCCAGAAACCCTCGTGAATATCCTGATGAATAATGACGGCCTTCACCACGTCCTGGTGTGACAGCGTGTACTCGTTGCTTGCCATTGGTCCCTCCTTGCTCGTACGCATTCTGAGCGTACGTGTGCAGAAATGGCATTTTTCGCGGACTAGGGAAGGTTAGTTTTACGCGCCATTCCTCGCCGCGCAAGGGGAAAGATAGGCGTGTCGATGCGTCAGCAAACGAGCATCGTGCGGACGCACGAAAGGCGACGCCTGGACGCTGGCGTCGCCTCTCTCGCCGCAGCCACGTGGGCTGTGGCGCAATGGAACGAACCTCAGATCACTCGCGCAAACGAGTAGGTTTCAAGGGTTAGTGGAAGATGAGGTACAGGATGACCAGTACGATCAACGGGACGCCAAGCAGCCAGCCGAGAAGGTAAGGCATGGTGTGATCTCCTTTCGTATCGAGGTTTGAATACAAAAGTGATTGAGCATCCGGCGTGCCTGACATGCCGCCTTGAGCCCTCGGCACCGTCACGGCAACGTCAAGGCAAATTCTCCCGCAGAACAATGCTGAATTGCACCGGCTTCACGTCGCTCATCGCATCGCGCTTCTCGCGCACGTTGCGAAAAATACGCAGACAATTTCCCACCATGGCTTGCGGCGTTTGCGTGATCAACGCATCCATGGTTCCGTCGATCAGCAACGCTCGCGTGTCGGGCGTCAAGCCATGACCGACAAACAGAATCTTCTGCTCCGAGCGCGCCTCCACGATCGCGCGCGCCACGCCATCCGATCCGCCGCCGCTGTTGTAAATGCCGGCAAGATCGGGATGCTGTTCCAGGAGCTTGCGCGTCTGCATATAGTTGCGCTCGCTATCGTCGTGTCCTTCACGTAATCCGATCACGCGCACTTGTGGAAACGTCGATTCGATCAAATGCAGAAAACCGATCTCGCGTTCCTCATGCCCACGATAGTTGAGGCTGCCCGCGAGCATCGCGATCTTTCCGTTAGGCCGAGGCCCCATGAAGCGCCCGAGCAGCAACGCCGCCGTGCGTCCCGCCGAACGATTGTCGATGCCCACATAAGCCAGCCGCCGCGCATTCGATAAATCCGAGATCAGCGTGATGGCCGGCACGCCCTGGTCCGCCAATGCATTCACGGCGTCGCGCACCACGGGATGTTCGAGCGCCATGAACACCACGCCATCCGCGCGCTTTCCGTAGTGCAACAGACGGTCGGCCAGTTCCTTCGGGTTGAAACTCTCGACGTAGTGCACACGGCACTTCATGTCCAACGCGTTCCACTGATCGTGCGCGAAGTCGATGTAGTCGCCGAGCATATGCAAGTAGCGATTGGTGCCGGCAGGCAGCAGGAACGCGATGCGCATCGGCTTCGAGGTGGGCACGACAGGCACCTCTGGCGTGAGCAGATAGCCGAGTTGGGCGGCCGCTTGCAGCACGCGTTGCGCCGTCACGGCGCGCACGCCTTCGCGGCCATTGAGCACGCGATCCACCGTGGCGGTCGACACACCGGCGGCGCGCGCAATGTCGGGAATGCGGGCACGCGCGGCGGCGGTGAGGACAAGCGTATCGGACATGGCAGTCCTTCCTTCGCAGAACGGAAGTCCATCAAAAAACATCAAGCTCGCGGTTTGACAGCGCTAGCCGCGCACGCCTAGTCTTGCAGCTATCACACGACGACGCGACACCGGTGACTATAAGCCAAGGCGTAGCGAGCGGGCGATGATCGTTTTTGATGGATTCGACAGGCACATCAATTATAAGCAAGGAGACGCTCAAATGACCAACCTCGCGAGACGCACCCTGCTGCGTGCGGCGGCCGCCGTGCCGGTAGCCAGCGCGCTGGGCTTTCCGGCGATCGTGCGCGCGGCGTCCGGCCCGGAGTTCGTGTTCAAGTACGGCAACAACCTGCCGCTCACGCATCCGCTGAACGTACGCTCGCAAGAGGCAGCGAATCAGATCAAAGAGGCGTCGAAAGGGCGCATGGAGATCCGCATATTCCCTAACAACCAGTTGGGCGGCGATACCGACATGCTCGCGCAGGTGCGCAGCGGCGGCATCGAGATGTTCACGCCGTCGGCGCTGGTGGTGTCGACGCTGGCGCCATCGGTGGCAATCAACGCGGTGGGCTTTGCATTCAGCGACTACAACCAGGTGTGGGGCGCTATGGACGGCAAGCTCGGCGCCTACGTGCGCGCCGCGATGCAGAAGGCCGGCCTCGAATCGTTCGAAAAGATGTGGGACAACGGCTTTCGTCAGACGACCACCAGCACCGGTCCGATCACGAGCGCGCAGAACATGCGCGGTCTGAAGATTCGCGTGCCGGTGAGTCCGCTCAGCATCGATATGTTCAAGGGACTCGGCGCTTCGCCGACCAGCCTGCAATTCAGCGAGGTCTATTCGTCGCTGCAAACCCATATCGTCGATGCGCAGGAAAATCCGTTGCCGATCGTGCAGGTCGCGAAACTCTACGAAGTGCAGAAGTACTGTTCGCTCACCAACCACATGTGGGACGGCTACTGGTTCGTTCTGAACCCGCGCGCGTGGCAGCGCTTGCCGAAGGATCTGCAGGGCATTGCCAGCGACGCGTTCAACCAGTCGGCGCTCAAGCAGCGTGAAGACGTGCGCAAGCTGAACGACGCAGCGGTCGCGGATCTGCAAAGCAAGGGTCTGTCGATCAACCGTCCCACGCCCGACACGTTCCGCGCGGCGCTGCGCCAGGCGGGTTTCTACGCCGAATGGAAAAGCAAGTTCGGCAATCAGGCGTGGGACCTGCTCGAACAATCGGTCGGCAAGCTAGCCTGACCGTGCTGCATACGGGTGAGCCTGAGACGAAGCGCGGCGAGCCGCCGCGAGGAGACAGCAGGATGTCGAATCACGCATTGAATCCGGCGGACGCGGGCGTGCCGTTGCACGCGGCGAGCATGCCGCGCCGCTGGCTGAGGAGCTTCGACCGCGGTCTGATCGCGCTCGTCGAAGTGTGCGCGGCGGCGCTGCTTGTGATGGAGATTGTCGTGATGTTCGCGGGCGTGGTGTGTCGCTACGTGCTGCATCAACCGCTCGTCTGGTCGGATGAACTGGCCGGCATTCTGTTCCTGTGGCTCGCCATGCTTGGCGCCGTGCTCGCGTTGCGGCGCGGCGAACATATGCGGATGACGGCGCTGGTCAGCCGCCTGTCGCCGCAGCGGCGCGCATTCGTCGATACGCTGGCGATCGCCGCATCAATCGCTTTGCTTGCGCTGTTGATCGCCCCTGCTTACGACTATGCGTCCGGTGAGGCGGCGATCGTGACGCCCGCCTTGCAGATCAGCAACGCGTGGCGCGCGCTCGCCTTGCCGATCGGCGCGGCGCTCATGCTGCTAGTCGGCCTGATCCGTCTTGCCCAGGTGAGCCGTGCGCGCGACGTCGTAATCGTGCTCGCGATCACCGCTGTATTGGCCGCGGTGGCCGTGTTCGCCGGGCCGTGGTTTCAGACGCTCGGCAAAACCAATCTCGTGATCTTTTTCGTCGGCGTGGTGGCGATGGGGATTTTTTCGGGCGTGCCCATCGGCTTTTCGTTTGCGCTCGCCACGTTCGGTTATCTGGGACTCTCGACCTTTACACCGCTCGAAGTCGTGGTCGGCCGTATGGACGAAGGCATGTCGCATCTCGTGCTGCTGGCCGTGCCGCTCTTCGTCTTCCTCGGCTTGCTGATCGAAATGACCGGCATGGCGCGCGCGATGATCGAGTTTCTCGCGAGCCTCGTCGGTCATGTGCATGGTGGTTTGTCGTTCGTGCTGATCGGCGCGATGTATCTGGTCTCGGGCATCTCCGGTTCGAAAGTGGCGGACATGGCGGCGATCGCGCCGGTGCTGTTCCCGGAGATGAAAAAACGCGGCGCTTCCGAAGGCGATCTGGTCGCGCTGCTCGCCACGACCGGCGCACAAAGCGAAACCATTCCGCCGAGCATCGTGCTGATTACGATCGGTTCGGTGACGGGGCTGTCGATTTCCGCGCTCTTCACGGCGGGCATGCTGCCGGGCGCGGTGCTCGCGCTGATTCTGTGCGTGGTGGTGTGGTGGCGCTATCGCAAGGAAGACCTGAGCGGCGCGCAGCGTTTCAGCAAGCGGCAGATCGGGCGTTTGTTCATCGTGTCGCTGCCGGCGCTGGCGTTGCCGTTCGTGATTCGCATGGCGGTGGTCGAAGGTGTGGCGACGGCGACGGAGGTCTCGACCATCGGCATCGCCTATTCGATGCTGATCGGCCTGCTGGTGTATCGCCGTTTCGAATGGCGGCGGCTCGGCCGCATGCTGGTGGATGCGACGACCTTGTCGGGCGCGATTCTCTTCATCATCGGCTGCGCCACGGCGATGGCGTGGGCGCTCACACAGTCCGGCTTCTCGCAGGACCTCGCGCAACTGATGGGCTCGATGCCTGGCGGCGCGTACGGTTTTCTGGCGGTGTCGATCGTGGTGTTCGTGATGCTCGGCAGCGTGCTCGAAGGGATTCCCGCCATTGTGCTGTTCGGGCCGCTGCTGTTTCCCATCGCGCGGCTCGCGGGCGTGCATGAAGTGCATTACGCGATCGTCGTGATTCTTTCGATGGGCGTGGGCCTCTTCTCGCCGCCGTTCGGTGTCGGCTACTACTCGGCGTGCGCGATCAGCAAGGTCAATCCCGATGCGGGCATTCGTCCGATTGTCGGTTATATGGGCGCATTGATCGTCGGGCTGATTCTGGTCGCGGCGATCCCCTGGATTTCGATCGGGTTTCTTTAAGCAGATCTCTCAAGTTCATTAACAGGTTCGACCTTCGGGCGCTGCGTTCTCGCCGCGCCGGGGTGTCGCTCGTCTTTCAACCCCGCAGCATCGGGAGAGTTTCATGAGTCGTTTCTTTGGCGAAATCCGGCAGGCAGGCTACGTGGTGCGGGACATCGAAGCCGCGATGGACTACTGGAGCCGCGTGCTCGGCGTGGGTCCGTGGTTCTATAACGAACGCGTGCCGATCGAGAACTACACCTACCGTGGGCAATCGTATGAGGTGCATAACTCGGTGGCATTGGCGAACTCGGGGCCGTTGCAGGTAGAACTGATCCAGACACGCAACGACGCGCCGTCGATGTATCGCGACTTTCTCGCCGCGGGCCATACCGGCTTGCAGCACAACGCGTACTGGACTACTTCGTTCGACGCGGATCTCGCGCGACTGCAGGAGCAGGGTTTCAAAGTCGCCATGAGCGGCGAAGTGGGGCGTAACGGGCGCTTTGTCTACTTCGATACGGAGGACCATCCTGGCACGGTGATCGAGTTGTCCGAGATCGCCGGGCCGAAAGGCAAGCTTTTCGACATGATCTACGCGGCGTCGCGCGATTGGGACGGCCGCGAGCCAGTGCGTCGTTTTCCCGATCTGGGCACGCTATGAGCGAGACGCTGCAACCACGCGCCGTCGACGACGATACGCTACAGGCCGACTATCTGATCGAGACGCCGCTCGATCCCGCGCGCGTCGCCGACGTCATGGCCGGCGAGCAATCGAGCGGCACCTTCGTGCGCGTTGCCAACGAATCCGATGCGCTGCGCTCGCGCAGTCGCGCGAGCGTGCTGCGCGTCGAGGAACTCGAAGCGGCGGCACGGCCCAGCTTGCCGAACGCATGGCTCGAGCGTCAAGGCACGCCGGGGCCGTGGCGGCGCGCGCGCATCACGCTGTCGTTTCCGCTCGCTAATATCGACGCGAATCTGCCCACGCTGGCCGCGACCGTCGCCGGCAATCTGTACGATCTCGGCGAAGTGACCGGCATGCGGCTGCTGTCGTTGCGCTTGCCGGCTTCGTACCGCAAGCGTTTCGAATTGCCGCGTCATGGCGTGGCCGGCACTCGCGCGCTGACGGAGGTGAAGGACAGGCCGATGATCGGCACCATCATCAAGCCGAACGTTGGTCTGAGCGCGGCGGAAACGGCTGCGTTGGTGCGCGATCTGTGTGAAGCGGGCGTCGATTTCATCAAGGATGACGAGGTGTGCGCGAATCCCGCACATGCACCGTTGGCGGAGCGCGTGCGCGCGGTGATGTCCGAAGTGCACCGCTACCGTGAACGCAGCGGCCGCCTTGTCATGGTCGCGTTCAATATCACCGACGACCTCGACGCCATGCGCCGTCACGCGGAACTGGTCGAGCGCGAAGGCGGCAGTTGCGTGATGGCCAGCATCAACTGGTGCGGCTTTTCCGCGATCCAGACGCTGCGCCGCGCCACGCCGCTCGTGCTGCACGCGCACCGCAACGGCTACGGCATGATGTCGCGCGATCCGGCGTTGGGCATGTCGTTTCAGGCGTATCAGACGCTCTGGCGTTTGAGCGGCGTCGATCATATGCACGTGCATGGTCTCGTCGGCAAATTCGCGCAGAGCGACGCCGAAGTGATCGAGTCGGCGCGCGACTGCGCGACGCCGCTCGCCGCGGGTTGCGACGATACGGTGCTGCCGGCATTTTCATCAGGGCAATGGGCCGGCACCGTGCAAGCGACATTCGACGCGGTGCGCTCCACCGACCTGCTGTTCATGTCGGGCGGCGGCATTCTCGCGCATCCGGACGGTCCCGCCGCGGGTGTCATGAGCGTGCGCCAGGCATGGGCGGCGGTACAGGCCGGCACGCCGCTGCCGGTGTACGCCGAGCACATGCCGGAACTGCGACGCGCCTTGGCGTTTTTCGGCCGCCGCACGTGAACGCTTCAGGCGACACGGAACAAAAGATGAGCGACGAAGCAAACGGCAACGGTCCCGCTTACGCCTTCTACGGCGACGACTTCACCGGCGCAACCGACACGCTGGCGCATCTCGCCCGCGCCGGTTTGCGCACCATGCTGTTCTTCGCACCGCCCGATGCCGCGCGTCTTTCGATGCTCGGCCGTTTGGATGCACTCGGCGTGGCGGGCGCCGCGCGGACCATGCCGCCGGCCGCGCAGCGGCAGGAACTCGAACGTGTCGGCGCCGCCTTCGCCGCGCTCGGCGTGCGGGTGATGCACTACAAAGTGTGCTCGACGTTTGATAGCGCGCCGGAAACGGGCAGCATCGGCGTGGCGATTCGCACCTTGCGCGAGTACTGCGCGAATGAGCTTGTCGCGGTGGTCGGCGGTCAGCCGAATTTGCGGCGCTACTGCGTGTTCGGCGAGCTGTTTGCGGCAGCCGGCGCGGACGACAGCGCGCAGTCGATTTACCGCATCGACCGTCATCCGACCATGAGCCGCCATCCCGTCACGCCGATGAACGAAGCGGACTTGCGCGTGCATCTTCAGCGCCAAGGTGTGAAGAATGTGCAATCGATCGACTGGCGTTGCTACGCGCGCGGCGATGCCGAACTGCAAGAAGAAGTGCAGCGCCGGCTCGATTCGAACCCCGACGCCGTGCTATTCGACGTACTCGACGATTCGCATCTGCAAGCGATTGGCCGAGTGATCGCGCGTCATGCCGCGGTGTCGGCGCCGTTGCTCGCGGTTGGTGCGAGCAGCGTTGCACAGGCTTATGCATTGGCGCGCGAGACTCTCGCCGAACCCGCCGTTTCACAAGCACGAACCACGCCGCCATTGACTCGCGCACGCGGCCCCGTATTCGTGCTCGCAGGCAGCCTCTCGCCATTGACCGAAGTACAAATCAGCGCCGCGCAATCCTATCTGCGTGTGGAACTGGACCCGCTGAAAATGACCGGCGACGCAGCCTCCGGCTATCTGGCGGAGCGCGTGACGGCGATAGCCGGACCCTTGCGCGATGGACGCAACGTGCTCGCTTTCACGACGCGCCGCGCGTCGAGCGAAGGCGGCGCGCTGCCACAACTCGCGCACGCCTGTGCGTCACTCTTGCAACAGGTACTCGGCGCCGTGCGATTGCAACGCATCGGCATTGCGGGCGGCGACACGTCGAGTTTTGCGGTGCGCGCGCTCGGCGCTTGGGGACTGTCGTATCTCGCGCCGTTATCGGCGGGCGTCACCGTCTGCCGTCTCCATGCCGATCGCGCGGAACTCGACGGCATGGAGATCATGCTCAAAGGCGGGCAAATGGGCGACGCGGATCTGTTCGAGCAACTGCTCGAAGGCAACGGCTAACCGTTGTCGGCGAAACCGGGATAGAGCGTCATGCCGCCATCGACGAACAATGTCGTGCCGACCACGTAGTCGCTTTCATCCGAGGCAAGCCAGACGGCGGCCTTGCCGATGTCGTCCGCTTCGCCCACGCGGCCGTAGGGAATCAACTTCAACAATTTCTGCAGCGCGGCCTCGTTGTCCCACGCGTCCTTATTGATCGGCGTGCGGATCGCGCCCGGCGCAATGGAGTTGACGCGGATCCGTTCGGGCGCGACCTCCTGCGCGAGCGATTTCATGAACATCTGAATACCGCCTTTGGACGCCGCGTAATTGACGTGCCCCGCCCATGGAATGACCTCGTGAACCGAGCTCATGCAAATGATCTTGCCGAGCGCTTTGGAGGTGGTCCTCGGGCCGCGTCGCCGGAATTCTTTCACGGCCGCTTGTGCGGTCAGGAACTGGCCGGTGAGATTGGTCGCCAGCACCTGTTGCCAATCGTCCAGCGTCATATCGGCAAACGCATTGTCTTTCTGCAAGCCCGAATTCGCGACCACGATATCCACGCTCTCGAAACGCGCGCGGCATGCCGCGAACATCTTTTCGACCTGTGCGGGATCGGCGACGTCGGCCTGAACCGCGAGAGCGGCGCCGCCAGCTTTCTCAATCTCGGCGGCGAGTTGCTCCGCCTCTTCGGCATGTGAGTGATAGTTCACGACGACGGCCGCGCCCGCATCCGCGAGCGCCTTGGCGACGCCGGAACCAATGCCCGAACTGGCGCCCGTGACCAGCGCGACCTGATTCGCGAGTAACTTTTCCATTGCTGCTCCCGAGGTGACAGGGGGAATGTGCATCGACCATCGACATAGCAAGGCCGCCGGATCTCCATGCAGCGAACTGCACGGATATCCGGCGGCCGACCCGCCTTCAAGGAATGCGGATACTACAAAAGACAACAGCAGCTAAGGCTATATGATGCCGACGACCAGCAGCACGATCACCACGATCACGACGAGTCCGAGACCGCCCGTAGGACCGTAACCCCACGCACGGCTGTGCGGCCACGTGGGGAGCGCACCGATGAGGAGAAGAATCAGCACGACTAGAAGAATAGTTCCCAACATATGAATGACCTCCGCCTAGTTAATTGGACCTGCCTTCACGACCGCCACGCAAGGCCCGCTTTGCGGGCGTTCCTGCGAAAGGCAATATCGATGTCATGGAGGAGCAAGCCGCATGCCCGAGGTGACAAGTCGAACCGGAAATGTTTTGAACCCGTCACGCCGCTGTGTGGCGGGCGGTGCCGATACGCGACGCAATCAAATCCCCGACGAAGGCGACAGCGAGCGCCGCCGCACCGCAAGCGAAGATCAACGCGTAATCGTTATGCGTATGCGAGAAAAGGTATGAGTAGCCATAGCCGCCGAGCGCCTGGAAAAGCGCGAAGGCCGTCGTCGCGCGACTCCATGCGGCCCGCTGTTCTGTGTGATCGTGCGGCACGAGTTCATGAATGCGGCCGAGCACGAGCGGCACGATGCCCGGCGTGAAGATGCCGAGAATCACAGTCGACGCAGCCAGCACGAACGTGCTGCCCGAGAACGCGAGCATGGCGACGGCGGCCGCTTGCAGAAGCAGGCCGACGCGATAGGCCTTGCCGAAGCCAATGCGATCGGCCACGTTGCCGCAAATCACCGGTCCGGCGATTGCAGCGAGGCCATAGAGCACCCAGTAGTCCGCGCCGATTGCGGCGCCGCGTCCCAGGCCGCGAGCGACATAGTCGACCAGCAGCACCATCGCCGGGACGAGACCGAGTGCGTTCGCCGCGTATTGCGCGTACAGCACGCGCAGCGTGAAGCCTTGCGGGCGCATCGCGTGATGCGCGCCGGACGGCACGACCGGTGCGGGCGGATTGGTCGACGGCCAACCGAACCAGCTCACCGCGGTCAGCACCAGTGCTACGACGCCGAGACCGATCCACGTGGTTTGCAAACCATAGTGAAGCAACTTCGGAATCAAGGTGCCGGATGCCGCGATACCGAGACCGAGTCCAAGAAAGATCATGCCGCTCACGAAGCCTCGGCGTGGCGTCGGAATGTGCGGAAGAATCGACGTCGCCACCAGCACCATGATCGCGCCGCCGGAAATGCCCGACAACAAACGCCACGTGAAAAACCAGCTCACCGAAAGCGGATACGCGCAGGCGAAGAAGGCGGCCGTCACCACCGCCATCAGCATGCGCAACGCGCTGCGGTTCGACAGCGCCGCTGCGAGCGGACGGCCGATCAACGCGCCGACCAGATAGCCGGCGAAGTTCGCCGCGCCGAGCGTTACCGCTTGCGACGACGTGAACCAATGCGCCTGGATCAGCGACGGAATCAACGGCGTGTACGCGAAGCGCGCGAGGCCGATGGCGACGAGACTGCCGCACAGACCTGCGAGCGTTGCGAAGAGTGCGCGGGCATCGAGTGAGACTGGATTGTCGGACGTTATCGAAGCAGCGGACATGACGGTTCCTTTACCGGTGCGCGTCCTGATGGCGGCGCTGCCGGATGTCGGTGGGAAAGCGAAGGGGCGCGCCTTGTCAGGCGCGTGGCTCAGGCGTCGTAGTCGGTCGACGGTAGGGCAGGCAAACCAAGCAGCAGCAAAGCCGGCGCAATCGCGCCAACCAGCAGCGTTGGTTGCGGATTGACCCGCGCGAGAACGCGGACGCCGATCAACGTGGCCAGCAGGTGAGTGGCGGCGTCATCGGCGGAAACGACGGCCGTAATCTCGCCGCTCTCGGCGACTGCAACCATGCAGCGGTGGAAAAATCCACGGATTTCAGCGAATTCCGTGGCGACGATTTCACGGAATGCTTCGTCGTCCGATGTGGTTTCCAGCGCGGAGTTGACCAGCATGCAGCCGCGCTTGCCGGGATCGGCGAGCGTTCGCTCCAGGATCTCCTGGAAGAACATCGTAACGCCCAGTGCCGGCGATACGGTGCGTTCCAATCGCCTGATCCGCTCACGCAAGGTGTGCTCGAGATAATGCTCGAGCGCGCGCAGATATAGCGTGCGCTTGTCGCCGAACGCGTTGTAGAGGCTCGGCTGCGTCAGGCCGGTCGATTTGACCAGGTCGCGCGTGGAGGTCGCCTCATAGCCCTTCGTCCAGAAGGCCGCGCTGGCGGCTTCCAGCACCTCGTGTTCGTCGAATTCGCGGGGTCTTGCCATGGTGGATGTCCTTCCAGCGTCACTGACGACTGATTCTGTATCAGTCGATATAAAAAGCGATTATATATCGATCGATACAGAACGCAAGAAGAAGATTCGAGGATGTCCGGCGCTGCGCTTAAAGTACGCTTCGGTGCGGTGGACGGGGATCGGCGGGTGGTTGCCCATCCGGTGCGAGTTCGGTTTCCGGATAGCTGATGCGCACCGGCGGCACGAACCAGGCGAGGCACAGGCCGATCAATGCGGCGGCGCCGGCCACCAGAATGCCGATATGAATCGACTGCACCAGTGCCTCGCGCGCGGACCTCATCATGGCGTCGCCCGACTGGCCCGCACTCACCAGACGATTGATCAGCGCGGCCTGTTCCGCGCGATCCACTAGCAACTCGGGACTGGCGAAGGACTTGAACCACTGCGTCGCCTGATACGAATCGAGCGAGCGATGCACCCCGCGCGAGTAGAGATGGCCGAGCAACGCGCCGGTCATCACCGTGCCGAGCATGCCGCCGAATGTCCGCAGCGATTGAAGCAGCGCGGTGGCCGCGCCGACATGGTCCCGCCCGACGATTTGCTGCGAGCAGACGGTCAGGCTGGTCGCCACCAGGCCGAGGCCGAGCCCGCTGATGCCCATGCACGACGCCCACACCAGATGCGGTTCCGTGCCCCGCAAGACGACCACGCTCAGACAGGCAAGCGCGGACAGCGCAAAGCCCACATACATGATGCCGTTCGCGCGGCGGACTCGTGTGACGATACGATTGTTGAGCACGCTGCCCACGGTCGTGCCGAGCAGCAGCGGCGTGATCAGCATGCCCGAGTCATGCGCGGACATCGCGTAGCCGCCCTGAAACAGCAGCGGTACGTAGAACACCAGCGAAAAGAGCGCGAAGCCGCCGAGCACCGACATCGCGAACAGCGCGGAGAGCTTGCGGTCCATGAGCATGTCCACCGGCACGATCGGATAGCCGATGCGCCGCTCCCAGAGCCAGAGAACCAGCCCACAGGTCACGGCTACGATGGTCAGCACGATGGTCGTCGTGTCGATGCCGCGCCTCGGAAACAGTTCGATCAGCACTTGCAGTGAGCCGAACGTGACCGCGAGCACAAACGCGCCGAGCCAGTCGAGCCGCACGGGACCCTTGCGTCGCAGATGAAGCAGCGGAGGCAGAAAGCGCTGCACGAACAGCAGCGAGACGAGCCCGATCGGCACGTTGACGAAAAACACCAGCCGCCAGCCGCCGTACTGCGTCAACATTCCGCCGAGCGTCGGCCCGACCATATTGGACACGCCGAAGGCGGACGTGACGAACACCAGCCAGCGCAGTCGCAGTTTCGGATTCGGAAACAGATCGGCGACGGTGGCGAACACTGTGCCGATCAGAATGCCGCCGCCGATGCCTTGCAGGCCGCGCGAAATCACCAGTAGGAACATACTGCTGGCGAATCCGCACAACACCGAGGCGCCGGTGAACAACAGGATCGCGGCGATCAGAAACCGCTTGCGGCCGAACAGATCGCCCAGCCGCCCGAAGATGGGAATCGTGATGACGGACGCGAGCATGTACGACGTCGCGACCCACGCGTAGAGGTCGAAGCCCTTCAGTTCCGCGACGATGCGCGGTAGCGCCGTGCCGACGATGGTTTGATCCAGCGCCACCAGCATCGCGACGAAAGCGATGCCGAGCATCGCGAGGAACGATTCGCGGAACGGCAGCAGTTGGCCGCTCGGAAGCGGTGCGGTGAACCCGGTGCTCATGGCGTGCTTACTTGTTACCCGCTGCGCCATATTTGCCGAGGGCGCCGCCTAGTTCTTCGTCGGTCAAGGCCGGGGAGATGTTCATCGTGAGCAGGTCGCCCCATTCGAGCGCCAGCGCCGCCATCGCGCCCGTGTCCTCAGACTCGACGATCGCAACGCCGTGCAAGCCGCCGATAGCGTGCCAGCGTCCCAGCAGTTTGACTCCGTCCGGCACCCGGCCGCCGGTCTTCATGAAACGTTCGATGACGGAACTCTCGGCGGTCGGCAGACCGTTCCATAGGACGATAAATTTCATTGCGCGTCTCCAATCCGAATTGGCGATGCCGGCTCGTGGCGCGCTGCCATCGTCGCTTATGGGTACGGCGCGTCGTGGATGCGGTGCGTCGTGTTCACTTCTGCGCCAGCAAGCTGTCCGGATAGTGCGTGCTATTGGCGGACAGCGATAAAAAAACCACGTGGCGTCCTAAGCATCATAGGTGAGCGTAGGGCGGCCGGCGTCGCCGCGTGCGGACATTCACCAGGCGAATTGCACAAGTCCACTTTCATGGCAAAGAAGCGAGGAGCGCTGTCGCCAGTTGGGAATATTTCGTGGGTCGTTTGCGTTATCTGGCTGAGGCGCTGCGCTTCTGTCGACAACAAAAGCAAAAGGCACGCGTGGGTGACGCGTGCCGTTGTTGTGACTGTGCGACGCTGGGGCTGCGCGCGCTACGGTTTGCGCTGCATGGCCGCTTTGGCAATCGTCTGATGCGCGGCGGGGAACCCCGGCGGATATTCGACGACGCGTGCCGAAGCCGGCACCAGCGGCACGGCCGCGTTCAGCCGCGCGCCGATACGCGCGCCGCCGACGATGGCCGTCATCGCCTGGCGATCGAGTTCGACGCTATCTTTGAGGTCCCTGATGATCAGCTTGGTCATGGTGGCTCCAGGAAAGGAATCGAGCGGTGCGCCGGTGCAATGCGCCGGCCGCCGCTCGGGTGTGTCGTGAAGTGTGCTGAGGTCTCCCCGCACTATCAGTATAGGAAATCTCGCTGCAACTCGCCGGCCGGCGATGATCTGCCGGCATTAGTGAGGCCCCCCGGCCCTCGCGACGGCAAGCCGTCACACGTTGGCGTAGTTGGCGCCCCACAGCGACGGGCTGACGTTCAGGTGCAGCGGCACGAAGCCCGCGCCGATCACGCCGACGTTGTTGAGTGCGGCGACGTTGACGTACTGCATCTGGTTGAGGTTCTGGTTGATCGAGACGTTGACGTTGGCAATGCCGCCAAGGCCGGCGACCGAGGGCAGGCCGGGCACGCTGCTGCCGGTGCCGCCGGCCACCGCCGACATCGCGCGGCGGTCGAGCTCGCGGGTGCCGGACAGATCGCGAATCATGAGGGATGACATGGTGCTTCTCCAAAGGTGCGCGGAAGACGGGGGTAATCGTCGGCAGGCGAAGCGCGCCGGCGAGCCGGGCGCCCCGTCTCGCCACGCATTACACGTGGATGTTGTTGCTCGTCGTGACGTACGGGCTGACCGTCGAGCTGATGCCGGTGGCGAACGCGACGTTGTTGCCGTTGGCGTTCTGCAGGCTCAGCTGGTTGTTGATCAGTTGCGTGGCATCGACCTTCTTGCTGTCGTTCGGAGCAAAGACGGGGCTGAAGTTGAAGTACGAGGAGGACGGATAGTAGCCGGTGCCGCCGCGCACGGCGCTCATGGCCTTGCTGTCGAGTTGTTCGGTGATGGACAGGTCTTTGATCATCAGTGCGTTCATGGTGAATCTCCAGAAGGTAAAGGTCAGGGTCTTGCGGTCGGGTGCGAGCAACTTGTCTGCTCGGGTATCACTAATGCACAGGCTGTGCCAGTTTTATTCAAGGTTCCTAAGAAAGTTGGTGCACGCCTGCTGCACAAGGGTTTCGCGCCACCGTGCCGGGCTCGCACCAGCGCACTGCCGCGTGGAAGCGATGAACGACTGACGGCACACGCCCGACAGACCACTGCATGCTGTTGGATATCGAACGACACACGCATCGGCGAAGGGAATCGCTTTGACCGGGGCGTTCAGACTTCGAGAGGATGCAGAAGGTGTTTGATCTGGAATTGACCACAGCGCGCGCGCGATTCACGGCACAGCGCGCTCGGCTGTGACGCTGTCGCCGGGGTGGATCGGTTCAACGATTGTCCGATGCCGTCGCAGACTCGATGACTTCGTGCGAGGAATTCGATGGATTGGTTGGCCTGGACGAAGCGATGGCCGAAGAGATGTCGTTCAACGTCGGGGCGTCGAAGTGCGAGCGTCAAGGCGACGCCGCTTGAAATGAGTTGCCAGGCAAGAGGCAAGCATCGGTGAGAACACGATAGGCGGGGCATTCATCCCATCAATGAACAGGCCCCCTTCAACGGCGAAGACTGAAGGGGGCCTGTTTCTAATTGCGGACACCTCGCGCGTCCTATAAGTAAGGCCCTTTAATACGCCCTTCGAAGATGGCGGTGTTGATACCGAAGTCGTCGACCTGGCCGAGAGGGCCACGGTCGACGGTGACAATGACGGAACGGCCGCCCCGCAGAGCCTTCATCTGCGCGGCGGTGAGCGTCATTTCGTCGTGTGTGTGATCCGCGGAACGTGGCAGGTCCTTGATGATGACGGTGGATTTCATGGCACTACTCCTGAAGGTGGATGAGTGAGCACGGTGCGGTGCTCACCCATGGTTCTGCAAGGGGCATGCCAATTTGCGGACGATGAGCGAGGAAACAGAATGCGAGGCGGCAACGCAAGACCAGCAAGCCATAGACGATATGCGTTCTTCGACTATGGCGTTCAGTGAACTTGAGATTCGACGGAACTGTTTGGCGACGTCCCACCAATCGCGTGTGGGATGTCGGCTTATGGCGCTCCATCGACAACAAAGGCAAACGGCACGCGTGGGTGACGCGTGCCGTTGTTGTGACTGTGCGACGCCGGGGCTACACGCGCTACGGTTTGCGCTGCATGGCCGCTTTGGCAATCGTCTGATGCGCGGCGGGGAACCCCGGCGGATATTCGACGACGCGGGCCGAAGCCGGCACCAGCGGCACGGCAGCATTCAGCCGCGCGCCGATACGCGCGCCGCCGACGATGGCCGTCATCGCCTGCCGATCGAGTTCGACGCTATCTTTGAGGTCCCTGATGATCAGCTTGGTCATGGTGGCTCCAGGAAAGGAATCGAGCGGCGCGCCGGTGCAATGCGCCGGCCGCCGCTCGGGTGTGTCGTGAAGTGTGCTGAGGTCTCCCCGCACTCTCAGTATAGGAAATCTCTCTGCAACTCGCCGGCCGGCGATGATCTGCCGGCCTTCGTGAGGCCCCCCGGCCCTCGCGACGGCAAGCCGTCACACGTTGGCGTAGTTGGCGCCCCACAGCGACGGGCTGACGTTCAGGTGCAGCGGCACGAAGCCCGCGCCGATCACGCCGACGTTGTTGAGTGCGGCGACGTTGACGTACTGCATCTGGTTGAGGTTCTGGTTGATCGAGACGTTGACGTTGGCAATGCCGCCAAGGCCGGCGACCGAGGGCAGGCCGGGCACGCTGCTGCCGGTGCCGCCGGCCACCGCCGACATCGCGCGGCGGTCAAGCTCGCGGGTGCCGGACAGATCGCGAATCATGAGGGATGACATGGTGCTTCTCCAAAGGTGCGCGGAAGACGGGGGTAATCGTCGGCAGGCGAAGCGCGCCGGCGAGCCGGGCGCCTCGTCTCGCCACGTATTACACGTGGATGTTGTTGCTCGTCGTGACGTACGGGCTGACCGTCGAGCTGATGCCGGTGGCGAACGCGACGTTGTTGCCGTTGGCGTTCTGCAGGCTCAGCTGGTTGTTGATCAGTTGGGTGGCATCGACCTTCTTGCTGTCGTTCGGAGCAAAGACGGGGCTGAAGTTGAAGTACGAGGAGGACGGATAGTAGCCGGTGCCGCCGCGCACGGCGCTCATGGCCTTGCTGTCGAGTTGTTCGGTGATGGACAGGTCTTTGATCATCAGTGCGTTCATGGTGAGTCTCCAGAAGGTAAAGGTCAGGGTCTTGCGGTCGGGTGCGAGCAACTTGTCTGCTCGGGTATCACTAATGCACAGGCTGTGCCAGTTTTATTCAAGGTTCCTAAGAAAGTTGGTGCACGCCTGCTGCGCAAGGGTTTCGCGTCGCCGTGCCGGGCTCGCACCAGCGCACTGCCGCGTGGAAGCGATGAACGACTGACGGCACACGCCCGACAGACCACCGCATGCTGTTGGATATCGCACGACACGGGCGCGCTGCGCAGGCAGCGGGGCAATCCTGGTTTGCGAAAGGACGGAGCGGGAGCTAGTATCGAAGCGGCACATGTAACTGGTTACGAAAGGTTCTCTATCAGCCCGACAGGCTTGGGTCGCACGCGACCCGGCCCAACGGCAGCGGCGGCGCTTCGCACAAATGGCTAGCCTTGCGCGTGTGATTCACGATTTTCAGAACGGCGAGCTGTCCCGTGACGAGTTCGTGGCTCAACTCGACAGCACGTTGACGACCGAAGGGCTCGGCCCCACGCAGCTGCTAGACATGCTTGGCGCGGCACATCGCAAAGCGCCGCTCCCCAACGATCTCTACGTGGAAGTGCGGCGGCGCATCGAGCAGTTGCGCGTCTCGAACGTGGCGGCGGGCGGCGACGAAACCGGCATCCAGACCACCGTCGAGATTCCGTCGATACGATCGGCAAGTGCGGGCAGCGCAGCCAATGCAGCCAATGCAGCCAATGCAGCCAATGCAGCGGGCGCCGGCAGTACTGCGGGACACGACCAGATCAAAGGCACCGGCGACACGCTCAATAACCGCTTCGTGCTCGAGGAATGCCTCGGCGTCGGCGGCATGGGCACGGTGTACAAGGCGCTCGATCTGCGCAAGCTCGAGGCTTCGGATCGCAAGCCGTATCTCGCGGTCAAGGTGCTCAACGTCCAGTTCCGCGGCAACCCGAATTCGCTGGTCGCGTTGCAGCGCGAGGCGCGCAAGGCGCAAGTGCTCGCGCATCGCAACATCATCACGGTGTACGACTTCGACCGCGACGGCCCGATCGTCTATCTGACGATGGAGTACCTGTCCGGCAAGCCGCTCAGCCAGTTACTGCGCACGCCGGGCTATCAGGGCATGCCGGTGCGCGCGGCGCTGCCGATCGTGCGTGGCATGTGCAGCGCGCTCGCCTATGCGCACGAACGCGGCTTCGTCCATTGCGACTTCAAACCCGCCAACGTGTTTCTCACGACGAACGCCGAAGTGAAGGTGATCGACTTCGGCATCGCCCGCGTGTTCCAGCGTCCGGAAGAGGAGAGCGATGCAACCGTCTTCGATCCGGGCAGCCTCGGCGCGTTGACGCCCGCGTATGCCAGCCCGGAAATGATCGAGCATCGCGAGCCGGATCCGCGCGACGATATCTACGCGCTCGGTTGCATCACGTATGAGTTGCTGACCGGCCACCATCCGTTCGACCGCTTGTCCGCGACGCAAGCCCGCAATTCCGATTTCAAGCCGCAGCGGCCGGCCAATCTCGATTCAAAACAATGGCGGGCGCTGCGTGCCGCGCTGTCGTTTGATCGCAATGCGCGCATGTCGAGCGTGGTGCGCTTCATCGCCGAGTTCGATAACGAAGCGCGCGCGGAAAAGTCGGGCACGCTGGCGAAGGTGGGGCTCGCGAGTTTCGCGGTGGTGTGCGCTGCAGCGGTCGGCGTGTTCGCGTTCCGCTCGGGGGCGAACCGGCATAACGGATCACAGACGCAAGCAGGCGCATCGCAGGCTTTGACGGAGCAGGTGGGTTCGTCGACTTCGGAAGGGACGGTGACCGCGCCGCCTGTGGCACCGCCGGCAAGTCCGGTCGCGGCAGCGCCCGCCACGCCACCGGCGGCGCCCGCAGCGAAGCCTGCGCCGAAGCCGGCGCTGACTCTCGCCGCCGTCACACCGGCGCTGACGCAAGTGCCCTGTTCGGCGCTGTCCGCCTCAGTACAGGACCACTCGCTGACGGTGCGGGGCTACGTCTCGCAACGCTATGGCGCGGCGCATCTGAAGGACACGCTGGCGGCGTTGCCGGGCGTCGATACATTGACGCTCCAGGCGGAGCCGCTCGCCGACGACAAATGCGACACCATCAAGGCGTTCGCGCCCTACTGGATTCACAACATGCAGACGGGCCACGTTGCGGCCTTGCATGTGCGGCCGCCCGGCGGTCAGTTGAGCGACGGCGACCCGCTGGTCGTCGACGTCACCACGCCGGGCTACGACTCGTATGTGAACCTCGACTACTACCAGCTCGACGGCAGCGTCGTGCACATGGTGCCGAGCCCGCGCGCGAAGGACAATCAGGCGCCGCCGCACTACGCCGCCACGGTCGGCAGCGCCGGTGACTGGATCATTTCGAAGCCGTTCGGATCGGAGATGGTGGTGCTGCTGATCACGCCGGCGCCGCTATTCGACAAGCCGCGCCCGGAGAGCGAATCACGCGCCGATTATCTGCGCGCGGTCGACGCACGGCTCGCGCAGATCGGCGGCAAATACGGCCACGATCACATCGTCGCCGATTTCGCGCCGATCACGACGAAGCCACGGTCCCCCTGAGTGGAGTGTGAGCGTGGCTCGCGAGTCGGCTGCGAGTCCGACCGGGAGCCGCTTGCGGCCCCGACAAGTCACTTGAGATCTTTGACGACCCGGAAGCCATCCTGCGATTGGCGCACGCCCGAGCTGTACTTGAAGCGTGTCGCGCTGAGCATGTAGCCGCCGCCTTCGCGCCACGAACCGCCGCGAATCACCCGCATGTCGCAGCCGGGGGTGTCCCATGCGTGGCCATCGGCGGGCGCGCCCTGGTAGGAGTTGTGCCAGCAGTCGGCGGTCCATTCCCAGACGCTGCCGTTCATGTCGTACAGGCCGAGCGGATTCGGTGCGAACGAACCGGCGGCCTCGGGTCCTTCCTTGTGCCACGGGTCGCCGCAGTCCTTGCAATTGGCGTTGCCCTTGCGCATCTGGTCGCCCCACCAGTAGGCGGTCGTGGTGCCGCCGCGATCCGCGTATTCCCATTCCGCTTCAGTAGGCAGACGGTACGGTTTGCCGGTGGTCTTGCTCAACCATTTCACGTATTGCTGCGCGTCGTCCCAACTGAGGTCGCGCGCCGGTGCGGCTTTGTTGGTGTTGCTTTCCGGCGTGAGCTTCTGGCACGCATTGGCGGCGACGCACGCGTTCCACTGGTCGACCGTTACCTCGTACTTGCCGATCGCGAACGGCGCGCCAATGGTCACGTGATGAACGGGCTTTTCGGACGGGTCGTCGGTACTGCTGCCCATCGAGAACGAACCGGCGGGCACGGTGATCACGATCGGACAGGTCGCGCAATCGCGGCTTTCGCCGGCAACCGGCGCATGCGTGACGGGCTTTTGCGCGACCGCCGCCGCAGTTGGCGCAGCGGGCGGGGCGGCACTCGGAGCGGGCTTGGGTGCCGGGGTACTGGCCGGCGGCGTTGGCCGCGCGGCCGGCGGCGCGGGTGCTGCTGAAGGCGCAGCAGGCGTGGCTGCGGACGGCGCATTCGACGTCGCCGCAGCACGTAAGCGGTCGATGCGGGCATGAGCGAGCGTGGCGAAGCGGCCGTTCGGATAGACCTTCAAATACGCCTCGTAGTCGCCCGGGTAGTTGCTGTCCTTGATCGAATTCCAGAACGTGATTTCGTATTGTTCGCTGCTGTCTTTCGGCAGGATGCCTCTGCTGTGCAGCGTGACGATGGGATTGTCCCGCGCTGTGGATGCAGCGTCGGCCGTCAGCAAGGGCCGAGGAAGCGACGAGGCAAGCCACGGCGATTGCTCGCCGCCAGTCGCGTCGCGAACCTGCGCTGCGACGCGTTGCAGCAGATCCGCCAGCGTTAGCGACGGAGCACTGTCGAGCGCGTGCAGCCATGCATTCGTATAGACGCCATGCCGTGCGCCGTCCGCCGCAAAGCCGCCGGGCGCGGTTGCGTAGGCAACCACCGTATTGCCGGGAAGCGCTGACGTATCGTCCGTCAGGTTCGCCGAGAACGGATCGTTCAGACACGTATCGAGGATCACGAGATTGAGCCGGCCGTCACGCGGCCCGCGCATTGCCTGCAATACGGTGTGCAGATCGACACCGTTGCTCACGACCAAAGCCGGCGAGCGAGCATCGAGTCCTGCGGGAATGAGCAGTGTTTGCGGGCCGATCCGCATGCCGTGTCCGGCGAAATAGAAGAGACCGACACCGCCCGCCCGTAAGCGCTGATGAAATTCGCCGATGGCCTCGCGCATTTGCTGCGGCGTCGCATTCGTGCGCATGATGACGTCGAAGCCGAGCGTCTGGAGCCTATCGCGCATGGCTGCGGCGTCGCGTGGCGCGTTCTCCCACAGTGCATCCACTTGCGGGTCGTCGCGATCCACACCGTCCGCACCATACGCGCCGTTACCGATCACAAGCGCGATCCGTGGAGGAAGCGCGTTGCCTCGTTGTGGCGTGAACGGAGTAACCAGCGTGAGTGGCAAACTCGGCGCACTCGCACCCCGCTCGACGCCATCACGTTGCGGCGCCGCAAAAGCATCGCCCCAATGCGCCTGCATTGCCCCGGCCATGCACACCAGCATGAATATTCGCCACATCTTCACATCCTGTTTGTTCCGGACAGAACATAGGCAATCGAGGACCGCACAACTCGCAGCCGCCGCCGGAGTGAATCGCGCGAACATCGACGCCGCTATCGACCATCCATCTGCAACCTCTTAATAACGATAGCACGCGCTTTGCGCGCCACAACTGTCCGCGTGCCCCGAATGCGTCATACGGTTAACGAGTGTGGCGTATCTTTTTGGCAAGTTACGTCCTAAGCTAATTCACAAAGTAGGGCGGCAAGCTCGTTTTAACCAGGTGGCCGTCCAATCGCGCGTGCGTCCGCGACATCCAGCCGGAACGCCCGGCCTGCCTTGTGCAGCCGAGCTGGCCATGACCCCTCTTCGGGAGAGTGCGCTATGCGAAGAACCGTTAGCCCCGTTGTTCTCGACGTGCGTCATGGATCGAATGCGCGTCGCGAGGTATTGCGCCGAACGTTGCGCGCGACGCTCGTCCTCATGTTCGGCAACATGGTGCCGAGCGTCTTTGCGGCGGCCGAGCACACGGCGTCGCCGCCGGGCGCCGAGGAATACATCATCTGGCCATCGGACGGCACGGTGATTCACGGCGGCAAGTTGTGGGTGCGCATGGGACTGCGGAACATGGGTGTATGCCCGAAGGGCGTCGTGTTCCCGAACACCGGCCATCACCATTTGCTGATCGACACTGACCTGCCGCCGCTCGATCAGGAGATCCCATCGGATCGCAATCACCTGCACTTCGGCGCGGGTGAGACGGACGCGCGGATCGAGTTGCCGCCGGGCAAGCACACGTTGCAGCTCATTCTCGGCGACCACAACCACGTGCCGCATGTGCCGCCTGTGTATTCGAAAAAGATCACTATCACCGTGCTAAAAGACTAGCGCGATCCGTTCGTTCAACGCGGGTCCGTCAGGACGGAGAGACCTTCATGTACAAGATCATCGCGGTCGCGGCGCTCGTCATGTCGGCGGCATTCGCTTCGCCGAATGTCGCCATTGCAGGTACGACGCCGGCGCCGGCCGGCGCCCACGCGTATATCGGCTATCCCAACGATGGCCAGGCGGTGCCTGCCAACAAGCCGTTCAAGGTGTGGTTCGGCCTGCGGTACATGGGCGTGGCGCCGAAAGGCGTCAAGTATCCGAATACCGGCCACCATCATCTGCTGATCGACACCGACTTGCCGCCGATGGATCAGGAGATTCCGTCGGATCGCAATCATCTGCACTTCGGTGCGGGTGAGACGGAGACCATGATTCAACTCCCGCCAGGCAAGCACACGTTGCAGTTGCTGATGGGCGACGACATGCATGTGCCGCACAATCCGCCGGTGTATTCGAAGAAGATCACCGTCATTGCGCGGTGACGCGCGCTTGTGCATTGCGCGGCGTGACGCGGCGCGCCGGTTAGCGCCCCAGTGTCACGCCGCAACCAACAATTTCGCACGGGTTGTTGGCCGCGATCCACCATCCTCCGCGCGTCGCTTCACGGCTCCATCTCGCGTTCGCCGTCCGGCCAGCCCCGCAACCCTTTATCTACGGCATTCCGGCATATTTCTTAGGAGAGGAAAGCAGTCCTGGCACAGCCCATGCATTAGTGACACTCGAGCAGACAAGTTGCTCGAACCCAACCGCAAACTGTGCTGTATTCCCTTCCAGGAGATTTACCATGAACACGCTGATGATCAAAGACCTGTCCATCACCGAACAACTCGACAGCAAGGCCATGAGCGCCGTGCGCGGCGGTATGGGCTACTATCCGTCCTCGTCGTACTTCAACTTCATGCCGGTGTATGCGCCGAACAACAGCAAGACCGTCGACGCCACCCAACTGATCAACACGACGATGAACATCCAGAATGCCAACGGCAACAACGCAGCGTTCGTCGCCGGCATCTCGACAACGATCGACCCGCACGTGACCGCGAGCAACAACATCAACGTGCACTAAACGGCGCAGGCCGCCGCGGAGGCGCGACAGCCTCCGCGGACTCTCACCGGCCGCTCCTCAAAAAGATTTCGCAGCCAATCGTTCTTTTCACGCCACCCCCGTTTCACCGCCCGATTCCCGCGCCGATCTTCTTGCATCGCTTCGATGGTGAAGCCGCGCAGGAGATGCTTTACTTAAAGGGCGCGCGCTTCTCGTGCAACGAAGTGGGCGTCATCGGAGACCATCGTGTCAGCGTTGCTTTCATCAGCTCGTCAGCGCTTCTTTCGCAGGACATCCGCGCTGCGCAGCGTTTGCGCGGCGACGGTATGCGCGCTCTCGCTGTCGGCCTGTATCGATGTCAGCATGCCCGACTACAAGCGTCCCGACACGCCCGCCAAGGCCTCGTGGTCGGATCAGAAAGGCTCGCCCGTATCGGCCGCCGCGACGATCGAACCCGACTGGTGGAAAGGCTTCCACGATCCCTATCTCGACACGCTGATCGCAAAGGCGATTGCCGGCAACTTCGATATCAAGGTGCTGGCCGCGCGTATCGACGTGGCCGGCACGCAGATCGGCGAAGCCAAGGCGGGCGCCTTGCCGACCATGGATCTCGGCGCCGGCGCCGATTTCGAAAAGACCACGCACCAAACCTTCTCGAAGCAGTACAACCTCGCGACCCAGGTGAACTGGGATATCGATATCTGGGGCAAAGTCGAGAAGGGTGTGCAGGCGCAAAAGGCGGAATTCCACGCCAGCGAGGCGGACTGGCGCGCCGGTTATCTGGAACTGGTGTCGAACGTGTCCAGCACATACTTCCAGATTCTGCAATTCGACGACCAGATCGAACAGCAACAAAAAACGCTCGAAACGAACCGGCAGATTCTCGCGATTTACGACGGCCAGCGCCGCAACGGCCTCGTGCCGCAAACCCAGGTGTTGCGCCAGCAGGCGGAGATCAACCGCCTGACCAATCAGCTGCTTGAGCTGCGCCGTTCGCGCGCGCTGGCCAACAACGCGCTCTGTACGTTGACCGGCGTGCCGGCGGGTGAGTTTCAGATGCCCAAGGGGCATTTGCAGCAGCGCGTGCAACTGCCGCCCGTGCCAGACGGCTTGCCCGCACAACTGCTCGCGCGCCGTCCCGACGTGGTGGCCGCCGAGTTCAGAGTGCTGGAATCCTACGACCTCGTCGGCCAGGCCAAGCTCGCGCAACTGCCGACCATCAGCCTGACCGCGCACGGCGGCACCGCGAGTTTCGCGCTGACCGATCTGCTGAAATCGTTCACCTACGGCTTCATGCCCAGCATCAACATTCCGCTGCTCGATCCTGGCGTGCGGGCGCATGTGAAAGTCACCAAAGCGCAATCGACGGTGGCCGAGCAACAGTATCGCGTGGCAGTGATGGCCGCGTTCGAGGAAGTGGAAAACGCGCTGGTCAACGTGAATTCGCACAAGGAACAGCGCGTGGAGTTGCAGCAGGAGGTGTCGCGGCTGCAGATCGTCGCGGACCAGATCCAGTCGCAGTTGCGCCTCGGCGTGGTGTCGCAACTGGAGGTATTCGAAACCGAACGGACCTTGCTTGAGGCGCAGCAGGAACTGCTCGCCAACCATCAGCAGATTCTGTCCGACACGGTGTTGCTTTATAAAGCGCTGGGCGGGGGCTGGCCGAGCGTCGACGTGCAGACCGAAGTAAAGGAACACTGAGCTAATCCGCAATGTGGCGCGCAGCGTGGGGTATTTCGGCTGCTTTCGACGCACTCGTTGCCTTCATAACCGACGATCGGAAAATTGACACTCGCCATGTGTGACTTACAATCATTAAGGAGTCGGCTTTTGCACGGCTCACACGAACAATATCTTTTCGCCGTAGTCCTTCGTCCCGTTTCCGTTGCGCTCTCGCTGCAACGGGTAAACGCTTAGTGATCCAGATAAAATGGCCGCCGGCGAAGCTCCGATTGCTGAGATGCGCGCGACAGAAGACGCCGCGTTCGACGTGGTGTTGTCGCCGGCTGCGTCCGCGCAACGTCCCGCGCTCGACGCGATCCGTATCGTCGACAACCTGTTCGCAATCGGGCGCAGCGAAGCACCTTTTACCGACTATCCCGCCGAGCGCATTGCGCGCCTGTCCCGCCGTCATGCGCGGGTTTTCACGGAACACGGCGCGGTCTACGTCGCCGACCTCGGCAGCAAGAACGGCACGACGGTGAACGGCGTGGCGGTGCGGCAAACACCGGCGCGCGTGCGTGCCGGCGACGAACTGTGCTTCGGCGGCGAGCTCTGCTACCGCGTGAGCATCGAGCCGCGCGCGCGTATCGTGGCGGTCGCCAGTTCGTCCGCCGCGCCGGGACTGCTGCTGGTGCCGCAGCGCGACGACCTCGACCTGCAACCTATCGAGGTGCAGGCATTTCCGTTTCTCGTCAGCAAAGCGGATGAAGTCTTCTCGCGCTACAAAGACCGCTATCCGCATCAGGTCAACTACATCTCGCGCCGGCACGCGCACATCTTTCTGAAGGGCGGTGAGCTCTATGTCGAGGATCTCGGCAGCACCAACGGCACATTCGTCGGCGGAAAGCGGCTGGACGAATCCGCGCTGCCGCTGGTAGAAGGAGACCTCGTTGCATTTGGCGGGGACCACTTCGTCTACAGGGTGACGCTGCAGACACCCCCTGAAGTCGAGCCCACCGTGACACAGCTATTCCTCAATCCGGCCGCCGACGAAGCGGCGGATCCCGACAAGACCACCTTTGTCGGCGCCGCGCATTCATTCCTCGATATCTTTTGCGTCGACCCCGGCCTCCAACGTGAAGACGAAGTCAACGAGGCGGCACAGCCCGCGTCCGCGCATGCGAAGCGCGACGCGCCGACGGGCACGGCAAGAGGGGCGACTGGCACGAACGGAACCAACGGTGCGAATGGCGCCGCCAACGCGGCTGCCGCGAAGGGCCGGTCGCGCCGTTGGCGCTTGCTCGCGGGCGAACTCGGCAAGGCGTTTGCCATCGACGATCGCGCAAGCGTGCGGCGTATGGCGACATGGGGCGGCGTGGGCGTCGTGGTGCTGGCGGCGATTGGAACGACGCTGTATATGCGCGGTTCGTCGGAGCGCGAATTGAAGAACCTGCTGGCGAACGGCGATTACTCGAGCGCGGTCACGGCGGCATCGGGCTATCTGGCGAGCCATCCCACGGATACCAAAGTCAGCGCCCTCGCGAGCGAAGCGCTGTTGAAGGCGAAGCTCCCCAACTGGCTGAATGCGCTGCAAAAGGCGCAGTTCGATCAGGCCGACGCGTTGCTCAAGGAGATGCGTTCGTCGAGCGCAAACAATGCGGACGCCGCGTCGTTGATCAACGAGCTGCAATGGGTGGGCGATCTGGAGCGTTTCGTCGCGGCGCGCGGCGGCATGGACGCGCCGATTCGCATGTACGCGGACGAGGGCACGATCAACAACCTGCTGCAACGCTGGGAAGACGACGCGAAGAGCCATCAGCGCGCGCTCGACCGCATTGCCTCCTACGTGCCCGTGTTCGCCGATCCCTATGCGCAGGCGCTGAGCCATCTGCGCAAACTGGAAAGCGACGATTCGGTGTATCTCGCCGCCATCGACCGTCTGAATGGGACGATTCGCACCGAACTGGCGCGAGACAAACCCGACGCGCTGCCTCCCGTGCTCGACGATTACGCGCAGCGCTATCCCCGTCTCGCGGGCATAGACCGGGTGCGTCAGGATTTGCGCCAATACACCGATTTGTTGAACGCAGCGCTGAGCCGGCAACTGGTGCCGTTGCTCGCGATGTTGAAGTCGGCGCACTTCAGCACGCCGCCTTTTCAGGCGCAGTTTCAACAACTGGCGACGAGCCGTTTGCCTTCGCCTGATGTGATTGCGCGCCACGACGCGGTGACGGCGGCCTGGCAGCGCGGCGACGCACAACAGGCGCTTGCCGGTCTGCAGGCCATGCCCGCGGGGCCGTGGTCCGACGTGCTCGCGGCGGAACTGGCGCACAAGAAGGCGCTGCTCGATCAGTATGCGCAGCTGCAGAAGACGCGCGGCGACAAGGATTACGACCAGCGTCTGCTGTCGTTCTACGCGAGTCTCGATCCGGCAACGGACGTGTGGTTCCTGCAATCGATCCAGAAAGACGTCGCCGCATTGCACGACAAAGCGCTGGCGCGTGCGCAAGACCTGCTGCTGCGCGCCCAGAGCCTGTGGAAACAGTATCGCGCGGGCGGATCGATCGGCGGTACACAGCGTCTCGAAGCCGGCATTTCGCCGGGATTTCGCAGCGAGGCGCGTCTGCTTTCCGATGCGCAAACGTCGGCGCAACAGGGCATGCGTATCTACACGCAATTGAAGGCGGATCATCCCGCCGACTTCGACCGTCTGCTGGCGGACATCGAAGCCGAAGCCAATCTGCAGCGCCGTTCGCTAACGGAGTTGCGCATGGTGCTGGACCCGGGACTTCTCAAAGCGAAGCTGGCATTGATCGGAGGCGAGCAGAGTGAAACGCGACAGTCACCCTAAGCCGTTGTCGGAGGCACTGGAAGATCACAGCGTCGAGGGCATCGCTATTCTGATGGCGGAGCCGGTAAAGCTCGCGCGCGCGCTGATCTGGGCGATGGTCGCGTTGGTCGTGGTCGGTCTGTTGTGGTCGTTCGTGGGGCGTGCCGACGTGATCGTCAGCGCGCAGGGCACCTTGTCGCCGGAATCCGAGGTGCGCCGGATCTATGCACCGATCGACGGCGAACTCGCCGATCTGTATATCGCTGAAGGGCAACCCGTGCAGAAAGGCGACGTGCTGGCGCGGCTGAATGCGCGCGGCGCGATCGAGGCCGCCAGCAATGCGTTGCAAGCGCAACTCAAACTGGAAGACGCCGAGCGTGACTGGAAGCAGTTTCCCGAGAAGAAAGCGCTCATGGAGCGTAAAGCCGCCGCGCTCAAGACACAGATGGAAGTGGAAGCGCGCCAGCATGAAACCCGCGTCTCCGAAGGCACGACCAAACTCGCTGAAGGGCAGAAGGCCGAACTCGACGAAGCGCGTAGCAATCTCGACAATGCCCGGCGAGTTCGTGAAGCGGCGCGTCAGGAACTGGACCGCTACTCGCGGCTTTTCGCGCAGCCGGGCGGCGGCGGTATTGCCGAATTGCAGGTGGAACAGAAACGCACCGCGGCAATGGAAGCAGATAACGCGTACCGCGTCGCGCAATCGAAACTCGCGGAACTGGATTTCCGCTTGAGCCACGAATATACGCAGGCGAATGCGCAACTGGAAACCAGCGGCCAGCAGACCACCGACCTGCAGCTTCAATACGATTCGGCTGTGCGCGACATTACCGACGCGGAAGACAAGTTGCGCCTGCAACTGCAAAGCGCGCGACTGGTGTCCGAAGCGGCCGCGCGGATTCGCTTCGAGAACATCGACAAAGACAATTTCCTGCTGATTCTCGCGCCGGTCTCGGGCGTCATCACCGACGTGACGTCGACCCAGCGCGGCGACAAGATTCAGGCGAACGCGCCGCTCGGCGGCATTGCGCCCAAAGACGCGCGGCCCGTGCTGAAGATCGAAATCGCCGAACACGATCGTGCGTTTCTCCATGAGGGCCTGCCGGTCAAACTGAAATTTAACGCTTTTCCGTATCAACGCTATGGCCTGATCAGCGGCACGCTGGCCTACATTTCGCCGGCCACCAAGCCGTCGGCGACGGACAAACAGCCGGTCTACGAAGGCCGCGTCACGCTCGACAAAAATTACTACCAGATTGCCGACACGCGTTATCCGTTGCGCTACGGCATGACGGCAAGCGCTGAGATCGTGGTGCGCGAGCGGCGCCTGATCGATCTGGGTCTCGATCCGTTCAGGCAGGTGGCGGGTTGACCGCACGGATCACACGTCAATTAAAGGAGCGGATGAAATGACCGCGATAGTGCGAATTGATGACGAAGTCGTGGACGTGTCCGAGTTCATTCGTCTTCTGAAACTGACGGGCCAGTTCGAGAGCCTGATCGAGCAGATCGTGCGCGACAAGCTCACGGTGCACGCGGCGAAAAAGCAAGGCCTGGCCGTCACCGCCGACGAAATCCAGCAACGCGCCGATCAGTTCCGTCGCGTGCGCGGCCTGCATCGCGCGACGGATATGAATCAGTACCTCGACGCGCTCAACGTCAGTCTCGACGAGTTCGAGGCCTTCATTACCGACGGGCTGTATCAGGAGAAGATGCTCGACGAGATCGGCAACGAGGCCGCGATCAAGGACTACTTCGCGCTGAATTCGCCGAAGTTCGACGCGATCGAAGTGAGCCACATCGTGCTCGACAGCGAGGGCAAGGCGAAGGAAATGATTTCGTATCTGCACGACGATCCCGACAGTTTCGCCGACATGGCGCGCGAGCATTCGATCGCGGACACGCGCGAGGCGGGCGGCGTGATCGGCAAGGTACTGCGCGGCTCGTTGAAGCCGGATATCGAAGCGAAGATTTTCAACGCGGCGGTGGGCGATCTGCTGGGACCGTTTCCGTCGGCGGACCGTTCGTGCTTCGAGATTTTCGCCGTGACGGCCAAATATCCGGCGACGCTCGACGCCGACGTGGCCTCCGAAGTCCGGCGCCTGCTGCGCGAAAGCTGGTTGATTTCACGCGCCCAGGAGCACGTGATCGAAGCGCGCTAGCCTGTTCGAGGCCGCACGCTGTATTAAAACAACCCAACGACACGCCGATTCGAGGTCCGTAAGCACATGGATGCACCCCAGACCACGCCCTCCGCAGCCGAGTTTCTCACCTCGGTGGAAATTCTTTCGCCGTTTTCGCGCGACGAGATCGAGCGTCTTGCCGAATATGCGCAAGCGCGCTTCTATGCGTTCGGCGAAACGGTGTGCTCCGCGGGCGAGACGGCTGACGGGCTGTATGTGATTCGCTCGGGTTCCGTGCGGATCTTTACGGAGGAGCACGGCAAGGAAACCAGCATGGGAGTGCGCAAGTCGGGCGAGATCTTCGCCGATATTGCGATGTTGCGCACCTATGTCCACGAAGCGTCGGTGCGGTCGTCGGCGAAAACCGAGTTGCTGTTCATTCCGCGCGCCGCGATCGAGCCTGTGATCGCGGGCAATCAGGCCGCGTTGGCGTTCGTTGCCAGCTATGTGGCGATCAATTCGGCGGGCGGTTTCGTCGCGCAGTTATTCGATCTGCGCGGCAAACTGAATAAGGCCGAACTCGAAGAGTATGTGCGCAGCGTCGGCGTGAAACGGGTGGCCGCAGGCAAGGAAATCCTCAAGCAGGACGGACGCGAGGACCGGCGCCTGTACGTGGTGCGCCATGGCGAAGTGCGTATCGTGCGGCACGAGGAAGGGCATGACTACACGCTCGCCACGCTCGGTGAAGGCGAGATATTCGGCGAGAAAGCGTGTTTGATGCGCCAGGAGCAGATGGCGTCGGTGGTCGCGACGACCGATACGCGGTTGCTGGTGATTCCGGAGCGCACGGTCCATTTCATTCTCGAACGCAATCCGAAACTGCGTGAGGTGCTCGACGAGCGGATTCGCTACGGTGACCGCGAATTGCAGCGGCAAAAGCGGGTCGAGCAGCGGCGCAGGTTGCCGCTGATGCTCGATTTGCAGACCAAGCCCGCGATGGGCGAGAAAGTCATCAAACGCTTCGCGCTGGTCGAACAGGCGGAAGAAATGGATTGCGGCGCGGCGTGCCTTGCCATGGTATGCCGCCACTACAGCATTCCAATGACGCTCGGCAAATTGCGCGAACTCGCCAACGTCACGACTCAGGGCGCGACGCTCGACAGTCTCGCTCGTGCCGGCGAATCGCTGGGCTTTACAGCGCGCGGCGTGCAATGCACGTTCGATTCGCTACGTGGTTTCGATCTGCCGTTCATCGTGCACTGGGAAGGCTATCACTACGTCGTGGTGTACGGGCTCTCCAAGGATTACGTGTGGGTCGCGGACCCGGCGGTCGGCTTCAAGAAAATGACGGTCGAAGATTTCGAGCGTGGCTGGAGCGGCACTTGTCTGCTGTTTACCGGCGGACCGCATCTGCTGCAAATGTCCGCTGCGCGTTCGCCGTGGATACGCTTTGTCGGCTATCTCACGCCGTACAAAAAGATTCTCGGTCACCTGTTTCTCGCCACCTTCGTGATCCAGGTACTGGGCGTGATTCCGCCGCTGATTATCCAGAACATTCTCGACGGTGTGATCGTGCATCAGAATGTCAGCCTGCTGCATCTGCTGATCGGCGGCCTGATCATCGCGAATGTCTTTTCGCAATTGATGTCGTCGATTCGCGCGTATCTGGCGAATTTCATGGTGCGCAACATGGACTTCGCGATGATGTCGCAGTTCTTCAAGCACACCATGTCGCTGCCGTTTTCGTTTTTCGCCAAGCGCAAGACCGGCGACATTTTCGCGCGCTTCCAGGAGAACCAGACGATCCGCGCCTTCCTCACCGAATCCACCGTCACCACGGCGTTGAACCTGCTGATGGTCTTCATCTACTTCACGATCATGTTTGTCTACAACGTGAAGATGACGCTGGTGCTGATCGCGTTCGTGATTCCGATCATGGCGCTGACCGCGATCGCTACGCCTAAGATCAAAGGCTATGCGCGCGAAGTGTTCACCGCGTCGACCGAGTCGAAATCGTTTCTGATGGAAGCACTCGCCGGCGTGGAGACCATCAAGGGCATGGGCATCGAGCGGCCGGTGCGCTTGCGCTGGGAGAAGAAGTACGCAAAGGCGCTCGAAGTGCAGTACCGCGCGCACGCGTTCAGTATTCTCGTCGGACTCGGCAGCCAGTTGCTGAACGCCGCGACGACGATTGCGATTCTCTGGGTCGGCGCGAATCTCGTGCTGGCGCGCGAAATGACGATCGGTCAGTTGATCGCGTTCAACGCGTTCATGGGTAGCGTACTGGGTCCGCTAATGGGCCTGGTCGGCTTGTGGAGCATGTTGAACGATGCGGGCGTGGCGATGGAACGTCTCGGCGACGTGCTCGATATCGAACCCGAGCAGAAGCCCCAGGATTTGCCTTCGCGTGTGATGTTGCCGGAACTGCAAGGCGAGATCAGCCTCAGCGGCGTCTATTTCCGTTACGGCGAAAACGACTCGGCGTACGTGCTCGAAAACATCAGCTTCGATATCAAGCCCGGCGAACTGGTGGCAATTGTCGGGCGCAGCGGGTCGGGCAAGACGACGCTCGCCAAATTGCTGGTCGGCTTCTACACGCCGACCGAAGGCAAGATGACGATCGACGGTTACGATCTCGGCGTGGTCGACAAAGCCTATTACCGTGCGCAGATCGGCTACGTGATGCAGAGCAATCTGCTGTTCTCCGGCACGATTTCGGAGAACATCGCGAGCGGCGACGACGCGCCCGATCGGCGCCGCATCGAGGAAGTCGCGAAGATGGCCGACGCGCACGGATTCATCAGCAAGATGCCGCTCGGCTACGAGCAGATTGTCGGCGAGCGCGGAATTGGGTTGTCCGGTGGGCAGATCCAGCGGCTGTGCATTGCACGGGCGCTGTATCACGATCCGCGTCTGCTCGTATTCGACGAAGCGACCTCGGCACTGGACTCGCAATCGGAGAGCAATATCCTCGGCAATATGCACGACATTCTGAAGGGCCGCACGGCGGTGATCATCGCGCACCGGCTCAGCACGATCATGCGTGCGGACAAGATTCTCGTGCTGTATGAAGGGGCGATTGTCGAACAAGGCCGTCACGACGAGCTGATCCAGCGCGGCGGGATGTATTACCAGCTGGTCCAGAAACAGTTGAGTGCATGATGATGAAAATACTCGACCAGATTGAAGAGGCCAGCCCCGCGATTTCGTACGCGGGCCTGATCGAGCGGATCGAGATTTTACGCTCGACATTGCGCTGGTCGTCGCGGCTGGAGCGCGCGGACATCGACAAACTGCTCCGGCAAGCCACCTCGCTGCGCGACGAGGTGATGCAACTCTCGCACAAGGAGCGCTTCGTGCAGGCGGCGGTTGCCGCCGAGCCGCAAGCGAGCGCCGACCAATCGCGCGGCGCGCGCCGCAAAGCGCTGCTCGAACGCAGTTTCATTTTCGAAGGGACGTTTGGCGACAATCCGCGCCTGCTCGAATCGCTCGAAATCGCCGAGAAAGCGGCACCGACCGATTTGCCGGTTTTGATCGACGGCGAGAGCGGCACCGGTAAGGAGTTGATGGCGAAGGTGATTCACGCCAACGGCTCGCGTTCCGACAAGCCGTTCATTTCCGTGAACTGCGGCGCGATTCCGGACAATCTGCTGGAGTCGGAATTGTTCGGCCATCGCAAGGGTGCGTTCACGGGCGCTTCGAACGATCGCAAGGGAAAATTCGAAAGCGCGCATACAGGTACCATCTTTCTCGACGAAATCGGCGAGTTGCCGCTCGCCGGCCAGGTGAAGCTGCTGCGTGTGCTGGAAGCGCATGAGATTCAGCGCGTCGGGTCCGATGAGACGATTGCGGTGGACACGCGCATCGTCGCGGCGACCAATCGCAATCTGCGGCGGCTCAGCGAAGAGGGCAAATTCCGCGAGGATCTGTTCTACCGGCTTAGCGTGATTCATGTGACGTTGCCGCCGCTGCGGGAGCGTCGCGATGAAATTCCGCTGCTGATCTCGTGGTTCGGCGACGAAGCCGCCGGCACGTTAAAGCGCAGGCCCGTGCGAATGACGCCGCGTCTGCGGGACTTTCTGCTGAACTATGCGTACCCAGGCAATATCCGCGAGTTGCGCAACGTGATGTATCGCGTGTCGTGTCTGGCCGGCGATATGGCCGATGTCGATCATTTGCCGGTGGACATGCGGCCGGCGGCGCCCGGATCGGCGGCGGCGTCCAACGCCGCGACCGCGACGGGGCAGGAGCCGATCAGCGTGGCTAACCTGATGTCGCTGAGCGACGCGAAGCGTGCGGCCAGCGACGACGCCGAAAAAGCCTTTCTCGAGCGCGGCCTTCGCGAAGTGAGCGGCACGGTCGCGGAACTGGCCCGTCGTATCGACATGAACCGGTCGCATCTGCAAATGCTGTTAAAGAAACACGGCCTGCATTCCAAAGACTTCCGCAACCGCAATCAACCAGGCGCGAACAAGAACGGCGCGGAAGATCGCGACGACGAAGACAATGAGACGTGAGACCGCGTCGTTAAAGCAGTAGGCTCAGGGCGACGGATTCAGAAGGGTTTTGTCTGACGCATTAGGGTCTTCAGCGCGCACGACAACGGCGGTGATGTTGTCGCGGCCGCCGCGCGCGAGCGCCAGGTCGACGAGTTCTTCAGACGCGTTCGCGCCCGCCGCATTGCTTAGCACAGTGAGCATGTCGTCTTCGCTGACTTCGTTGCTCAGGCCGTCGCTGCAGAGAAGGAAGACGTCGCCGTCCGTGACCTCGATGGCATCGTCGTCGAGTTCAAGCACGTCGGTCGCGCCGACGGCGCGCGTGATCATGTGTTGCGCCGGATGATGCCGCGCCTCTTCCTCGGTGAGCACGCCGAGCGACTTCAGCGCTTCCACCTGACTGTGATCACGCGTGAGTTGCCGCAGGCTGCCTTCGCGCAGCAGGTACAGGCGGCTGTCGCCGGCCCATATGTAGCCGCAGAAGCGATCGCAGGCGAGCAGCACGACGACCGTGCTGCCGATACGCTGCACCTGGCGGCGCGCGGCTTCTTCCCTCAATTGACGATTGGCGGTTTGCAGGCGCGCGCGCGCATCGGCGACGAAGGACTTCATGCTGATCGGCGGCGTGAGCCGGCCGAGCGCGTCGATCACCAGACGGCTCGCCAGATCGCCGACCGCGTGTCCACCCATGCCGTCGGCGACGGCCCAGCGTCCGAGCGCGGACTGGTCGAGGCAGGAATCTTCGTTGATTTCGCGGACGCGTCCGGCGTCGGAACGCGCGGACGACGTCCAGCGAAATTGGCTCGCACAGGTCACAACGTTTACACCGTATCGTTTCTGCTGCGTGCGTCGGGAGAGACACTGATGTTCGAGTTCGCGCCGGTGTTGCGGACATCGACCGACTGGAACGTGTTGATCATCTGGTTAGCATAGAAGTTGTTGGTCACATCGTACAGGTTCACGACGGGTCCAATGCTCGGCGTATCGCGTACATAAGGCTGAATCCAGCCGTACACCCACGGGGCGCCGCCGCCGCCGCGAATCGCCGTCATCGCTTTACGGTCTAGCGCGAGGTTCAGCGAGAGGTCGCTTACTGTAATAGAAGCCATGTCGTTTCTCCGGTTGGCCGCGTGTGTAACTCGCGCGGTGACGCGCGGTTAAGAAGTGTCTGGCCGTTATAGTGCAAGTGCTATGCCAATTCGCGAGTGATTCGCGCGGTTTGTCGTAACGCCTTGATTGCCGGGCGATTGCGCGCGCTTGCGGATACAGCGCACGGGCGCGCATGAATTCATCGGTCGGCGGGCAGCCAACATACCCCTACGCGGACCGGTGCGCGACCCAACACATTCCGGCCGCTCGCCGTACCTCTTCAATCTACGCACTTCCTCCATCCACGGCAGCGGCAAATGAGCGCCGCTCGCCAACACTTCGACCAGATTTCTGTCGGCCCGCGACACACACTCGTCGCCCCCGGAGTATCGTGGTTTCTCGCGAAGCCCTTTAAATAAAGGCTTTCGCGCACATGGCCCGGATGATGCAAAAGATCTCGCAACAGTGTTGGAAATCGAAGCGAGACAGCCATGAACACGAACCAAACCAGCAGCGAAAACAGCGAAGACCGCTGCGACGCTGCGTCCACCATCGACCTGCCGATCGGCGCGCATCTCGTCACGCAACGTCGCGGTTACGAACACCACGGCATTTATGTGGGCAATGGCCACGTGGTTCATTACTCGGGCTTTGCGGGTTCAGCGCATCGCGGCCCGGTTGAGGAAGTGGAACTGGAACGCTTCGCGGCCGGCCATCCGCTGACAATCCGTTCTACCCCGTCCGCCCGCTACGTCGGCGACGAAGCCGTGAGCCGCGCACGCTCCCGCCTCGGCGAAAACCATTATCGCCTGCTCACGAACAACTGCGAGCACTTCTGCGCATGGTGCCTGCTCGGCGAAAGCCGTAGCGAACAAGTGCATTGCTGCCTGCGCCATCCGCGTACCGGCATGCATGCGCTGGTGTGCCTCGTGAAGGCTTTTGTGGAAAGCAGCGCGAAGGGCGCTCACGGTTCCGCTCAGTTGGCGTGAACCAGCGACACCGAATTTCAGTGACTCATTTCGGTGACTCATTTTAGTGATTCAACCATTCAAGGATTCAAGGAGAACATCATGGCTGCCGCAGAAAAGACCTTGCACTGGGCTGTGGACAAATGGCTCGCCCCGACCCCGTCGATGCCCGCTCGCGTCGTACAGTTCTGCCACCGTGCGTCGCAACATCAGCGCTATGTGTGCGTGGAAGCCTTGCGCCCGGGTGGCTTGCTGTCGATCTTCTTCTTCCGTCACGACGACGGCTCGTGGAACGTGTTTCCGCCGCAAGCTGAACGGCCCGCCATGAACGGACATCGCCGCGCTTTGCTAGCTGCCTAGTTCTCTGTCTGTGCAGACGCTTTCTTGATGATCCACTGATTGAACAGCAGCATCGCCGGCGTCATGGGTTTGCCCTTCAACCATGTCAGCCAGTAACTGCCGGCGTGAACCTCCACTTCGAACGGGCGCACCAGCCTGCCTGTATTGATCTCGTGGTCGAACATCAGCGCGGGCGCGAGCGCGATACCCGCACCCTGCATCGCCGCTTCCACCATCAGCCGCGACGAATCGAACACCGGCCCGCGAATCGGCCGCGGCGGAATGCCCGCGGCGGTGAACCAGCTTATCCAGTCGTCGGTGCGATAGGAGCGCAGCAAGGTCTCGTCGACGAGATCCTCCGGCTTCGACAGACGCGCGGCGATCTCCGGCGTGCACAGCAGCGCAAGCGGCGCGTCGAGCAGACGGGTCGCGAGCGAACCGGGCCACGTGCCGTCGCCGAAACGGATCGCGAAGTCGAGGCCTTCGGTGGCGAGATCGACCAGGTTGTTGTTCGTCAGCAGCCGCAGTTCGACGAACGGATGCGCGTCGCGAAACGACTTGAGGCGCGGCATCAGCCAGCCCACCGCGAAGGTACCCACCACGCCGACCGTCAGCACCTCGTGAAAGTGGCCGCCTTCGAATTGTTTGAGCACCGCTTCGATGCGATCGAATGCGTCGGTCAGCACCGGACGCAGCGCGAGGCCCTCGTCGGTCATGGCGAGGCCGCGCGGCAGGCGCTTGAAAAGCGGGGTGCCAAGCCGCTCTTCCAACGTTCGGACCTGCTGGCTGACGGCGGCCTGGGTGACGTTCAGTTCGAGTGCCGCGCGCGTGAAGCTCAGATGCCGGGCGGACGATTCGAAGGCGCGCAGCGCGTTCAACGGAAGGTACGGTCTCATGGCGAAGGCATAAGATTTTCTTGTGAGTTGGCTAACTTATCATCGTTTGTCAGCGACCGGCGGAAAACTGATAGTTGCGGCTTCACACAAAGGAGCGGCGATGATCACAAGACGGAAGTTCGCGGGCGCAACTGCTGGCGTGGCTCGCGGCCAACGAGACCGGCGGCGCACGGATTCGCGCGAAGATGCCGAAGGACTGGGGCGTGGGCGACAAGACCGGCACCGGCGATCACGGCACCGCCAACGACGTGGCGATTCTGTGGCCGCCCGGACGCGGTCCGGTGCTGGTGACCGTGTACCTGACCGAAACGGATGGCGACGCGGCGCGCAGCAATGCGGCGATCGCGGACGTGGGCGCGCTGGTGGTGGCGTCTATCTGATGCCGGCGCGGACAGGCACATACGCGACGCAATGAAGGCCGCTGCGTCCCGCGGCCATCGCCGCCGATGCGCCGATCGAAGTATGCGACACTAGGGCCACACCGAAAGGAGGCGACTGCGGATCGGCCTCGATGGATGCGGTGAGAAGTTGACTGTCCATGGAAATGCTCGACACCTTCTGCCGACGTTCGTCCAGGTAAGCCGTCGGCTTGTCCAACCACGCATCGTTGCCCTTGATTCGGAGTCCCCTATGTCTGTCTATGTCCTGGCATTGCTGATCGGCGTCGTGGCCGGTCTCCGCGCGATGACCGCGCCCGCCGCGGTCAGTTGGGCGGCATATCTGGGCTGGTTGCCGTTGCAAGACACGCCGCTGGCATTTCTCGGCTTCACCGCCACGCCGTATATCTTCACGGTGCTGGCCATCGTCGAACTGATCACCGATCAACTGCCGAAAACCCCTAGCCGTACCGTGCCGATGCAATTCGGCGCGCGTCTCGTGCTCGGCGGGTTGAGCGGTGCGGCGATCGGCGCGGCGCATGGCGGAGTGGGGAACGGGTTGATCGCGGGATTGATCGGTGCCGTGATCGGCACTTTGGGCGGCGCGAGAGTCCGTGGCGCGCTGGCGCGTGCGTTTGGACGGGACCAGCCGGCCGCGTTGATCGAAGATGCGGTGGCGATCGTCGGCGCGGTGTTGATCGTGATGGCGTTGCGTTAATGCGCTTCAGCGAGACGAGACGAGACGAGACGCGTCTCGCCTCATTTCGCTGAAGCAGTTCGGGCAGTCTAGCTGGCCCGTGCGATACGTGAACCGGCGGGTGCCCGCGGTGCGGGCAGGGCACCCATAGCCGCAGTGGCGGGAATCAGTTTGCCGCGCACCAGCAAGCCCAACGTCTTCACCGCCAGAATCGCGATGATCACATTCGCCGCGATGAACAGAACCGGCGCGGCGTATTCAACCGGACCCGTCGCGCCTCGTTCGACCATCCAAAGCGCCATCGTCGGCAGGGCAGCCACGCCGAAGCTGAAGGCCCAGTAAGCCGGCACAAAAGCCTGTTGGCGAATCCACGGCAGCAAACGCAAGAGCAGCAGAGCCTGGTACAAGCCATAACCGAGCAGCACCAAAGCGAACAAGTCGGGCGTGCCGTTGCTCAGGCTCAGATAGGCCACGCCACCCACCACCGGCGGTGCAAGCTGGATGCCGAGCACTGGGCGCAATGCGTCGGGCAGCGGTTCATGCACGGCGGCGCGGTGCAGGATCAGCGATTCGATCGCGAGCCACGACAGCAAACCCGCGCCGAAAAACAGCCCGCCCAACTGATGGAAACCGAAGGCCGCCGCCGCTGTGCCCGCCACGAAGCTCGGCGCCACGGTCGGCAGATAAATGGCGGGCGTCACCAGTTCAGGCTTGCGCCCGCCTTGCCAGAGCCGGCCGTGCAAATACATGCCGAGCGCCAGTTGCGCGACCACGGCCACGCCGAACAGCGCGAGCGCCAACGTATGCGCGTAAGGCTGCAGAAGCTGCGCGGCCAGCAGGCTCGATACGGGGCCGAGCGCCGAGAACGACGATTGCACCGGATGCTGCATTTCCGTGCGGGCTTCGTCGGCGTGCGTCAGCCACTTTTGCCCGTATGCCACCAGAATCACGAGCCACACGACGAGCGCGGCCACGGTCATCACATCGCCCACCACGGCGGGCAGGTGCCAGAGCCTGATCGCCACGCGCCACAAATTGGCGAACGCCAGCGCGCCCACCGCGATTCCGAAGAAAGCAACAGGAATCGTCCCACGATTGCTGTTCATCATCGATTCTCCAAAAGTTGCGTCGCGCTCCGATCTTCCGGTTCCACGCAATCGATGACCTACTTTAAAAGGCGGCGGCCAAACGCTGAATGCTGGGTGCGCTCAACAAATCGCGCGATCGTCTCAAGATGCAGCGAGCCGCATGCGGCAAGTGTTTGCGTCGTGGTTTCCGCTCATACCCCGGATTCCGCGCAGATTCAGCGCCGAAGCGCCCGTGGCGGGTATGACAGCCCGGCGTCCTGGCGTAAAATTTCCGCTTCCCTATGAAGTCATGCCATCCATGCCAACGCCTGCGGACAAATCGAACACGAAGGAAAGCGAAGGTGTTGCCGTCATCGATCGTGCTTGCGCCATCCTGTTCGCCTTCCGGCCGGACGATGCCGCGCTCACGCTCGCCGAACTGGCGGCGCGCACGGGGCTTTACAAGAGCACGTTGTTGCGGCTCGCGGGCTCGTTGATCCAGCACCGTCTGCTGCTGCGTCTCGACGACGGCCGCTATCAGCTCGGCTCCGCCACCTTCATGCTGGGCGCGTTGTATCAACGCAGCCTGAACCTCGGCGATATTGTTGTGCCGCTCATGCGCGAACTCGCGGAAACCAGCAGCGAAAGCGTGTCGTTTTACGTGCGCGACGAAGCGGTGCGGGTGTGTTTGCATCGGGTGGATTCGAAGCATGCGGTGCGTTTTCACGTGCGCGAAGGCGACGTGCTGCCGCTGGAAAGCGGTTCGGGCGGCCACGCATTGCTCGCCTTCGACGGCATGCCGGGCGTACCGTACGAGAAGATTCGGGAGGACTTCTACTGTGTGTCGATCGGCGAACGCGATCGGGAGACGGCGGGTATTTCCATGCCGGTATTCGGCGTGCGGCAGAGCCTCCGTGGCGTGCTGACGCTGGCGGGTCCGAGCTCGCGTATCGATCAAGCCTTTCTCGAACGCAATCTCGGCGCGCTATTCGATTGCGCCGCGCGCGCCACTGATGCCTTGGGCGGCGATTCGCGCGCCATGCGCAACGCGCAGCGGCGCGCGGCCGAAGTTCAGGACAAGTAGTTCAGGGCAAGCGGCTCAAGGCAAGCGACTCAAGGCAGGTGCCGCTCGGGCTTGCCGGTGTAGGTATAGGCCATCTGGCGCGGCATCGGACCTTTGTTGCGCTCTTTGCGTCCGCGCTGCTCCCATGCATGCGACAGAATGCCGACCGCGCGCGACAGGCAGAACACGCCGCGCGCCAGCTCGGGCGCAAAGCCGAGTTCGGCGTAGATTACGGCGGTGGCGCCGTCGATATTCATCGGCACGGGCTTGCTCTTGCGGCTCATGAGCAGCGCTTCGATGCCGCGCGCGATCGCGGCATAGCGTCCGCTGATACGCTCCGCGCGGACATTCTCGTCCACCAGCGCGAGAAGGCGCGGCGCACGCGGATCGACCGGATGAAAGCGATGCCCGAAACCGGGCAGATATTTACCGTGCGCCGCGATGAACGCATCGACACCTTGTTCGACGGCGTGTTCCAGAGTGGCGCCCGCTTGCATGCGCGCGTCGATAGCGTCGTACAGTTCGACCGCTTGCTGACCCGCGCCACCGTGCACGTCGTCCAATGCGTTGATCGCCGAGGCCATCGCGCCGTTCAGCGGCAAGCCGCAACTCGTCGCCATCCGCGAGATGGCGATCGACGGCGCATGCGGGCCATGATCCACCGACGACACCAGCGCCGCTTCGAACAAACGCGCTTGGTCTGCGTCAGGCAACTCGCCGCGCAGCATCAGCCAGATCATCTGCGGAAAGCTGATGTTGCCGATCAACTCCTGAATCGGGAAACCGCGCACGTTGATCGAGCCCGGATGAATGTCGATGATCGAGGTGCTCCAATAGTCGGCAGCGAGCTTCGCTGCGTCGAATGCTTGCGTCATGTTCAGACCACTCCTTCGGCGCGTAGTTGGTCGATGTGTGCGTCGTCGTAACCGAGCGCGACGAGATGTTCACGCGTGTGAGCGGAGAGAACCGGCGCGGGTGTGCTCGGCGCCGTGTCGGCATCATGCAGACGAAAACCGGCACGGGTCACGCGCTGGCGGTCCGTGTTGGCATCGGCGGCGAATTCGCGGATGAACCTGCGCGACTCCAGATGCGGATGCGCGAGAATCTCCGGCACGGACATCACGCGGCCGGCCGGCACGCCGGCTTCGAAGAAACGGGCTTCCCAGTTCGCGGCGCTATCGTGCGCGAGGGCCGTTTCGATCTCCGCTTTCAATGCCGCGCGATTCAGCTTGCGGGCGTTGCGCTCGGAAAAACGCGGATCGTCGAGCAGATCGGCCCGGCCGATCAACTGACACAAGCTCGCGAACTGTTTGTTCTCGTTGGCGGCAATGTTGAGTGGGCCGTCGCCGGTTTTGAACGTGCCGGACGGCGCGGCGGTGAAGTTCTCGTTGCCCATCGGCGTCGGCGTGACGCCGGCGTTCAGGAAGTTCGAGACGACCCAACCCATGGTCGCGAGCGTGGCTTCAAGCATCGACACGTCGAGCATGCGGCCGTGGCCCGTGGCGCGCGCGTCGAGCAACGCAGCGCAGATGCCGAACGCCGCGGTGAGGCCGCCCACCGTGTCCGACACCGGATAGCCGACGCGCAACGGTGCGCTGTCGGCATCGCCGGTCACGCTCATCACGCCGGAAATGCCCTGAATGATCTGATCGTAAGCAGGCCGTTTCGAAAACTCGCCGTCCATGCCGAAGCCGGAGATCGCGCAATACACGAGTTTGGGATTGACCTCGCGCAGCGCCTCGAAATCGAGTCCGAGCCGCGTCATCACGCCGGGCCGGAAATTTTCGACCAGCACGTCCGCCGTTTTGACGAGGTCGCGCAGAATCGCCTTGCCGCGCGGGTCTTTCAGATTGAGCGTGACCGACTGCTTGCCCGCGTTCACGGCGACGAACGAGGTGCCCATATTGCGTGCCGACGCGTCCTTGTCGGCGCCCAGACGGCGTGCCAGATCGCCGCCTTCTGGATGCTCGACCTTGATCACTTCGGCGCCGAGCAACGCGAGTTGATACGCGCAAAACGGCCCGGCCAATACATTCGATAAGTCCAGTACGCGGACTCCAGCCAACGGCAGCGTCATGTTCAAAGCCTCTTGTTCAAAATGCGATTCAATGCAGTTCAATGCGAAATTTCGTCGAGATTGAGATTGTTGGTCCGCGGCCCGAAGATGCCGATCGCGCCCATCACCATCACCATCGACGCGCTGATCAACGCGAACACGCCGCTCACGCCAAAGTGACGCAGCGCGAACGCGATCATGAAGCCGGAGAACATGGCCGACAGACGCGACATCGAATAGACGAAGCCGACGGCGCGTGCCCGCAAGCGCGTCGGGAAGAGTTCGGTCTGATACGCGTGATAGCCGACCGAGAGCAGCGTGCCGCTCAGTGTGATCAGCACGCCGAGCGTCATCAGCATGGCGGGCGAGGTTTGCGTCGCGAACAGGCTGCCGAACACGGCAATGCCGAGCGCCGACACTACGATCAACGTTTTCCGTTCGATGCGGTCCGCGATCGCCATGCCGATCAGCGGTCCGAACGGATTTGAAACCGCGATCACGAACGAGTACAGCAGACTGTGCGTAATGGTCACGCCTTTGGAGACGAGCAGTGTCGGCACCCACGAGGCGAAGCCGTAGAAACCGATCGCCTGGAACAGATTGAAGACGAGCATCGTGATCGCGCGTTTGCGATACGGCGGCTGCCAGATTTCGCGGAAGGCGGCCTTGGTGGTCGCCGGTTCGACGGTCGGCACGGCGGGCGGCAGCGGCTTGCCGTATTGCGCGGCGACTTTCGCTTCCAGCGCCTGCAGCACCTGCTCGGCTTCGGCAGCGCGGCCCTGTTGCGCGAGCCAGCGCGGGCTTTCCGGCACACGCCGGCGAATCGCCCACACCACCACCGCGCCCAACGCGCCGATGATCACGACCCAGCGCCAGCCGTCGAGTCCGAATGGCGTGAGCGGCACCAGCCACCACGCGAGAAACGCGACCGACGGCACCGCCGTGTACTGCACCAGATGAACAAACGCAAAGGCTCGGCCGCGCAAATGTTTAGGCACGAGTTCGCTGACGTAAGTATCGATCGTCACCAGTTCGACGCCCACGCCGATGCCGGCGATCAGGCGCCACAGATTGATGGCGGGCGCCGTGCTTTGCAGCGCCATGATGAGCGTCGCGGCGGAGTACCACAGCAGCGACACGGTGAACACGGTCTTGCGGCCGTAGCGGTCGGCCATCCCCGCCAGAAAGAACGTGCCGATGAAGAGTCCGGCAAACGAAGCCGCCACGAATGCGCCAAGGCCGGAGACGCCGAAGAACGACGCGGTGGTCGTCGAGTAGACGCCGCTTTTGACGAGACCGGGGCCGACGTACGCGGTGAAGAACAGATCGTAAAACTCGAACCAGCCGCCGATCGACAGGAGGAACACCAGCATCCACACCGCGCGCGTCGCGGGCAGGCGGTCTATGCGCGCGTTGACGCCGGGCGTGAGCCCCTGCGCGCCGGCGCTTGAATGGGGCGACGCGCCGGACGTGTCGATCGGCAGGCTTGCCATGGAATTCCTCCTTCGGGTGTCTCTCGGCAGCGTCGTTCTGTTAGATAGAACGACGTTCTGTTTAATGGATGTGCCGAGAGTAGTCGGTGTGGCCGGTGCCAGGAATCCGGGGTTTTACCTAGAGAGGGGGAAAGGCGCTTGCGGATAGGCGCTCGCGCGGCGTGCGCGCCGGCCCGCCGTATGAGGCGCTCCTACGCTTTACGCGGACATGCGCTGAAGCATGGCCAGCAGCGTATCGAATGAAAGCGGCTTACGCGCGTATTCGATGCGGGGATTCGGCTGCACGGGGATATCCGCGGCCGCGCTGCACAGAATGATCGGAATGACGCGCAGATCAGGATCGGCGTTCAGCGCCGCGCACAATTGCAGCCCCGACATGATCGGCATCATGCAGTCCGACACGATGATGTCAGGCCGGGTCTTGCGTATCTGTTCGAGCGCGGCGGCCCCGTTCGACGCCGTCAGGACGGTATAGCCGTGCCGCTCCAGCAGCAGCCGCCAGACTGTCAGGATGTCGAACTCGTCGTCCACGACCAGAATGGTTTTCATGGGCGGCTAGGTATTTCGTCTCGGCTGAAGCGTGGCCGACAGGCCGGCCGGCGCATGCAGGCTGGCAGCACTCGCCGGGTTTTCGATGACATCGAGGCCTTGAGACGAAATCACAAGCTCGCGCAAAGAAGTGTCGTGGGCGCTTTCACGCTGCTTGACCACGGAAATCATGCGCCGCAGACCCGCCTCGGTTTCGGCGTAACGCAGCAGCACGAGGTTTTCCGTCAGCGCTGAAACGCGCACGCTCTTCGCGTGGCCGGGATCGGCGTAAAGCGGCAGTTCTTCGGTCAGCAGCGTGGAGACGCAGGCTTCGCGAAGCTGGTGCAACAGCGCATTCAGGAACAGGCCGAAGCGCTCGGTACGCAACGCGGAATCGCGGAACCCTTCCACGCCGTCGATGACGATGCGCGACGCACCGATCCGCTCGACGGTGGCGAGCGCGGTGGCCGCGACTTCGTCGATGGCCAATTCAATGGCGGGTTGCCATTGAATCACGAGTCGGCCGTCCTTATACGCGTCCGTGAGTCCGATCGACACGGCTTCGGCTTTGCCGATCAGCCGCTGCGGTCCTTCGTAAAAACCGAGGTACACGCAGCGCTCGCCTCGCGCGACGCCGGCCGCGAGAAATTGCAGACAGAGCAGCGTCTTGCCGACGCCCGACGGTCCGATCAGCGTAGTCGTGGAGCCTTGCGCGAAGCCGCCGCCGAGCAGGCCGTCGAGATGCGGCAGGCCGAAGCCGAGACGCGTTTTCAGATCCACGGGACCGGGTTGCGCGGCAGATTGCGCTTCCAGGCGCGGGAACATCAAGAGCCCGCTTTCGGCGATACGGAAGAAATGCTTGCCCATCAGATGATTGCGCGCGCGCATCTTGTGGACTTCGATTTCGCGCGAGCGTCGCATGCCGTCGCTGTAGCGGTTCAGTTCGATCAGGCCGTCGACGAGCGTATGTTCCGGATGCGGCTCATTGCCGGAGAGCGGCGCGAGCAGCAAGGTCGTGCAATCCATGGCCGCGACCAGCGCATTCAATTCGTGGATGAACTTGGACAGCGACAGCTCGGTTTCGCTGAATTCACGTGCGCTCCGAAAGCCGTCGATGATCATCAGGCTCGGGCGGTAATCGTAGATGCTCGAGGCAATCAGCTTGAGGAAGCCGTCGAGGCCGCCCTGCATCAGTTCGTGATAACCCGACACGAACAGCATCTGCTGGGAGACCGCCTTCTCGTCGAAGAAGCTTAGACCCTTGAGATGACCTAGCAGCTTGTCGTGCGATTCGGCGATCAAGGTCATGTACAGCACCTTCTCGCCCTGGCTTACACGATGAAAACCAATCTGGCTCGACAGGATTGTCTTGCCGGCACCGGCCATGCCTTCCAGCAGATACACGCCGCCGCGGACCAGACCTCCGCCCAGGATCTCGTCGAGACCGGGGACACCCGTTTCCACGTTGGATCGGGAAGATGTCTGAGATTCGTGGTTAGTCATTGTCGAAAGTGTCGTTCAAAGTGCGGAGAAGCGATGGCTCGCACAGGAACCGTCCATTGCTCAAACTACTATTACCAGCAATCCGCGTTCCCGCTCCGGGGCGGCGACGCTGTGCGTCGGCATGAGATGCAGGGGATTCTACCTGGCGGCGAGGCGCTTGGCGAACGGCATCTCGGCAGTGCGGTGCGGTGCGAGGCGTGGGGGGCGGACCGTTGGCGATCACCGAATAGCGGCGAACTTTTCAACGCGATGCAAGGAAGAGGAAAGAACGGGGCCGCGCCTCGCGCATGCGATAGTACGACGGTGCATTGCATCCGCGAGGCGGGTAAAGCGAAGCGGGCCGATGCCCGCTCTTGACTCAGCTACAAGCGAAACTACTTGCGGCGTTGACGTCGCCGCCCTGGTAGCGCGCCACTTTCGGATACGGGCACAGCGGCCGCGTGCGTCCCGCGCCCCAGCCGGCGGGCACGTCCGCGTTCGGCACGACATTGCTGGCGTCGCGCGCGGTGGCGACCACGCTGTCCGGCGCCTTGCCCTGTTCGACCCATGCGACGAGCGGCGTGAGCATGTCGAACTGATCGGTGCTCGGGCCGCCGCTGCAGTGGTTCATGCCGGCAATCGTGTAAAGACGCGCGAAGTTAGACGCGTCGCCGCTGTTGGCCGTGGTGAGCCGCTGATACCAATCGGTCGTGTCGTTCGATGAAAACACCGGGTCGCTCGTGCCGTGATAGACCATCAGCTTCGCCCCGCGCTGCTTTAATGCGCTCAGATTGGTTTCGTCGGGCGGCGTCATGAATGACCAGGCCGACTCGCTATACGCGCCGCTGGTGGCGAAGATCTTCGGCGCGTCGGTGTCCATGCTGAAGTTCAGTGCGTACGCCGACAACTGGCTCAACACCGATGCGCTTTGCGGCAGCGTGGTGAATGTAAAGGCCGCCGCGGCCGGATCGAGCGTGATCGAGTTGGCCTGCTTCCATGCCGACCAGCCGGGGCCGAGTCCGGCGTCATACGGAAAGCTTGCATAGAGGGCGGTGCCGGCACTGTTGCGCGCGCCGGAGAACACGTTGCCGACGGCGTCCTTCTGCGCGCTCGTCAAACAGGTGCCGTCGCGGACGTTGTTCGTGCACGTGGGGATATCGGTGACAAGGCTGAAATTTGCCTGGCATGCCTTGATATCCTGAATGAGGCCGTCGGTCGCACCGTCGAGCGCATCGCACTTTGACAGTATTTTCGACGCCACCATTTGACGTTCCGCAGCAGTGAAGCCGGTCGTGATATCGGGCAGGCCGTTCGAGGTCGTCGCCGTCGCCACTTTCGCGAGCTGCTGCGCGCTCCACATTTCACCGACGGCCGCCTTCGGCAGATGAAAGCCCGGATCGCCCGCAATGATGCCGTCATATTCCGCCGACGAGCGTGCCGCCGCGACCAGCGCATGACGTCCACCGTTGGAGCAGCCGTCGAAGTAGCTGCGGTCCGGCGCTTTGCCGTATGCGAGCTTGATGACCTGTTTGGCCATCGGCGTGAGCGTAGCGACCGCGTTGTAGCCGTAGTCGATCCGCGCCTGCGGGTCGAGACCGAACAGCGGATTTTGCGCCGAACTGTGCCCCGCATCGGAGCTGATGACCGCGAAGCCCATGTTGAGCGCGTCGCTGGTGGGACCGCCGCCGCCGATCTCGCCGGTGGCCGTGACCACATTGCCGTCGAGTCCGCCGTTGGCCTGATAGAAGAAACGCCCATTCCATGCAATCGGCAGACGCATTTCGAAGCCGATCGCATAGGTCTTGCCGTCGACGCTGCTGACCCGCTGATTCATGCTGCCTTGAATCAGGCAGTGTTCGGCGATCGGCTTGCCGGCCACTTTAAGCGTGCCGGCCGCGACGTCCGTCACGGTGGTGAAGACGGTGTTGGCAAAAGTGAGCTTCGCGGCGAGCGCCGCGCAATTCCCCGCGAGCGTGCCGGGCGTGGCCGCGCTCAGTTGCGGCAAGGCGGAGGAGTTGGCGCTGGTGTTGGCGGCGCTGCCGAGATCGTTGCCGCCGCACGCGGCGAGTGTGAGCGCTGCGGCCGACGCAAGCGCGATAGAGGTGCACTTCATGCTGTGTCTCCTAGAACGAATGACGAATGCCGACCATCGCGCCGGTCTGGCCGGTGCCTGCCGCGGGCGTCGTGCCGCCGCCGCCGGCGCTGACCGAGTAGTGCGCCTTCGCGCTGTTGGCGAGGTACGAACCCTGGGCGTAGACAGCGGTGCGCTTCGAAAGCAGATAGGTGGTGCGCAGCGTGCCCATCGTGGCGCGCGTGTCGTGTTCGCTATTGGTGATGTGATAAACCTCACCGTCGACGATGAAAGCGGGCGTCACGTAGTACGACGCGGCCACAAAGAACAGATTCGAACGCACGCTGGCAATCGTGTCCGCGCCCGGTTCGACGCGGCGGTTGAGCCATCCCACGCCGAGCTTGGCCTTGCCGAGGTTCGCGTAGGCGCTCACATGCGTGCGGATGTCCTTGTCGCCGGCGCTGGTGAGTGGAGTCGGCGCGATGCCGTCGAAGAAGTTCGCCGCTGCTGTGCTGCCGCCACGCTGCTCTTCATACGATGCCGCAACGCCGAAGAGCGGCGCGTCGTACTTCAGCATCACGGACCATTCGCGGCATTGAGTCGCCTGTCCGGCGACCGATCCCGTACACGTGCCCTGGCCCGGCGAGTTGCCGGTGCCGGCTGCGTCGCGGCCGAACGAGTAGTTCGCGCCGAGCGTCACGCCCGCATAGCTGCCGAGGTAGACCACCGAGTTGTCGGCGCGGGCGTTGGGCACATAGGCGTCGAGCGAGCCGAGACCGTAGATGTCCGGGCCGATCAGGTCCGCGCCCATCAGCGCGAGGTACGTCATCGTGTACTGGCGGCCGAACGAGACCGTGCCGTACGGGCTCTTGATGCCGACGAATGCCTGACGGCCGAACAGCCGCCCGCCTTGGCCGAGATCGCCGGCGCGCACGTTGAAGCCGCTTTCCAGCGTGAAGACCGCGCTATAGCCGCCGCCCAGGTCTTCATTGCCGCGCAGTCCCCAGCGCGAAGGCAGTTCGCCCGTGACCGACGGCATGCGGAACACGCTCTTGCCCGCGGCGTTCGCGTGCGAAACGTATTCGATGCCGGTATCGACAATGCCGTAGAGCGTCACGCTCGATTGGGCCGCTGCGGCGCCGCTGACGGTGCACAGTGCGCCGCAGAGTAAAAGACGTGCGGATGCTTGCATGAAGGGTGTCTCCGAACCGTTGAATGAATGTGTGTGTTTGTTGTTGTTGAGTCTTCTTGTGCGGACGATCAGTCGTCGGCGCGCGGGCGGCGCAGCAGGAGCAGCGCGGCTGCTGCTGCGATCAGCGTGACGGGAATGCTCGCGCCGATCACGGTCGACGAACTGCGGCCCATCGCCAGCAATTGACCCGCGGCGAGCGGCCCGACCACCGAGCCGATGCGGCCCACCGCCACCGCCGCGCCGACGCCGGTGCCGCGCATCGCCGTCGGATAGAACGCCGCGGAAAGCGCGTACAGCACCGATTGGCCGCCGATCACGAACATGCCCGCGAAGAAAGCAGAGGCCGCGAGCGCGCCGAAGCCGTGCGCCATCGAAAGCGTCGCGAGCGAGGCGATGATTCCGACATACATACCGGCCACCACGACGCCCGAGCGCATTCGATCCATCAACATGCCGATGCACAACGCGCCGATCCCGCCGCCGATGTTGAAAAAGATCTGCACGTAGCCGACCTGCGCGCGCGTCAGACCGCTCGCGGCCATCAACGAGGGCAGCCAGTTGAGCAGAAAGTAGAGGACGATCAGCGTGCAGAAGTAGCTAACCCAGATCTGCACGGTGGAGAGGCCACGCGTGCCGCCAAACAGGATTTCGCCGACCGGCGCAGGCTTGGCTTGTCCATCGCGTGATGCTTTGGTGAACGCCTTCGAATCCGCGAGGAATACGAGCAGCAGCGGCACCAGCACCAGCGGTCCCGCACCGCCGACGTAAAAGATGTGACGCCATTCGGTGTCGCCGGCGCTCAACACGCCGATCACCGACGCGATCACGCCGCCGAACGGAATGCCGCAATACATCACGCTCACGGCGGTGCTACGCGAGCGCGGCTCAACCGCTTCCGACGACAACGCAATCAGATTCGGCAGTGCGCCGCCGAGTCCGATACCTGTCAGCACCCGCACGATCACGAGCGTGTGAAAGTCGCTCACCAGCGCGGTCATGATCGACAGCAGCCCGAACAGGCACGCGGATATCACGAGCACGCGCTTGCGGCCGATGCGGTCGGCGAGTCGTCCGCCGAACATCGCGCCGGGCAGCAAGCCGAAGGTGCCGGCGCTGAACGCCAGTCCCATTTGCGCGACCGAAAGGCCGAACTCGCGCGCCATGCGCGGCGCGGCGACGCCAACCGACTGCAGGTCGAGTCCTTCGAGCAGGGCGATGGCAAAGCACAATCCGAGGGTGACGAAGGCGCCTGTCCGGCTGGACGTCGCCGGGACCGTGGTGGCTTCGGTCGAATTCAATGTGCCGGCTCTTTTCACGTTAGTGATCCTTATTAAATGGCGTGGTTTTCCGGTTTCGCTGAGAGACAGCAGATGCCGAGTCGCCGTCTTGCACATCAGACGGGTTCGGCAAGCGGGCTTCAGATCATCGTCGAGGCCGCGATTGAATGCCCGGCAGCAGCGCAGCGAACACCGCCGCGCGCGGCGCATCGTTTCGATGGCCAGACGACGGTGCATTTGCTTCGAGGCGATGCGGCGCGTCTCCACACGCTGCATCGTGGACTGGATTTAATATCAGGTAGGCTGATAACACAAGCGCAAATTGTTCGGTGAAAACACCTAGCAATTCGGCGACGTGGCGCGAGCGGATCTAGCCGCGCAGATTACGAACGAAAGTTTCGAGGTGGGTTTGGACCGCGCCGGCGGCATCGAGCTCGATGCCTTCCATCATTTGCTTTTCGATGGTCTTGACGGCCTGCTCGCATTCGCGCAACACGGCGCGCCCTTCATCCGTGAGTCGCAGCAGCACGATGCGGCCATGCGTCGGGTCCGGCTCGCGGCTCACCCAGTTGCGGCTCGCCATCGCGTTCATCACTTCGTTGGCTGATTGCGGCGTGATGAACGAACGCTCGGCGACCTGCGCATTGGACGCTTGTCCTTTGGCATCGAGCACGGAAAGCGCGGTGAATTGCGCGAGCGTCAGGCCGAGCGGCGCGAGCGCTTCAGTCATGCGGCGTCGCAGAATGCGGTCGAGACTGCCGATCACATAGGTCAGGCGCAGGCTGGAACGGCGAGTGCGCGTGGCGGCAGGTTCGGCAGGCGTATTTTGATTTTTGCTCATCATGGGCAGGAGGTTCGGTCTATCCCGCATCTTAGCGCGCCTCGACGCGAATTCCGCCGCTAGGGGTTTGCACCGAGCGGGTGAATTTCCGCTTTACATATCAGGCAGCCTGATATTAAATGTGTTCATCAGGCCGCGGTCGCGGCCAACGTTCACGGAGAAAGCAGATGAGTTATGAAGGCCGTTGGAAAACCGTCAAGGTCGATGTCGTGGAAGGAATCGCATGGGTCTCGTTCAATCGGCCCGAGAAGCGCAATGCCATGAGCCCGACGCTGAACAAGGAAATGATCGAGGTGCTCGAAGCCGTTGAACTCGACACCGAAGCGCAGGTTCTGGTGCTCACGGGCGAAGGCGACGCGTGGACTGCCGGCATGGACCTGAAGGAATATTTCCGCGAAGTCGACGCCGGCCCCGAGATCCTGCAGGAAAAAATCCGCCGCGACGCGTGCCGCTGGCAATGGCAACTGCTGCGCATGTACGCGAAGCCGACCATCGCGATGGTCAACGGCTGGTGCTTCGGTGGCGGCTTCTCGCCGCTGGTGGCGTGCGACCTGGCGATTGCCGCTGATGAAGCCACGTTCGGTCTCTCCGAAATCAACTGGGGCATTCCGCCGGGCAATCTGGTGAGCAAAGCGATGGCCGATACTGTGGGGCATCGTCAGGCGCTGTATTACATCATGACGGGCGAGACGTTCACCGGGCAGGAAGCGGCGCAGATGGGCCTCGTCAACAAGAGCGTGCCGCGTGCCGAACTGCGCGAGGTGACGCGCGTGCTCGCCGGCAAACTGCTGGAGAAGAACCCGGTGGTATTGCGCGCCGCCAAGAATGGCTTCAAGCGTTGCCGCGAACTGACGTGGGATCAGAACGAAGACTACCTGTACGCGAAGCTCGATCAGGCGCAACTGCGCGATCCGGAAGGCGGCCGCGAACAGGGCCTCAAGCAGTTCCTCGACGACAAGGCGATCAAGCCGGGTCTGCAAACGTACAAGCGCTGATCGGTCGCATCGGCGTGGACTTCGGTTCACGCAGACTACGGCGAGAGACGCAGCGAGAGAGACAGCGAGGAGACGACAGACATGCATGAAGTGACTTTGTTGATTGGCGGCGAAAGCCGTGGCGCGTCGGACGGCAAGACCTTCGAGCGGATCAATCCCGCGAGCGGCCGAGTTGCATCGCGTGCGGCAGCGGCCACGCTAGCCGATGCCGACGCCGCGGTCGAAGCGGCGTCGCGGGCCTTTCCGGCCTGGTCGGCGCTGGCGCCGACCGAGCGCCGCAAGCGGTTGCTGGCGGCAGCCGATCTGATGGACGCCCGCACCGCGCAGTTCATCGAAACCGGTGTCGCCGAAACCGGCGCGATGCCGAACTGGTACGGCTTCAACGTGATGCTGGCCGCCAACATGTTGCGTGAGGCCGCGGCCATGACCACGCAAATCGACGGCGACGTGATTCCTTCCGACGTGCCGGGCAGTCTCGCGATGGCGGTGCGCCAACCATGCGGCGTGGTGCTCGGTATGGCGCCGTGGAATGCGCCGGTGATCCTCGGCACGCGGGCCATTGCCATGCCGCTCGCGTGCGGCAACACGGTCGTGCTCAAGGCGTCGGAAGGTTGTCCGGGCGTGCATCGATTGATCGGCAGCGTGCTGCAGGAAGCCGGTCTCGGCGATGGCGTAGTCAACGTGATCACGCATTCCGCTGAAGATGCACCGGCGATCGTCGAGCGGCTGATTGCGCATCCGGCAGTACGTCGCGTGAATTTCACCGGTTCGACGCGAGTGGGGCGCATTGTCGCGCAACATGCGGCGTCGCATCTGAAGCCGGCGTTGCTTGAACTCGGCGGCAAGGCGCCGGTGGTCGTGCTCGACGACGCCGATCTGGATGCGGCCGTGGCCGGCATCGCGTTCGGCGCGTTTTTCAACCAGGGGCAGATTTGCATGTCGACGGAGCGGGTGATCGTCGACCGGAAGATTGCGGACGCGTTGGTCGAGAAACTCGTGGCGAAAGCGCTGACTTTGAAAGCGGGCGATCCGGCCGCTGCGGATTCCGTGCTCGGCGTGCTCGAGAGCGCCGCCGCCGCGCAACGCATCAAGACGTTGATCGAAGATGCGCGCGAGAAGGGCGCCAGGTTGCCGGTCGGCTGCTCGGTCGAAGGCGCCGTGATGCAACCGGCGATTGTCGACGGCATCACGCCTGCCATGAAGCTGTACGCGGAAGAATCGTTCGGACCGGTGGTCACGGTGCAACGCGTGGACGGCGACGAAGAAGCGATTCGAATCGCCAACGACAGCGAGTACGGACTCTCGGCAGCGGTATTCAGCCGCGATGTGTCCCGAGCGTTGAACGTGGCGAAGCGTATCGAATCGGGCATCTGCCATATCAACGGTCCGACAGTGCACGACGAAGCGCAGATGCCGTTCGGCGGTGTGAAGAAAAGCGGTTACGGGCGATTCGGCAGCAAGGCGTCGATTGCCGAGTTCACGGATCTGCGGTGGATCACGATTCAAACCGGACCTCGGCATTATCCGATTTGAGCGTGGCGCTCGCGGTTTTCACACCAGATCAAAGCATTAAAGAAGGTGGCTTTGCCGCATAGGGCACAGAGCACAGAGTGAAGCGCCCGGCGTCGCAGCAAGGCGCCGCGCAGGCACTTTTCCAAGGAGACAGGCTTTGCATTCCGAGCCGATACAACCGAACACCCCCGACGCGCCAAAGCGCTACCGGGCGACGACGATCGGCGCTTCATCGTTGCACACGCAACGCCAGGGCGACACGTGGTATTTGCGCGCGGCTGAACCGCTCGGCGAGCATCCGCAACGTATGACCGAACGGCTCGCGAGCGGCGCGCAAGCGCATCCCGAGCGATGGCTGGCGGCGCGTCGCGGCAGCGATGGTCAATGGATCGGCCTGAGCTACGCGAAAGCATTGCAAAGCGCTCGCGCGATCGGCCAGGCGCTGCTCGCGCGGGATCTTTCCGCTGAACGGCCCGTCGTGATTTTGTCGGGCAACGATCTCGAACATCTGCAATTTGCGCTGGGTGCGATGTGGGCGGGGATTCCCTATGCCGCGATTTCGCCCGCCTACGCGCTTGCTTCCGGCGATTTCGGCAAGCTGCGCCATACGATCGATTTGCTGACACCGGGTCTCGTGTTTGCAAGCGCCTACGATACGTTCGCCAAGGCAATCGACGCAGTCGTGTCGGCCGATGTTGAAGTGGTGGCCGCGAGATTGCCACGAGAACAGCCGGCGACACGCAACGTGACTTCGTTCGACGACCTGCTGAACACAACGCCAACCACGGTCGACTCCGTTCACGCCACGGTGAGCCCGGACTCGATCGCCAAATTTCTTTTCACCTCGGGCTCCACCAAGCTGCCGAAGGCAGTGCCGACCACGCACCGCATGCTGTGCAGCAACCAGCAGATGCTGCTTGAAACGTTTCCCGAGTTCGCGAAGGAACCGCCGGTGCTGGTCGACTGGCTGCCCTGGAACCACACGTTCGGCGGCAGCCACAACGTGGGCATCGCGCTCTACAACGGCGGCACGCTCTACATCGACGACGGCAAACCGGTCAACGGCAAATTCGAGGAAACCCTGCGCAATCTGCGCGAAATCGCGCCGACCATCTACTTCAACGTGCCGAAGGGTTGGGAGGAGCTGGCGATTGCGCTGGAACGCGACGAGCAACTGCGCGAGACGTTCTTCTCGCGCGTGAAGGTCTGTTTCTTCTCCGGTGCCGGCTTATCGCAAGCGGCGTGGGACCGGCTCGAACGCGTCACTGAAACATATTGCGGCGAGCGCATTCGCATCATGGCCGGACTCGGCATGACGGAAACGTCGCCGTCGTGTCTGTTCACCACGGGGCCGATCATGCGCGCGGGCTATGTGGGCCTGCCCGCGCACGGTTGCGAAGTCAAACTCGCGCCGGTCGGCGACAAGCTCGAGGCGCGTTATCGCGGGCCGCACGTCATGGCCGGCTACTGGCGCGCCGACGCGGTGGAGTTGCAGAACGCCTTCGACGAAGAAGGCTACTTCCGCAGCGGCGACGCCTTGCGCTTTGTCGACGTGGCGCGACCAGAACTCGGACTGCTGTTCGACGGGCGTATCGCGGAGGACTTCAAGCTGAGTTCGGGCACGTTCGTGAGCGTCGGTCCGATGCGGGCACGCGTGATTTCCGAAGGCGCGCCGTATGTGCAGGACGTGGTGGTCGCCGGCATGAATCGCGACGATGTGGGGTTGCTGGTCTTTCCACGTCTGGACGATTGCAAGCGGCTGGCTCGCTTGCCCGCTTCGGCGAGCGCGCAAGAGGTGGTCGAAGCACCCGCCGTGCGCGCGCACTTCGCCGCGCTGCTCGACACGCTCAATCGCAGCGCCACGGGCGGCGCGACCACCATCGCGCGTCTGCGGCTCATGGACGTTGCGCCGTCGCTCGATCTCGGCGAGATCACCGACAAGGGCTCGATCAATCAACGCGCGGTGTTGACGCATCGTGCCGCGCTCGTCGAGACGATGTATGACGTGGCGCAGCGCGATCCCGCGGTGATTGTCGCGAACGCATGCGGCGCGACGTGACGTGCGCGCCGCGGAATCAGACAGGGAACGGTAGATGAATCTCGATCAACTCGTCGCAATCGACACCCACGTGCACGCGGAAGTTTCGTGCTGCCAGCCGCCGGATCTGTTCGGCAAGGAATTCGACGATGCCGCCGACAAGTACTTCGGCACCGTGCTGAAACTCGGGCGGCGACCAACGATTCCCGAGACCATCGAACACTATCGCGAGCGCAAGATCGGCTTCGTGATGTTCACCGTGGACTGCGAAGCGAACCTCGGGCGGCGGCGCATTCCGAACGAAGAGATCGCCGAATTCGCGCAGAAAAACAGCGACATCATGATCGCCTTTGCGAGCATCGATCCGCACAAGGGCAAGATGGGTGTGCGCGAAGCGCGCAAGCTGATCGAGGAACACGGCGTGCGTGGTTTCAAGTTTCATCCTACGATGCAGGCCTTTTTTGCCAGCGACCGCCTTGCCTATCCGCTCTATGAACTGATCGCCGAACACCGTCTCACGGCGGTTTTTCACAGCGGCCATTCCGGCATGGGATCGGGCATGCGAGGCGGCGGCGGGTTGCGTCTGAAGTATTCGGAGCCGATTCATCTCGACGACGTCGCGGCGGATTTCCCCGACATGAACATCGTGATCGCACATCCGTCGTGGCCGTGGCAGGAGCAGGCGTTATCGATCGCCTTGCATAAGCCCAATGTCTATATCGACTTGTCCGGCTGGTCGCCGAAGTATTTCTCGCCCGAGTTGATCCGCCACGCCAACACGGTGCTAAAGCGCAAGATGCTGTTCGGTTCGGATTTTCCGCTGATTCAGCCGGACCGCTGGCTGGAGGATTTCAAGCAGGTCGGTTTCAGGGAAGAGGTGCAGCCGTTGATTCTCAAGCAAAACGCAATCGGCCTGCTGGGACTTCAAAAAGACACCTGAGCGGCCAGGGGCGGTGAGAGGGTTGTTGGGAGCAGGACAGGTCCACCGCGCACGGCAGAGGCGTTTCGCCGTATACAATTCGGCAGCGCCTGACTTTTGCCCGCTTTTTTGCCCAATACCGACCTGATCCCATCCATGCCGAATCCGACCCGGGCCTTCCTTCTTGGCCCGCTCCTGAAAGGCGTTTCACGCTCCTTCTATCTCACCCTGCGCGTGCTGCCCGTCGGGATGCGCGATCCGATCGGACTCGCTTACCTGCTGGCGCGCGCGGCCGACACGATTGCGGACACCTCGCTGATCTCGCCGGAACAACGCCTCGCCTTGCTGTTGTCGCTGCGTGCTCAGGTGAACGGCGCGACGGACGACGGCGCGTTGTTCCAACGCATGGCCGCGGAAGTGGCGGGGCAGCAGGACCAATCGGACGAGAAAGTGCTGCTCGAATCGCTCGGCCCCGCGCTCGACGTGTTGTCGCAACTGAGCGAATCGGATCGCAAGGCCGTGCGCGAGATCGTCTCGACGCTGACCGAAGGCATGGAGTTCGATCTTCGCACCTTCCCCGATGAACGTTCCGGCCAGATCGCGGCGCTGCGCGAATACGACGAACTCGACCGCTACACGTATCTGGTGGCGGGCTGCGTCGGCGAATTCTGGACCACGATGACCTACGCGCACATGCCCGGCACGCTGAAGGAACGGCCCGAGACAATGGCTCGCCGCGGTGTGCGGTTCGGCAAGGCGCTGCAGATGACTAACGTGTTGCGTGATTGCGGCAAGGATTTGCGGATCGGCCGCTGTTACCTGCCGCAGACCCTGCTCGACCGATACGGTCTAAGCGCACGGGATTTGTTGTTGCCGGCCAATTGCGTGCGTGCCCGTCCGCTGATGGTCGAGCTTTTGCGCAAGACACTCGATCATTTCCGCGAAGCCCTCGATTACACACTGGCGATTCCCGCGTTTTCCGTGCGTTTGCGGCTCGCCTGTTTGTGGCCGATTCTGATCGGTCTTGAGACGCTGCTCCTGCTCGTGGACAACGATGCCTGGCTCGATCCGCAGAAAGTGTCCAAAGTGCGGCGTAATAGGGTGTATCAGATCATCGCGTCGTCGCTGTTGCTGGTGCCTTCGAATGGACTGGTGCGCAACGCCATTGAACAGCGAATCAGGCAAATCGAAGCCCGGCTCTGAGGGCGGCGAAACACACAGTGTGTGGGAACGTATCAGATAAAAACCCGGTGCCGTAGTTTGGTGGACAACCCCTTTGTTCGATCCAGCCTCACATGGTGCTCACCAGTCAACACCATTGCGACAGCCTCGGCCTGATTTAATCTGCATCATGGAATAGCCATCGATCGGGAAACCCCTAGGACCGTGTATCCATGGTTCGCGTTAGTCTCTTCCAAAGAGGAGGCGAACCATGAGACAAGCGTTCAATATTGCCGTAGTGCTGTTGCTCGGCTATCTGATGGCAGATAGAGCGCTGATGCGCGCGCAAGCGGGAGAGATGGGAACAATAACGTGTCACCAGGGCGCGGAGATGGTCAAATCGAACGCGCTGAAAAAAGGCTTCGGAGACATCGGGGCCAGCAGCCAGGGCGAGAATTTTCTCTCGAGCTGCCTCGTCACCGGGCGCGGTCAAGTGGGCGATCTCGTCGCACGCGACTGACGCGGGTCGCCGGCCCAACATCTGAAACCGGCATCTGGTCCGCCATTGCGGGCGCCGTTTCGATACTGACAAAGGCACCGCCGAACAGGGCGCCAATAAAAAAAGTGCCCGGACCGTGAAGGGTCCAGGCGAAGCCATCGGGAACCCGATGACGGAGGTAACGGATAGACATCTGGCCCGCGATCGGGGACACCGGTCGCGGGCCAGTTTGTTTTGAACCATCGCGCACCGGTTACTGGCGCGCCAGGCGGTTGATCGTCGCACAAGAATGCTTCGTGCCTGTGCCGTCGAACTCGCGGTATAGCGGGTTACTGTCGGGTTACTGCCTGATTACCGCGTGGCTACTGCTCAATTGCCGAAATAAACCGACTTCGGACCATTCGCGGGAACCGGGCGACCCGCTTGAGAAGCGCTGTTCACCGTGCCACCGTAACCACTTTCCGCTGCCTGCGCGGTGCCGTTTTCACGAGCGACGCGAGCTTGTGCGGCCTGAATGTCGGCCGGGTAGTACGGGTCGGCGAGGCCGGGGTGATAGCCTGCCTTTTCGAGCTGAATCAGTTCGGCACGCACTTGGGCGCGGGTCACGGGCTGGTTGGACTGCGCAAACGAAGCAACAGGAGCGGCCAGCACAGCAGCGATAACAACAGCTTGAATGAGCGATTTCATGATGAACTACCTCCAATTCGTTTTTTATCTTGCTACGAACGTTGTTGTTCGTATTCAGTGATTGCATTGTAGTTTTGCGACCTGGAGAGAGTAATCACCGTTTGAGGTAATGTTTGTTGCTGAATTTGAGACAAACAGCTGAACTTCAAACGCAAGACACGCGCGACGCAGCACGCGGCGAGCCGTTCTCTCGTCGCGTGCTTCGTTTGGTCCGTGAACGAATCGCCATCAACTGCCCGAGAAAATCGGACCCTGCCCACCCGGCGTGAATTGCTGGAATGCCTCGCTGTGCGACGGAGCCGGCGCCGCTTGTGGATGCGCTACTGAAGCGGTCGCGGGCTCGCGCAGCGTGAGCGCGCTGTCCGGCGTGATGGGCACGCTGGGCTTGGCGAGCAGTTCGGTCTTTCGCATCGATCCCACCGACGTGCCGAAGTAGTAGCCGATGATGCTGATCCACGCCGTACCCAATGCGCCGACGATCACGTTGACGAGATCCTTGTTCGCGCCCGGTAGCGGCTGGAAGGCCATGAGCAGCAGAATGCCGAAGAAGCCGGCGGTGACCGCCATCGCAAGGACTTTGGGCACCCAGTCCTTATTGCTGATTCCCATTGCGCGCGCGTCGGCCCGATCGGCGGCCTGGATGCGCGCCATATCGCTTTGGTGCGCAAGGCTCGCCTGGGCGGCAGTGACCATCAATTGTTGCAACTGCAGCGAGTTCGCACTCTCGGCTTGCCGGACCTTCTCGAGCGCGCTGGGATCGTTCAACGCGAGTTCCACGACGCCGGGATCGCTCGGCGTGCCGAGCGCATGCGAAATAATCGCGGCGGCGGCCGTCACGCCCACGCCGATCGGACCACCCACGAGGCCGGCGAGAAGCGGTGCGCTACTGCCGATGTTCGACGCTACTTTAGACCAGTCCATCATGCTGCTCCCAGGAGAAGATTAGCGGCCATTCTTTCGGTCCATCCACGGCTGAAATTGGGCCATGCGTGCAGGTTCCGCAGGTAACGCAAGCGATGGGCGGCAAAGCGCATGACAAACTTCAAAGGGTCCGCGCTCTTGATCGCGTCGAGTGTGTCCGGGCCGAACTTGCCATCTTCTTTCGCACCGGAAGCTTTTTGCATCCACAACACCACCAGGCCGCCGTTGTAATTGGCGTCGAATATCTGGAAGGCAACGCGCGGGTCGAGTTCGTCGAGATGCAGCGGGTCCCAGTACTTCTGTTTGGCGATCTGTCTGGCGGTATCCAGCGGCAGGTCTTTCATGGCGCCGGCATAGCCCGCGCTGCGTGCCACGCGCGCCGTGACGCCCCACATCGTTTCACCGCCAGGGTCATGCGGATTGAAGGAGTAACCGCCTTCATTGCCGATCAGGGCCCTGTACGCATCTTCGAAATTGTCCATCGAACATCTCCTCTTCAACTAGGTGTATGACTGCAACGGTTAGGTGCTGCGGACCAAGCCATCTGCATGGCAACCATCCGGTATGGCCGGGTGTTCGTTACGCGGTTTGCAACTGAGTTGAGGCGGGTGGATTCGAAACAGGCCTGACGCCGCCGTTGGGTTTCGACGCGTCTGGGCGATTGCCTCCCTGCGCCGCTCTGGCAAGCCGCGCCAGATGACTTTCTCGCGCTGACAAAGTCCCCGCATCGAGTTGCAACGCTTGCGCATATTTGCGCGAGGCGCCGGGCAGATCGCCTTTGCGATCCAGTGCCCGGCCCCATTCCGCGTAGGAGGGCGCGAGATCGGGGCGCAATGCGACGGCGCGGGAGAGCTTTTCGATTGCTTCGTCATAGCGTCCCACGGTGACGAGCGCTTCGCCCCAATCGTGCAGGTTGTCGACAGAGTCCGGCTTCATTCTGTCAGCCTGCTTGAATGCATCGAGTGCTTCGGAATAGCGATTCGCATGCAACAGCACGTCGCCGAGAAGACGCAAATTTTCCGCCGTCTTCGATTTCTCGCTGGCGCCGGCTCGCAAGGCTTCGAGCGCGTCGTCGATGCGATGCTGCTGTTCGAGTGCAATGCCAAGGCTAGCGTGCAGCACCGCCGAATGCTGGTACACGGTCAGCGCTTCGCGGGTCTGCTGCTCGGCCTCCTTGGACAGCCCCTGATTGGCAAGCAGCCACGCTTTGCCGGCGAGCGCCCATTCGCCTTGCTCGGAGGCGGGCAGTGCGAGCACTTCGTCGTAGATCGTGACGATCTCGCCGTAGTCGCATTGCGCGAGCGAACACTTGGTTCTCTGAACTTGCGAGTAGAGATGACTGGCGAGAATATTCGGCTCGGCAAGACGCATGGCTTTGACCGCGATGTCGTGCACGAACTTCTCCAGGTCGCGTCCTGCGAAAGACACCGTGCTTTCGCGGGAATTAAACGGACCGCCTTCAATCTGCACATGCGCCACGTAGGCGTCCGCGCTGTCGTTGACCTTCGTGATGCCGACATGAACGACAACGTCCGTGCGTTTGATAACGCCTTTGATGAAGCGCACGGTGGTCGCATACGACATCTCCTGACCGGGGATCTGAATGTCCGGTTGTGCGTCGTTGTCCGTCATGGTGTCGTGCGGGATCGACTCGGCGTCCTGACCGATTGCTCGCATCGAAGACATGATGCGTTCCGCGAGAAAATTCGATGTATAGCCGCGTTCCACCAGCGACTGCGGCGTTTCGACGGGCGGCACCAGCAATTGCCGCGTGAGTACGCCGCGCACCACGAGGCAGAAAAAACCGATGGTGAGCACCGCGAAAACCCACGGCAAAACATACGGCCACAATTGTTTCGGGCCTCGCCCGATGAAGCCGGCGGTCCGCAACCCGAGCGGCACGAATCCGGTTGAAAAGTCGCGATTTGCAGTGTGACGCTTTGAACTGCCTTCCGCGGAAAAAGACCGGCTTCGCCAATTCACTCGCCGACGTTGGCTCTGCACACTCGACATGACGCACCTCGATTCAACCGATGTTGGTAAGTGCACGACTGGGTGGCGTGTATTACGCATCGACCGTGCCATTGCGCACAGTGCCTTATGCAACGGGCGTGTAGGCGTTCGCAGCGAATGTAAACGCGGAAATGTGTTGCGTGGCGGCCAACGAATGTGGAGCGTGAGTTTGCTGGCTGGAGACAGGCGGCGGGGAGTGGGTGGGGAAATGAGGTGTTTCGATCAGGCGCCATATTTTCTCCCGTCGGGCGACGGGACAAATACGGCGTCATTCATGCAGCGAAGCCGGCGGCGAATTATTCCGCTACGCGACCGGCTCCCATGCCACGGCGCAGTTCAGTTGCCTCCCTTGAACAATTCTTGCAGGCGCGCTGCTTCGCCGCTTTTCTGCGATTGAACGAGCTGCTGGTAGACGTCCGCACGAGTGAGTCCCTGTGCTTTTGCTGGACCGCCGGACATCGAAGTGGTGGAGGGTTGCCCGCCCACCGCGTCGGCTGCTGTCGGCTGAGCTTGCGCTGTACTCTCCGTGCTGGTGTCCTGAGCGTGCGCTTGCCACGTGAACGCGCAAAGCAGTCCGCCTGCGATGATCAGAGCCTTCTTCATGTCCCTCTCCTTCAAAGCTTTGGCGCCGCCCTCGCGGCACCGCATTTCGGAAGTCCCGCCAGGCTTGCACACGACACATGCCGGACAAATTGGCGGGACACAGGGCGGAGACGATCACCGGCTTCCTTGTCGAATTCTGCGCAGCGCACCAGGGAGGTGCGTTATCGAAATGCTTCGTATTGCAAGGAAAGGTGCACGCTGAGGCTTTGTCGTTCGGCGACGGTTCAGAGAGTCGGACTTGCCTCCACCATGTGAAAGAGACGGATGGGTTGCATTCAAATTCAAGTATTAATCAGCCATCCTGAATGCGTATGTGGAAAAAATAAACGGAAGTAGCGATTTTGAACACCCGTCTCGCATTCAAGGTTCGATTTGGCTTACAGATTGAGTTGATTGGACGACGCATCCTCACCGCGGCATCAACTTACGATTTTGAAATCTATCAGGTCGTTCGGCCAGCAATCAGGCAAAGCCTAATTTCCGCGCATGGATTCCTCTGACTGTCCCACCGCTATCCGTCGTCATACGATTGCGCTCGCTGTTGTTCGTCGGCTGCCAGTGCTTCGATAAACGTCGCCATCAACATTTCAATTAGTAATGCATAGCGGTAAGGAAATGGTGCGATACGTGCTCCATGGCGTTAGCGTTTTGAAAGACGCTGGATCGAAGCGCTGCTGAAGAACGAATGACTTTGACGGCGAGTCTTTCGCTTTGGAGATGAAGTGATCAGATTGCCAAATGCATTGTGTGGTGCCTTGCTTTTGGCAACACTGCTGCTGCCTCCGGACTGCAGCATGGCGTTTGCGCCTTTCCCGCGGTGATAGGAAACGCGTCTTCATAGACTAAAAAAGAAAATGCCGTTCAGTCCACGACTGAACGGCATTAGCCTCGATGCGGGTGTTGCTATACAGCGTGCTGGGACACCGTGATCAAACCGCAGCCGGCCGCCACTTCAACAGTCGCTGTTCGACCGCAGTCAACAGATAATCCGCTGCCAGTGCGACCACGGCCAACACAATCATCGCGGCGAAAACACCACTTGCGTTGAACGCGCCTTGCGCAGTCGAGATCAACAGTCCGATACCTTGCTTTGAGCCGAGGAACTCGCCGACCACCGCACCGACCAGCGCAAAACCGAAGCTCACGTGCAAGCTGGCAAGAATCCAGCTCAATGCCGACGGGATCACCACCGAGGTCGTCACCTGGCGGCGCGATGCGCCGAGAATCTGCGCATTCGCGATCATGTAGCGATCGGCTTCACGCACGCCCTGAAAAGCGTTGGCGAACACGACGAAGAACACCATCACCACCGCCAGCGCCACCTTCGACGCCATACCCAGCCCCAGTGCAATCACGAACACCGAACCGAGCACCACGCGCGGAATCGAGTTGGCGATCTTGATGTAGAGACTGAAGACGTCGGACAGCAGCTTGTTGCGGCCGAGCACGATGCCGCAGAACACACCGGCGACCGAACCAATTATGAAGCCAAGCCCGGTTTCTTCGAGCGTGACCCACACTTGCGTCAGCAGCGGACCTTGCGAGGTGCCGTTCACGAACCAGTCGATGATCTGTTCGAAAATCGCGCTCGGCATTGAGAAGAAGAATGGGTCGATCCACTTCAGGCGCGCGGACAGTTCCCACCCGCCGAGTACGACCACCAGCACGACGATACGCAGCGAGATCACCAGCGCGTGACGCTGCCGGATGCGTTTTTGCGCCACACGTTCGACATGGGCGAGCGATGCGGCGTCGATGCCCGAGCGCATCATCTGTTGAGGGGTAGTAGACATGTTTGCCGTTCCTTGATTAGCCGATCTGCACTTCTTCGCGCAGGTCGTGCCAGATGTCGCGCGAAATTTCGATGAAACGCGGGTCGTAGCGCACTTCCGAGGTGACCCGCGGACGCGGCAGATCGATTTCGTACACTTTCTTCAGCGTCGCCGGACGCGCGGTCAGCACGAATACGCGGTCGGCGAGCGCGATCGCTTCCTCCAGGTCGTGCGTGACGAACACCACCGAGCCCGCGCCGCCCCACAGTTGCAGCAGTTCGTCCTGCATCAGCGTGCGGGTCTGCATGTCGAGCGCCGAGAACGGCTCGTCCATCAGCAGGATTTCCGGCTTGTTGATGAAGGTCTGCGCGAGCGCCACGCGCTTTCTCATGCCGCCGGACAGTTGATGCGGATAATGCTTGCCGAACTTGTCGAGGCCGACACGGCGCAACCATTCGTTGGCTTCGTCGTACGCGGCGGATTTCGAACGGCCTCGATACAGCGGACCTGCCGCCACGTTGTCGAGCACCGAACGCCACGGGAACACGGCGTCGGCCTGAAACACGAAACCGATACGCGGATCGATGCCGTCCACCGGCGCGCCCATCACGCGCACTTCGCCCGTGGTGGGCTTCAGCAAGCCGGTGATCATGCTGAGCGTGGTGGACTTGCCGCAACCCGTGGGGCCGACCACCGCGACGAATTCGCCGCGCGCCACCGACATGCTGAAGTCGCGCAACGCGATCGTCGCCTTGCCATCAGGAGAAATGAAACGGCACGACACGTTGCGCATCTCGATCGCTGGCGTATCGCGTGACAGGGGTTGATTCATCGGCTGATGCCTCGTTGTTCTCGTGATGTTGAAAAGGCGTTACTTCGCCGCCGTCTTGACCGGTGCCGACACGTAGTCGTTGGTGTAAGTCTTGGCGAGGTCGATATGCTTACCCTTCACCGAAGGATTGAACGCCGACAGCACTTTCAGCACGGTATCCGGGCCGTCGGCGGGCATCTTGCCGTCCTTCGTGAACATCGGCAGCGACGCCCTCAGCGCGCCCACGTACAGGTCTTTGTTGTTGCCGTAGTAGTCCTTCGGCATCTTCGCGGCGATCTCTTCGGCGCTATGCGTCGCGATGAAGTTCAGCGTCTTCGCGAAAGCGTGCGAGAGTTTCGCGGCGTCGTCCTTGTGCGATTCCGCCCACGCACGCTGCACATAGAAGCTCGAAGCCGGATAGGTGCCGCCGAGCGCGGCGCGCGTGCCTTCCAGCGTGCGCATGTCGACCAGCACCTTGGCGTCGCCGGTCTTCAGCAACTGCGAGACGGTCGGCTCGGTCGTCATGCCCGCGTCGATGCGGCTCTGCTTGATGGCCGCGATAAAGCTGTTATCCGCGCCCACCGGCAGCAGCGTGTATTGCGTGGACGGCACGCCCGCACGTTGTGCGAGGTATTGCGTGAGGAAGCTGGTCGATGAACCGAGCCCAGTCACGCCGAGCGTTTTGCCCTTCGAGTCGGCCATGCTCTTGAAGCTGTCGACGGCCTTGGTGGAAACCATTTCCACTTCACCCGGCACCTGGCCGAAGATCACCAGCGCCTGGATTTCCTTGCCCTTGCTCTGCAGGTCGATGGTGTGGTCGTAGAAGCCCACCACGCCTTGCACCGCGCCCGCGAGCAGTTCGTTTTCCGCGTCAACGCCGGCCGGCTGCGAGAGGATTTCGACGTCGAGGCCTTCGTCCTTGAAGTAGCCGAGTTGCTCCGTCAGCTTGGCGGGCAGATAGATGATCTTGGTGGCGCCGCCGACCATGATCGTGAGCTTTTCCGCGTGAGCGGCGGCCGAAGCGGCGGCAAGGGTGAACGCAACACCTGACACAGCGGCAATCTGGCGCAAGGTACGCATGAAGCAGTCTCCTTAGGTTTGGTCGCCGCTGTGTGTTGCGCGCGGCGCTTTCTGGATGAATGACGGCGATTATAGAAATCGGAAACCTTCTGCCAGCTTTCGGGGGTGCGGGCAAATCATGGGTGTTAACCCGCAACTTTCCTGCAACCCTGCCCAAAACTTCGCGGCGTATCCCGCACACCACACAGCACGCGCGCAACCCCCTTGTTTTACGGCACAATCGACGGCCTGACTTTTGCCGTTCCCGCCATGAAGCTGCTGCTCATCGAAGACAACCCCACGCTGGCGCACTGGCTCGCGAAGATGCTGGAGCAGGAGGCGTTCGCGCTCGACGCCGTGCAGGACGGCGACGCCGCCGACCAGCTGCTGCGCACCAATCACTACGACGTGATCCTGCTCGACCTGAATCTGCCCAAGCTGTCGGGCAAGAACGTGCTGCGGCGTCTGCGTCAGCGTGGCGACGCGACGCCGGTGCTGATTCTGACGGCGAGCGGCTCGATCGACGAAAAGGTGGAACTGCTCGGCGCCGGCGCGGACGATTACCTGGTCAAGCCGTTCGAAGTGCGCGAGTTGATCGCGCGGATCAAGGTGGCGATCCGCCGGCAGTCACCCTCGAAGGCGAGCGAAGTGGTGTGCGGCGATCTCGCGTTCGACATCGATACGCGGCAGTTCACGCTGAAGGGCGCGCCGCTGAACGTCACGCCACGCGAGCGCTCGGTGCTCGAAACGTTGATCCTGCGTCTGGGCAAAACCGTGACGAAGCCGGCGCTGGTCGACGCGATCTTCACGCTCGCCGACGAGCCGAGTGAAGATGCCGTCGAAATCTACATCTCGCGTCTGCGCAAGAAACTCGATGGCAGTTTGGCAGCGATCGTCACACTGCGCGGGCTCGGCTATTTGCTGCGCAAGAAAGAAGATGACCAATAGTCTGCGCATGCGCCTGTTGTGGTGGCTGCTGGTGCCACTCGCGTTGTACGTGTTCGTGACAGGCAAGGCCGAATACGACAACGCGCGGCGCACGGCGGATCTGGTGCAGGACAATCAGTTGATTTCGTCGGCGCGCATGATCGCGGGCGAAGTGGAATGGGTGGACGGCTTCCTGCGTGTGGATGTGCCGCCCGCCGCGCTCGAAGTATTCGTGTCGCCCTACCGCGACCAGGTGTTCTACAGCGTGCAGGTCGACGACGGACGCCTGCTCGCCGGAACACCCGATTTCCCGACGCGTCCGGCGCAGGCACCCGATACGCCGGATCACTACGACACCCATCTGCAAGGCCACACTGTGCGCGCGGTTGGCCTCGTGCGTCTCATGTACGACAATGGCGCGACGCGTCGCGTGCGCGTGACGGTCGGCAAAACCGTGCGTTCGCGCGACGCCATGGCTCAGCAGTTGTGGCAACCGCAGCTCGTGAGGCAGATCGAAATGATCGTGTTGGCGGTCGCGCTGGTGTGCATCGGCCTCACCTTCGAGTTGCGGCCGCTGATGAAAGTCAAAGAGGAGGTGGCGGATCGCGACCCGATGCAACTGGAGCCGATTCGCGTCGAGCGTCTGCATACCGAGTTGCGGCCGATCGTGGAAGCGATCAATCAATGTATTGCGCGGCTCGGCGTGCAGGTGGCCGCGCAACGCCGTTTTATCGCCGACGCCGCGCATCAGTTGCGCACGCCGCTTACTTTGCTCGGCACGCAATTGCAGTTCGCCCGTCAGCAGGAGGGCTTGAATCCCGCGCTCGACGAAGCACTGGCCGCAATGCACCGTAGTAATCGTTCGATGGTGGGTCTCACGAACAAGCTGCTTCTGCTCGCGCAAGCCGAGGCCGCCGACAACACGCAACTCACCGTGGAAACGGTGGACCTGGTGCCGCTCGCCATGGAAGTCGTGGAGGACCTCGCGTTGCTCGCAGAGGCGCGAGACATCGATTTAGGCGCCGAACTGAACGGTGCCGCGCCGGTGGCGGGGCACCGCGGGCTACTGCAGGCGTTGATTGCCAATCTGGCGGAGAACGCGATCCGCTATACGGGCAGTGGCGGTCACGTCACCGTGGGCGTGAGCGCCGACGCCGATACCGTCACCGTGAGCGTGCTGGACGATGGTCCCGGCATTCCGGCCGAGTCGCGTAGCCGGGTATTCGAGCCGTTTTTCCGGGCTTCAGCGGATACGGAGGGCACTGGTTTGGGCCTCGCCATCGTGCGTGAAATCGCGGACGCCCACCACGGCGAGATCACGCTCAAGCCGGGCGAGGGTGGCAAAGGCGTGCACATCAGCGTGTCATTTCCGCGAGCCGCGGCAGAGCGGTTTAAGGCCGGTTGAAGCCGCTATTTCACCGCGACTCGGGACAAACCCGCAATCAGGACCGGACAGGCATCGGCGAAAGCTTTGAGAAGGATTCGCGCGCCTAGAATTTTTTCAGGCGATCCCTCAGGCGCTCACCGCGGATGCGGAAAAATAAACGGAGACACCCACCATGCCTCATGCTGTGACGCGCGTTGCGCGCGCCGTCCATGCCGCCGTCGCGGCGTCGCTCACGATCTTCCTGCTCGCCCAGCCGGCGGCGCCCGCGTACGCGGATTCGCCCGAAAAAGTCGTCATCATGGTGGGCGGCATCACCAAGCTCATCTATCTGCCCGCACGCCTGACCGAACAGCTTGGCTACTTCAAGGCAGAGGGGCTCGACGTCGAACTGCAATCGCAGCCGGCGGGCGTCGATGCGGAAAACGAATTGCTCGCGGGCGGCGTGCAGGCTGTGGTCGGCTTCTACGATCACGCGATCGATCTGCAAGCCAAGGGTAAGGAAGTCAAGGCGATCGTCGTGTTCGGACAGGTGCCTGGCGAAGTG